>CAYUVQ010000077.1:0-15623 GCA_964448175.1 uncultured Cellvibrionaceae bacterium | reverse complement strand
AATGTATTAAAAATGCCAGCTGCTGCTGATACCCAGTAGCTCAACAGCCTGGCCAACAGGGGTAGCAGCTGGTGGCGGGGACGGAACCATCTTCATCAGTATCCGCGCCTCCAAAGAGAACTGGCGATGATGCAACCATCAGACAATTAAATCCATCATCAACAATGGCTAATCGGACTTTATTCTTACACCACCAATCGGTTGCGCTACACTCTGCGGCGCGACAGGTTGGTGTTCTTTATCCTTCCTTTAACCTCGCCTGTATAACCACTTCCCATCACGACATGCGTAGCGGCTTATGACAACCCTGACTCAAAATGAACGAGCACAATTAAACCAACAACGTCCCTGTGTACTCTAGTTTACGGGCCTGAGTGGTGCAGGTAAATCCACGCTCGCCAACTTACTGGAGCGAGAATTGTTTAACTTGGGCTGTCATACCTATTTATTAGATGGCGATGTGGTGCGCAAAGGTTTGTGCGGGGACCTGGGGTTTTCCAGCGCGGATCGCAATGAAAATATCCGGCGGATAGGCGCGATAGCAAAATTATTTACCGACGCCGGACTGATGGTATTGACCGCAACTATCTCTCCTTTTCAACAGATGCCCTCCACCATTCGACAAACATTTGGAGCGGGAGAATTTATTGAGGTCTTTACCGATGCCCCGTTAACTGTGTGTGAAACACGCGACCCTAAAGGACTTTATCGCAAGGCGCGCGCCGGACAGATCTCTGAGTTCACGGGTATCGATTCGGCATATGAACCTCCTTTAACACCCGAGATTCACGTGCGAACAGATCAGCTATCCACTGAGGAATGCGTGGCGACGATCATGAAATACCTGCGCGAACACGGTTATCTGATGCGGAGCATGTAACTTACCCAATCCGTACCGGCAGCTTTCTTACCAGCGTAATGTCAGCTGCAACGGGGTTGATGCTCGCCTGACACGCCAGCACCTCCACCCCCATCGCGATCGCTTCGCGCAGGTACTTCCCATAAACGGGATCAATTTTATCAGCGGGTTCCACCCACTCAATGCCGGTATGCTGAACGCAAAACAACAGGACTGCACGATAACCCTGCTGCACCATGGTCATCAGCTCCCGCAGGTGTTTGCTGCCGCGATCACTGATGGCATCGGGAAACAACCCCTGGCCCGGGGCCTCCATCAGGGTCACACTTTTGACTTCGACATAGCAGGGGCGAGGATCATGGACACCGCCGTCCAACAGGAAGTCGATACGCGATTTTTCCTCGCCATATACCACCTCCCGCCGCACTGAGGTGTAACCCTGCAGCTCTTCAATAACGCCGGTCACAATCGCCCGTTGTACCAATGCATTAGCGCGCCCGGTATTCACACCCGCCAGATGACCACCGGGGGTGGTTACCACCTCCAAGGTATGGGCGTATTTACGCTTGGGGTTATCCGAGGTGGAGTACCAACAGGGAGTGGACGGTAAGACACAATTGCGCATTGAGCCGGTGTTAGGACAATGCAGGGTGATAACCTGGCCATCCGCCAGGCGCACATCCACCATAAAGCGCTTGTAACGCTTGAGCAGTTCCGCCATCTGCCAGGGAGGCAGGACGGGCTGAATCGTTGAAGACATGGATCAGGGATTCTCTGGTAACTATCGAACCGGGAGGATAACACCTGCCAGTGATCTGTCGAATCACCTGAGTCCTCTGTTGATAAATCGACATATGTCTCAAAATTGCAACAAAAGGGGCCGCTTGGTGGTCAATTACCCGCAATGTTCTATCTTTTAGGGGGTATTTAAAAAGTGCTGGCCCCAGCTATTGTTATCTGGTAGCTTGCCTCCCCTTAAAATCTGAGTGCTGCCCCGGATGGTCTTGCATTAACACCGCACGCCTCCAGCAGCACCAGGCTTGAGGCGGCACCTGTGCCGTATATCTGCTGGATTGAGGAAGTTAGACGAGGCGCCAAAATCATGCCGAAAAGCTCAACGAATACCGAAACCTTCGCTTTGCGTCCCTTTGTGCCTTACAAGGAGAAGAAAGGCGAGGAATACATGAATGCCAATCAAAAGGAACATTTCAAGCAGCTGCTGCTGAACTGGAAGATGGAACTCATGGAAGAAGTGGATCGCACCATGAGCCACATGAAGGACGAAGCAGCCAACTTTCCTGACCCTGCCGACCGCGCCAGTCAGGAAGAAGAGTTCAGCCTGGAACTGCGCACTCGTGATCGCGAGCGCAAGCTGATCAAGAAGATTGACAGCACCATGGAACTGATCGAAAACGACGATTACGGCTTCTGTAATGCCTGCGGCGTCGAGATCGGCATCCGCCGCCTGGAAGCACGCCCCACTGCTACTTTATGTGTGGACTGCAAGACACTGGACGAAATCAAAGAAAAACAAATCGGCGGTTAATACTGCTGAACCGCATGAATAAGTAATAAAGCAACAACCTGAAGAATTAAGTAATAAAGAGCTAAACAAAAAGAGAAGCAAAAAAAGGGAGCCTGCGGGCTCCCTTCTGCTTTCCGGCCTATGATCAAATCCCTCGCTGCCCTGGCCCCCCTCGCCTTTTCTGATAATGGCCCCAACGCCTATATCGGACGCTTTGCGCCATCCCCCACCGGCCCTCTGCACTTTGGATCACTGGTAAGCGCGCTGGCGAGTTACCTCCATGCACATGCACATCAAGGCCGCTGGCTGGTACGTATGGAGGATCTTGACCCGCCTCGCGAACAACCTGGCGCGGCCGACGCGATTCTGCGTTGCCTTGAGGCTCATCAGCTGCACTGGGACGGACCCGTGCTATACCAGAGTCAGCGCTTGGCCGCCTATGAAGAAGTCCTTGAAGCACTGCGCGCTGAAGATCTGTTGTATGCCTGCAACTGCACCCGTCAGGATCTCCAGGCCATGGGCGGTATTTACAATGGCCGCTGTCGCAACCGTCGCGTAGATACCACCAAGCCCCACGCCTGGCGGCTCAAACTCTATGACCTGCCGCCCGCCTATGCGGCGCTGAACGACGTGGTAGGGTTTACGGATTTGATACAAGGTGAGCAACAGCAAAACCTGCGCCTGAATGCGGGAGACCAGATTCTTAAGCGCAAGGACGCTTTATTTGCCTACCAGCTGGCGGTGGTGGCCGATGATATCGCACAACAGGTAACGCACATCATCCGCGGACAGGATCTCCTGGAGGTAACCGCCCGGCAGATTTTTCTATTTCAACTGCTCGGCGCCCAACCGCCGGTTTTTGGCCATGTGCCCCTGGTTCTCAACGATTACGGCCAAAAGCTCAGCAAACAAAACCTGGCTCCACCACTGGAGGATGGACAGGCCGGCAACAATCTATGGCACGCGCTGGAGTTTTTAGGGCAGAATCCACCCCCTACATTAAAAAACGCCAGCGCGACCGAAGTATTGCTGTGGAGCAAGGCTCACTGGGATATGAATCGGCTCCAGCCACACAATCGACAGTCAGCGACTGCGCAAACAACGGACCGGTCTGACCGGCCACCACACTGAATCGGCAACGGGGAAAACCTCATCATGACCAACCAACGCCTTGTCATCTTGCTGTTGCTTATTGCCTATATTTTTTCGCCCACCCTGTTTACCTGGATCATCAATCCGGAGGGTGCCTGGTATCGGCCGTACATAATGTGGGCGTTAGTGATCATCATCGCCTTTGTGATACAGCTGCGCAAAAAGCCGTCTCTCAGCCGCCGCCTGCAAGATTGAAAGACCCGGTACCGATTAGCGATCCCTATTGAATAACGCGTTTACGACAAAAAGAATCAACCGCCATGACATTTGAGTTAAGCCACGTTGCCCTGCTGGGCATCAGTTATCTCCTGCTTCTGTTCGGTATCGCCTGGATTACCGAGCGGGGCTGGATTCCGGATTCCGTGACCTCCCATCCCATAACCTATATTTTGTCCCTGGGCATTTTTGCCAGCGCCTGGGCCTTCTACGGCGTTATTGATCTGGCCTTTTCGTACGGTTATGGCGCATTGGCCTATTACCTGGGCACCGGTGCACTTTTCCTGTTTGCCCCGGTTGCACTGGCCCCTCTGGCGGAACTGGCGCGGCGACATCAGGTGCATTCCCTGGCGGATCTGCTGGTATTTCGCTACCACAGTCACGCCGTAGGTGCCTTGACCACGCTGTGTATGCTGCTGGGGATTCTGCCGCTGATGGCACTGCAGATTCAGGCTATCGCCGATACCATGCACATCCTCACGGTCAGCGGCAATCCGTCCTTACCTTTGCAGGGCACAGGTTTGACGTTTAAAGACCTGATGGCGTTGTGTTACTGCGTCATCCTCGCGTTATTTACCATCCTGTTCGGCTCCAACCGTGAACAGCACCGTGGATTGATCACGGCCATGGCCTTTGAGTCGCTGCTCAAGGTCTGCGCGCTGTGTGCCGTCGGGCTGGTGGCGGTGTATGGCATATTCGGTGGTCTGGGCGGTCTCGATGAATGGCTTGCAGACCACCCGGAAAATATTGCCCTGTTGCACACCCCGATCCGTGACGGCTCAGCCCATACCTTGCTGCTGGTGTTTATTGCCACCGCCGTTACCATGCCGCACATTTTCCACCTGGGGCTGGCGGAAAACCCGTTGATGCGCAATTCCCACACGGTAACCTGGGCTTTCCCGCTGTTCTTGCTGTTGATGGCGTTACCGATTTTCCCCATCCTGTGGGCCGGTTTTGAGCTGGCGGTACCTCTGCCCGCGCAATATTTCACGCTGGGCGTCCCGATCCTGCTCAACTCCCCGGGGCTGACGGTATTGGCTTTCCTCGGCGGTTTATCAGCAGCTACCGGCGCGATGATTATTATCACGCTGGCATTGGCCACCATGGTGATGAACCACTGGCTGCTGCCCACCTTCCGCCTGCGTGCGCGCCACGACATCTATCGCCAGCTGTTGTGGCTGCGCCGTATCCTGATCGGGGCCATCTTCCTTGGCGGCTACCTGTTCTACTGGATTCTCGACAACCGTTACAGCCTGACCAACCTGGCGTTGCTGGCATTTATCGAGACCCTGCAGTTCCTGCCCGGCACCTTCGCCATCATGTTCTGGACCAAGGGCAATCGCCGGGGCATGCTCGCTGGGTTGGCGGCGGGTACATTTATCTGGGCGGCGGGCCTGCTGGTGCCGGTGCTCTGGCGCTTGGAAGCTCTCACCGTACCCTTCACCGATCTGGTTATTCCCGTAGGAATCGAGCGCTGGAGTGATGTCACCCTCGTGTCTCTCGCGGTTAACACCCTGATCTTCATCATCATTTCCCTGGCCACACGCCAGACCGAAGACGAGCACTACAGCGCGGATCTCTGCGCCGCCGATGAACTCAGTCACCCGGTGCGTCAGGCGCTGGACGTGCACTCAGCACTGGAATTTAAAGCCCGCTTAGCCAAACCTTTAGGTAAGGTGACGGCCAGCCGCGAGGTGGATATCGCCCTCGCCGAGTTGAACCTGAGCATCAATGAACGTCGTCCCTATGCCCTGCGCCGCTTGCGCGACCAGATAGAAGGCAACCTGTCCGGCCTGATGGGTATTCACGTGGCCAGCGAGATCATGGACACCCACCTGCCCTACCAGGTGGCCGAAGCGCGGGACACAGTGGACATCAATCTGATGGAAAACCGCCTGTCCGAGTACCGCGACCACCTTACCGGGATGGCAGCGGAGCTTAACAATCTGCGGCTGTATCACCGCAAAACACTGGAAGAATTACCCATGGCGGTCTGCTCTCTGGGGCGCGACATGGAGATCCTGATGTGGAACCGGGCCATGGCCGAACTCACCGAAACGCCTGGCGAAGAAGTTACCGGCTCCCGCCTGGATGATATCGCCGAGCCATGGCGGAGCCTGTTGACCGAGTTCAGCAGCAGCAGTGAAGCACATTACTACCGCCGGGAGATTGAGCTTAATGGCCGTCCGCACTGGGTGAGTCTGCATAAAGCCGCCATCGAAGGGACGATTAACGCGGGGGTCTACGATCAGGTGATCCTGCTTGAAGACGTTACCGAAACCCAATTATTGGAACAGGAACTCGTCCACAGCGAGCGCCTGGCTTCGGTGGGCAGATTGGCCGCAGGCGTAGCCCATGAGATCGGCAACCCCATTACGGGTATCGCCTGTCTGGCGCAAAACCTGCGTTATGAGTCAGAAAACCCTGAAATACTGGAAACTGCGGACCAGATTCTCAGTCAAACGGACCGGGTCAGCCGGATCGTGCAGTCCCTGGTCGGGTTCTCCCACACCGGCCATAACAAGAAGAGCGACTTCCAAGCCGTAATTTTGCGCGATTGCGCCAACGAAGCTATTCAGTTGCTCTCACTGCAAAAGGACAAAAACCAAGTCCTGTTCATCAACAATATCGCCTCCAAAGCCATTGTTGCCGGTGATACCCAGCGTATCATCCAAGTGTTTATTAACCTCCTGTCCAACGCACGAGACGCCAGCCCGGAACAGGGTCAGGTAACCCTTGATAGCAGTGAGGATGAATACAGCATCATCTTCTCGGTCACCGATGAAGGGCCGGGTATCGCGCCGGAACACATCGAACAGATCTTCGAACCCTTTTTTACCACCAAGGAACCCGGAGAAGGCACAGGCCTGGGCCTTGCTATGGTGTACAGCATCGTCGACGACCACGGCGGCTATCTCGACATCAGCAGCCCCGCCGACGCTGTGCATAACCGTGGCGCGCGTTTCACCATCAAACTACCGCGTCATATTGACTCGGTCCTGTGAGGCGCGATAAAAGCAGGCAGAAAGGCCTCCGCTGGGGGAGCAAACGTGTCTATTTCACCCAAAAAGTGCATTTCCTACACACTTCCACTGGAAGTGTTACCGATTTGATGTAGGATAAGCCCCACACTCAACCGGGTACGGTTTACTTGAGCGACAGAGACCTATGAGCAGAATCCTGATTGTTGAAGACGAAACCATCATTCGCACTGCGCTGCGCAAGCTGTTGGAGCGCAACCAATACGATGTTGATGAAGCCCCCTCCGTTAAGGAAGCTACTACCCGTTACCAACTGAAGGACTACGATCTGATTATCAGTGACCTGCGCCTTCCAGGCGCACCGGGCACCGATCTGATCAAGCTTGCTGGTGACATCCCCGTACTGATCATGACCAGCTACGCCAGCCTGCGCTCCGCTGTAGATTCCATGCGGATGGGCGCCGTGGACTACATCGCCAAGCCATTTGACCACGATGAGATGGTCACCGCCGTAAAACGGGTTATCGGCAAAGCTAAAGCGGGCAACCGCGGCGCAGCCACTCCCCCCCAGACTGCCAGCAACGCCATTGCCGGCATGATCGGCACCAGCGATGTGATGCAGGACCTTTATAACCGCATCCACAAAGTAGCCCCCACGGCTGCTACTGTACTGATCCATGGCGAAACCGGGACGGGTAAAGAACTGGTTGCCCGCGCCCTCCACGAGGAAAGCCAGCGCAAGGATCATCTGATGATCTCCGTTAACTGCGCCGCAATTCCTGAAACGCTTATTGAATCCGAACTCTTCGGTCACGAAAAAGGCGCCTTTACCGGTGCCGCCAGCACCCGCGAAGGTCTGGTGGCAGCTGCCGATGGTGGCACCCTGTTCCTGGACGAGATCGGCGAACTGCCACTGGAAGCCCAGGCGCGCCTGCTGCGGGTACTGCAGGAAGGCGAAGTTCGCCCGCTGGGATCGGTGGAATCACGCAAAGTGGATGTCCGTCTGATTGCGGCAACCCACCGGGACCTGCGTAAGCTAGCCAAAGAAGGCAAATTCCGTGAAGACCTGTATTTCCGGATTAACGTTGTGCAGCTTGAACTGCCACCGCTGCGTGAGCGTGGCAAAGACATCATCAATATCGCAGAGTCGCTGCTGCAGCGCTATTGCGCCCAGTTTGGCAAGCCGTTACTGCGTCTGACCGCCGAAGCGGTGCAGGCCATCACCACCTACACCTGGCCGGGTAACGTGCGGGAGCTGGAAAACGCCATGCAACGCGCTGTGATTTTGTGTGAAGACGATAAAGAAATCAGCCACGAACTCCTGTCACTTGATCAGGAAGCCAATAGTTTGGAAGAAGAGGATGAGCCCGCGTACGGAGAGCATCGTGCGACGCGCGGCAGCCGGACCACTCATAAAAGCCAGCAGGATCCGGCAGAAGATCTGTCACTGGAAGACTATTTCCAGCGGTTCGTTCTGGAGCATCAGGACACCATGAGTGAAACCGAACTGGCGCGTAAGCTTGGCGTCAGCCGTAAATGCCTATGGGAGCGCCGCCAGCGCCTGGGCATTCCGCGCAATAAATCGACGGCCAATGTCGGTAAATAATTTTTCCTCTCCGCTGCTTTAACCTCCCCCTCTCCGCCCATAACCGGCCACTGACAGTGGCCGGTTTTGTTTTTGTAACCATCTCCCATCTCTGGGCGGTGACACTATTGATGTTAATGACGCCAGGCCGTCGCCTCTTATGCCAGGATCGTTACCCCCAGTCACGGGACTGTTACCGCCAAAATTCTGTTACCGGACAACGTAAACGTAACAACATTCCCTCGAATCTGTAACCTATAGAAATAACCAAACTGAATAAGTCATTTGACGATAAAGTTAAGTCATTGATTTAAAAGGAAAAACCCATGTTGGCACAAGACCTGCTCTATACGCAGCCATAACAACAACAAATAATAAGAAAAATGCCAAAACCAAATAACAACAACAAACAATAAAAAATGGAAAACTTACTAATAAAAACAACAAACAATAAAAAACAAGAAAACTGACTAATAACAACAACAAACAATAAAAACAGAGATATTACTAATAACAACAAGACTAATTAGATTAAACCAGCGCTAGAAGACAAAAATATAACAAGACACAATAAAGCGGAAATACTGACTAGGCACAGGATGGGATAGCAAGCGAAGTTGGATATGGGCACGGAAGCACCCCATTTGAATGCCACTGGCACCTCTGTCGTGCTGCCCTCCGAGCGGGAAATCGAAAGATTTCCCGTTTTGCTTTAATAGATCTCAATTCTCCACCGCGCCCTCCACCGCTTTTTGATACTTAAGGTGAATCATGGTTAACAGCGGCAAACTTAATCGCTGCTTTGGCTGCGCTTTCACGAATAAATCAGGTGGGTATATTTTTTAGGCGTAATCCGCATTAGCGGGTAGCCGCTGACATTTTGTCATCAAACCTGCATGAGCCTTGATTTCCCCGATTCCCATGCCCGTGCTAAACTCCCGCGAATCTAAAAAGCAGGGCGTTGGGTCAACTTCTCCATTGAAGAAAAATTGAATAGGATTCTTCCAGCCTGCGCCCCCCGAATTCACATCATGTAGCTCTGCCTATGCTTAAACGCTTGTTAAATTATCTTGCTCCCAAGAGCAAATCCGCCCACCCCTCCCTGCTCATTGTTCCCCGCGATCAGCACAATATCTCACGCAAAAATGTCAGCCAGGCAGCGCTGCGCATTATGCGACAACTACAGGAGTCAGGTTTCAATGCCTTCCTGGTGGGCGGCGGTGTGCGGGATTTATTGTTGGGCGGCCATCCGAAAGATTTCGACGTCGCTACCGATGCTAAACCTGAAGAGATCAAGCGCATCTTCCGCGGCGCGCGGATTATCGGGCGCCGGTTCCAGATCGTGCATGTGCGCATCGGACGGGAGATTATCGAAGTCACTACCTTCCGCGGCCATCACGATGAGGCCCGCTCCGAAGACGGCATGCTGCTGCGGGACAATGTTTACGGCACCATCGAAACCGACGCGGTGCGGCGCGACTTCACTGTCAATGCGCTGTATTACAACGCTAAAGATTTTGCGGTCTACGACTATACCGGTGGACTGGAAGACCTGAAGCGCCGTCAGCTGCGCATCATTGGCGACCCGGTTACGCGTTATAAGGAAGACCCGGTGCGTATGCTGCGTGCCGTGCGCTTTGCGGCAAAGCTGGGTTTTAGCATCGAGCCCAACACCGCCGATCCGATCTTTGAGCTGGGTGCACTGCTGCGCAACATCCCTTCCGCTCGCCTGTTTGAAGAAGTGTTAAAGCTGTTCCTCGGCGGTTCTGCTACCGCGACCTTTGGTCTGATGCGCGAATACCAGCTGCTCGGCTACCTGTTCCCTGGCACCGAAGCTGCCCTGGAAGCAGGTGATACGTTCGGCGCTGCGCTGATCGAGCAAACCATGGTCAACACTGACAAGCGCATCCGCAGTGAAAAAACGGTGACCCCGGCGTTTGTCTATGCCGCGCTGTTATGGCCGGCTCTGCAGGCGGAACTCCGCCGCCTGGCACCCCATATGCCACCGACTCAAGCCTATCTGCAGGCGGCACAAACGGTGATCAGTCAGCAACTGAGCCACACCTCCCTGCCGAAGCGTTTTCTGTTACCCATGCGCGAAATCTGGGATCTGCAGTACCGTTTACCGCAGCGTCAGGGGCTGCGTGCGCTGCGCCTGCTGGACCATCCACGCTTTCGCGCCGCCTATGACTTCCTGCTGATGCGCGAAGCAGCGGGAGAAGCCCTTGATGGTCTGGGTACCTGGTGGACCCGTTTTCAGGGTGCGGGCGATGAAGAGCGGGAGCAGATGGTCAAAGAAGTAGCCAGACAGGCCGGTGTGCGCGGCAAACCTCGGCCGCGCCGTCGCGCACCCCGCAAGCCCCGCGGTGAAGGTGGAGATACACCGCCATCAACGACGACCACCGAATAGTTACCATGGACCGGGTTACCCCTGCTATCACGGCATTTATCGGGCTGGGCAGCAACCTTGACGGGCCACGCCATCACGTTGAACAGGCGCTGACTGAGTTGGCCCAGCTGCCGGGCACACGCCTCACTGGCCACTCGCCGCTGTACCAAAGCACCGCGGTAGGTCCGGGTGAGCAGCCGGACTACATCAACGCCGTAGCCCGCATCATGACGTCGCTTCAGCCGCTGGCCCTACTGGATCAGCTGCAAGCGCTCGAACAAGCCCATCAGCGCGTACGCCTGGAGCGCTGGGGTCCACGCACACTGGACCTCGATCTGCTGCTGTACGACAGTCAGGTGATCAATCATCCCCGCCTCCAGGTCCCTCACCCTTACCTGACTCAGCGCAATTTTGTGCTGTATCCGCTCGCCGCCATCGACCCGCAATTAGTGTTACCCTGCGGCACTCGTCTTGCGGCATTATTAGCACAGACACCCGCCGATGGCTTGCGGGTTACCAACTGATCAGGATTTTCCGCAAAACAAATACAGGAGCATTCAGTGGAAGCCGTATTTGATGAGTTACACCTGGATTTGAGTAACGTACAGTTGCCGCGGTATATCGCGGTGGAAGGTTGCATCGGCGTAGGCAAGACCACCCTCGCCAAAAATATCGCACGGCTGTTTAATTACGACGTGTTGTTAGAGCAGCCAGAAGAAAACCCTTTTCTCGCACGCTTTTACCAGAACCCGAAATCCGCCGCCCTGCCCACCCAATTGTTTTTCTTATTTCAGCGTGCCAATCAGCTGGAGTCTTTGCGTCAAGGCGATATTTTTGAGCCGGTGCGCGTTGCGGATTTTCTGATTGAAAAAGATCAGCTCTTTGCCCAGGTAACACTGGATGACGACGAGCTGAATATCTATCAGCAGGTTTATGACCGTCTGACCATCAACGCACCCAGACCGGATTTAGTGATTTATCTGCAGGCGCCTCTGGATGTTC
The DNA here is from genome assembly GCA_964448175.1 of uncultured Cellvibrionaceae bacterium. GTDB lineage: Bacteria > Pseudomonadota > Gammaproteobacteria > Pseudomonadales > Cellvibrionaceae > Cellvibrio. The sequence goes on along the minus strand of CAYUVQ010000077.1, from coordinate 3,914 downwards.
TGGTTGAGCGCATTCGTCAGCGCGGCGTGGCTATTGAGCAACACATCAGCACCGATTACCTGAAAGCGCTGAACGATGCCTACACTCATTTTTTTCACTATTACGATGGAGCACCTTTGCTGATCGTAAATGCCAAAGATTTAAACCTGGCGAGCAACCGCGACCATTTTAAACAACTGGTCGAATATGTTCTGACGATCAAAAGCGGCCGCCACTATTACAACCCAACACCCGCGCTGTGAATTTCACGCGCCGCAGCAAGAGACTCTTCTTATGCCCTACGGAACTCCGACTACCGAAAGCGCGCTGATCAAACCTGTCACTATCAATACGTTGTATAAATTAAAAAGTAACAACGAAAAGTTTGTCATGATTTCGCTTTACGACGCGCATATGGCGGCCATGGCGCAGAAGTGCGGTGTAGAAGTCGTATTGATCGGAGACTCCTTGGGCATGACAGTGCTTGGTTATGACAGCACTATTCCGGTGACGATGGAACAGATGATCTACCACGTGGAAGCCGTCGCACGCGGTAATAAAAAGTCCCTCATTGTCAGCGACCTCCCTTTCATGACTTATGCCACGCCCGACGATGCGCTGCGCAATTGCGCGCGCATCATGCAGGCTGGTGCCCACATGGTAAAACTCGAAGGCGGCGCCTGGCTGGCAGATACGGTTTCCATGCTCGCGGAACGCGGCATTCCGGTGTGCGCGCACTTGGGTTTAACGCCGCAATCGGTAAATAAATTCGGCGGTTTCCGCGTGCAGGGCCGCTCCCAGGAAGACGCTGACAAAATTCTTGCCGACGCAAAATTATTAGCCGAAGCCGGCGCCGATTTATTGGTTCTTGAATGTGTTCCCTCAGCACTGGCGGCAACCATCACCCGCAGCATCCCTATCCCTACGGTTGGCATTGGTGCTGGCCGTGATACCGACGCGCAAGTATTGGTGATCAATGACATTCTCGGGCTGACGGAACAGCCACCCAAATTTTCCAAAAACTTTTTGCTGGAAGCACGGGATATTCCCGGCGCAATGCAGAAGTATGTGGCGGATGTGAAGGCAGGGGTTTTTCCGGGGGATGATAATATTTTTCTTTGAGGGCGCTATGAAGAGCACTTGAAGGATCTCGGCGTATTTGTTGAAAGGCGTCGGGAAATTTTTGGAAAAATGAGTGGAATATTTCTGATAGCTTATGCCGTTCCAGCACCGGGTTAAACGGTCAAAGAATGTTTACCGAGGAAAGGTGGGCTCAGTTTTTTTGTATGTTGCTTCGCAGATAATTTCAGAGTCATGAAAACTCGGTGCATGTCGGATTACGCGGCTTCGCCGCTAATTCGACCTACGGGTGGTGGATTGGATTAGCGTGCGCGGCATGTCGGGTTAAGGATGTCTGATGGTCGGTTGGATTAGTGGTGACAGATCGCCGGTTGGACTAGCAGTAACAGATGGTCGGCTGGATTAGCGGTACAGATAACCGGTTGAATTAGCGGTACAGATAGCCGATCGAATTACCGGTAGATAGTAGGTCGGATTAGCGGCTAAGCCGCGTAATCCGACGATCCGATCCGCAATCCACATACGATTGCCGCACTTAATAATCTGCTGGACGATAAATACTGAACGCTCTCCGTTTAATAAACATCGCGCAAATATCGCTTCTGCATATTCAACTTACGCATGTAATTCACCGTATCCACCTCGTTAAAACCACCATGCTGTGCGACGATTTCTCGCAACGCGTTATCCACATCTTTGGCCATGCGGCTCGCATCACCACACACGTAAAAATAGGCACCCTCTTCCAGCCACTGCCAGATTTCTGCACCGGCTTCACGCATGCGATCCTGCACATATATTTTTTGTCCCTGATCTCGGGAAAATGCGAGACTGAGTTTGGTGAGATGGCCGTCACGCACATATGACTCCAGCTCATCGCGGTAATAAAAATCACTTTCCTGATGTTGTTCACCAAAGAACAACCAGTTTTTCCCTGTGTCACCCCGCGCGCGTCGCTCCTGTAAAAAACCGCGAAAGGGCGCAACGCCCGTCCCCGGCCCCACCATGATAATAGGCACGCTGCCATCTGCGGGAACACGGAAATTTTTGTTGCTTTGCACATAAATCGGGACTGTCACATCATCGGCGCGATCCGCAAGGAATGTGGAACAAACACCTTTGCGAATTTTTTTCCCTTGTTGGTAACGTGTATAGCGTACAGCTGACACCGTTAAATGAACTTCATCCGCAAAGGCTTTGGGGCTGGATGAAATGGAATATAAACGTGGCTGCAAACGTTTGAGCACAGCGAGCCATTCCTCTGCGGAACACTGAATCGGGAATTCATGCAGCAGGTCGACCAGTTGTCGGCCCCATAACCAATTCTGCAGTTCGGATCTATCTTCCGTCTGCAACAGTTTTTTCAGCTCATCACTGCCGGAGCGCTGCGCAATTAATTTCAACGCTTCCGGGCTGGGACGGGATATTTCAAAATTCTGTTGGAGCGCTTCCTGCAGCGGTTTTTCCCGCGCCTCTACCAGCACAGGGGTTTCTAAATTGACCTTGAGTTGCTGTGCTATTTCCAACACCAGCTCAGGACAGTTTTGTGGCCAGACGCCGAGTGCATCGCCGGCCTCATAAATAATGCCGGAATCGCCCAGCCCGAAGCCAAACTGACGGGTATCTTTTGCCGCGCCTTCTGCGTTAAGACGTCGGTTGACAATCAGGCGCGCCGGATAAGGGTCGGCTTTGGAATAACGTGCTTCGGCTTTCGCAGAAACGCTGACCAAGCTCTCCGCTTTTTTTTGCAATGGTTCTTTTTCCGTCGGCAAGCTTGCAAGCAACTGGAGAAACCATTGTGTCGCTGGTGCTTCAAATTCCGTATCGCAGTCCAGACGCTGCAATAAAGGTTTCGCACCCAGTGCCTGCAAACGCGCATCAAGATTTTTACCGTGACCGCAGAATTGTGCGTAATTGGAATCCCCCAGCGCTAATAATGCAAATTGCAACTGCTCAATCTGCAGTGGGTTTTCACATAACTGCTGCCAGAAATTCTGCCCGTTATCCGGTGCATCGCCATCACCAAAGGTGCTGGTGATACATACCAGATAATTTTCCTGCGGCAGCTGCGCAAAGGGATAATCATCCATTGCACTAACCTTCACCGCCCATCCGGCTTCAGTCGCCTGTTGCGCAAGACGCTCCGCCAGCGTTTCGGCGTTGCCGGTTTGAGACGCCCACAAGATAGTAAGCCTCGGCTTTTCTTCCTGCGGCAGGGCTACCGACGCTACGCGGCTGAACATCCCGGCCAGCAAGCCATTGATCCAGTTGCGCTTGTCAGGTTCAACCGGCGCATCAAGAGGCAGGCTCGGCACGGCGGAGATCAACCGCGCACTGGCTTGCAGGCCGCTGACAAAACCATTCAGATAACCGCGCTCGTCGTCCGACAGTTCTGGTGCAAGCACCTGCGCTACCCCCACTTTTTGTGCGAAGGTCTGGATCAGGGTCATATTGGCTTCTTCTGTCATGGGTGCGAACGCCAGCACTGGCTCAACAGCGGGTGGTGCGGATTCAGCAACAGCGGTGTTAGCAAACTCCCGCGCGATCAATTCAATTTTTTTCAGACTGACCGCGCAGAATTTCATCTCTGGTTGTTGTGAGACAGGATCAATCGCATCATTGGTCACCGCGTTGACCGCGAGCTGCTCGCCGTAAACATCGTTCCAGTGAAACGGCGAAAAACAATTACCGGGCATCACACGATCAGTTATGAGTGCCGGCAAAATTGCACGGCCGCGTCGTGAACTCAGCTCGACTAAATCTTTATGTTTAATTCCAAGGCGCGCCGCATCCGCGGGATGTATTTCCACAAAAGGTTCAGGATTCAGTTTGTTCAGCGTTGAAATCTTGCCGGT
>CAYUVQ010000076.1:0-15647 GCA_964448175.1 uncultured Cellvibrionaceae bacterium | reverse complement strand
CAACGTGACCAATGGTGCCCACGTTGACGTGGGGCTTGTTACGTTCAAACTTTTCTTTAGCCACTTTCTTATTCCTCTAAAAATTCAACTGGTGAATTATTCGACGTCTTTAACTTTGCTCTTCGCAATTACTTCTTCAGCCACATTGCGCGGAGCTTCAGAGTACTTCAAGAACTCCATGGTGTAGGTTGCACGCCCCTGAGTTGCTGAACGCAATGAAGTTGCGTAACCAAACATCTCGGCAAGTGGGACCTCTGCGTTTACCACCTTACCACTGGGACTCTCATCCATACCCAAGATAATGCCGCGACGACGGTTAAGATCACCAACCACGTCACCCATATTCTCTTCTGGCGTTACCACCTCAACCTTCATTACCGGCTCCAAAAGAACAGCACCACCTTGTTGTGCCAGCTTTTTGGTCGCCATAGAAGCAGCAATCTTAAACGCCATTTCCGACGAGTCCACATCGTGATAAGAACCGTCAAAAACACTTGCTTTCAGGCCGAGCAACGGGTAACCAGCAAGAACACCATTTTGCATTTGCTCTGCGATACCTTTCTGAATCGCAGGCACGTATTCTTTCGGCACCACACCACCAACGATCTCATTTACAAACTCGAGACCTTCTGCACTAGCATCAGCACCCGGCTCAAAGCGAATCCAACAATGTCCGTACTGGCCACGACCACCTGACTGACGAACAAACTTGCCTTCGATTTCACAGGTGTTGCGAATGGCTTCGCGATATGCCACCTGAGGCTTACCAATGTTTGCTTCAACGTTAAATTCGCGACGCATACGATCGACGATAATGTCGAGGTGCAACTCGCCCATACCACCAATGATGGTTTGGCCGGTTTCTTCGTCCGTTTTGACACGGAACGATGGATCTTCTTGAGCCAACTTGCTCAGAGCGATACCCATCTTCTCCTGATCCGCCTTAGTTTTAGGCTCCACAGCAACGTGAATAACCGGCTCTGGGAAATCCATCCGCTCCAACGTGATAATGTGATCCGGATGGCACAGCGTATCGCCGGTAGTAACGTCTTTGAAGCCAATACCTGCAGCAATATCACCAGCCAGAACTTCTTTGATTTCGTTACGCTGGTTCGCGTGCATCTGCACCATTCGACCAACGCGCTCCTTCTTTCCTTTTACTGGGTTAAAAACAGTATCCCCAGAGTTCAAGGTGCCGGAGTAAACCCGGAAGAACGTCAGAGTTCCAACAAAAGGGTCGGTCGCAATTTTAAAAGCCAAGGCCGAGAAAGGCTCATCGTCAGCTGATTTGCGAATAGCTACCGTCTCGCCGTCATCCAACACGCCTTCAATTGCTTTAACTTCAGTAGGAGCAGGCAAGTATTCGATAACAGCATCAAGCATTGCTTGAACACCCTTGTTTTTAAACGCTGAACCACCCAATACTGGAATGATTTCATTGTTCAAGGTGCGAGCACGGATACCGGCTTTAATTTCTTTTTCGGTCAGCTCTTCACCCTCGAGATACTTGTTCATCAGCTCTTCAGAGGACTCAGCAGCAGCCTCGACCAACTGCTCACGCAGCTTGGCGCAGACATCCGCCACATCAGCAGGAACATCCGCGTAAGTGAACGTCATACCCTGATCAGCCTCATTCCACAGAATGGCTTGCATCTTGACCAGATCGACCACACCTTTAAATTCATCTTCGGCGCCAATAGTCATTTGCAGGGGAACCGGATTGGCGCCCAAGCGACTCTTTAACTGCTCAACAACGCGCAGAAAGTTTGCACCTGTACGGTCCATTTTGTTTACAAAGACCATGCGCGGCACTTCGTATTTATTAGCTTGACGCCAAACAGTTTCTGTTTGTGGCTGAACACCTGATGAACCACAAAGCACCACAACGGCACCATCAAGCACACGCAATGAACGCTCTACCTCAATGGTAAAGTCCACGTGCCCCGGGGTATCAATAACATTAATCCGATGCTCGTCAAACTGCGCACCCATACCACGCCAAAACGTTGTGACCGCAGCAGAAGTAATGGTAATCCCACGCTCTTGCTCCTGCACCATCCAGTCAGTGGTCGCAGAACCTTCGTGAGTCTCACCCAGCTTGTGAGATAGCCCGGTGTAAAACAAAATTCGTTCAGTTGTTGTGGTTTTACCAGCATCTACGTGCGCACAGATACCAATGTTGCGATAGCGTGCAATAGGCGTTTTACGTGCCACAATTAAACCCTCGATTCCATATTCTTTAGATAGAAAGGCAAAAGGCAGCGAAGGCTGCCTTTTACCCAATGCTAAGCATTAAAAGCGATAGTGCGAGAAGGCTTTGTTAGCCTCTGCCATGCGATGAACATCTTCACGTTTCTTGACCGCAGCGCCTTTGCCCTGAGCCGCATCCATCAATTCGCCAGCCAAACGCTGAGGCATCGACTTCTCCCCGCGATTACGGGAATAATCAACCAACCAACGCATAGCCAGTGCAGTACGACGAGAGGCACGAACCTCTACCGGCACTTGATAAGTCGCACCACCCACGCGGCGAGATTTAACCTCAACCAGCGGAGCAATGTTTTCCAGAGCCTCAGTAAACACTTCCAGAGGATCTCTGTTCATTTTGGTTTTAACTACTTCCATTGCGCCATAAACAATACGCTCGGCAATGGATTTTTTTCCACTGATCATCACGTGGTTCATAAACTTCGCCAGAGTAACATTGCCATATTTTGGATCTGGCAATACTTCGCGCTTGGCGACAACTCTTCTTCTTGGCATCTTAATAGCCTCTCTTCAGGAATCATCCAGGACGACACTACATCACGCCTGGCCTTACTCGGTTCTTTTACCGAAAACGTTTTTGCGCCTGCGTAAGCAGGCGAGCCGCAGCCCGCCAGACATTACTTGGGACGCTTGGCTCCGTATTTGGAGCGACCCTTTTTACGCTTAGCCACACCGGATGTATCCAGTGAACCGCGTACAGTGTGATAACGCACACCCGGCAGGTCTTTAACACGACCGCCACGGATCAGCACTACACTGTGCTCTTGCAAGTTATGGCCTTCACCACCGATATAAGAACTCACTTCAAAGCCATTGGTAAGACGTACGCGACATACTTTACGCAGTGCCGAGTTTGGCTTCTTCGGTGTGGTGGTGTAAACGCGGGTACAGACACCGCGCTTTTGCGGGTTGCCTTGCAGAGCAGGAACGTCGCTCTTTTCTACCTTACGTTTTCTCGGCTTACGAACCAACTGGTTGATCGTTGCCATGAAAATAAACTCCACAGATAAAAATGCCTTCAAATGAAGGCCGGTTTAAGAGAACGGACACCCGTTCCCCACTTCTCAGAAAAAGCGGGTGGCGCATTGTAAAGAGGCCACCTGCCTCCGTCAAGGCAGAGTCGAAGTTTTAGGGGATGCACTGAAGGATATTTCCGGACAGGAACAAACTCTTTCGATCTACCTGTGGCGCTGCAACCCTTACAGGCTACAGCGCCAGGTTCTTATTGCTTTAGCTAGAGCTGGACTTCAACGCCTCAGTCAGCGCTGCTTCAACATCTTCTGCACTAACACCGATATCATTCACATTGAGCGCAGCTTCGCGCTTACGTTTACGATCACTGTGATAAGCCAAGCCCGTACCAGCTGGAATCAAGCGCCCCACAACCACGTTTTCCTTCAAACCGCGCAGACTGTCTTTTTTGCCAGTGACAGCCGCCTCGGTCAGTACCCGCGTAGTTTCCTGGAACGATGCCGCCGAGATGAAAGACTCTGTAGCCAAAGATGCTTTCGTAATACCCAGCAACAAACGCTCATATTGAGCAGGCTGTTTATCATCGCCACGTAGACGCTCGTTCTCTTCCAATACCTGGGTGTATTCGACCTGCTCACCCTTAACGAAGTTAGAGTCACCCATTGTTGTGATCTCTACCTTACGCAACATCTGACGAACAATTGTCTCGATATGCTTGTCGTTAATCTTCACGCCCTGAAGACGGTAAACGTCCTGGATTTCGTTAGTAATGTAACGTGCCAGAGCCTCAACACCTTGCAAGCGAAGAATGTCATGAGGGTTGGCAGGCCCGTCAGATACAACTTCACCCTTCTCAACCATCTCACCTTCAAACACAGTCAGCTGGCGATGCTTCGGGATCAACACCTCATAATAGGTGGAGCCATCTGGCAACAACTGACCATCTGTTGGCGTAATGATCAAGCGACGCTTACCTTTGGTTTCTTTACCAAAGCTCACAGTACCGGATATCTCTGCCAGAATAGACGGCTCTTTTGGACGACGGGCTTCGAACAGGTCAGCAACGCGAGGCAGACCACCGGTGATATCACGCGTTTTTGAACCCTCCTGAGGAATACGAGCAATGATGTCACCCACATTAATGGTGTCGCCATTGTTGATACTCAAGATCGCTTTCGATGGCAACATGTAGTGCGCAGGCACATTGGTGTTGGCAAGGAAAAGCTCTTTACCTTTAGCATCTACCAGAGTTACCGCTGGACGCAGATCTTTACCAGCAGAGGGGCGCTCCGCCGGGTCCAATACCTCAATCGAACTCAACCCTGTCAATTCATCGGTTTGACGACGGATTGACAAGCCATCTTCCATTCCGGAGAAGGCAACGGTACCAGCTACTTCAGATACGATGGGGTGAGTGTGAGGATCCCACTTCGCAACGATCTGACCACCCTTAACCGCTTCACCGTCTTTAACAGTAATCAAAGCACCATAAGGGATCTTATAACGCTCGCGCTCGCGACCACTGGAATCGGCTACCGCCAACTCCCCTGAGCGAGATACCGCTACAAGATTACCTGCCGGGTTGCTTACCACTTTAACGTTCAACAGACGAACGGTACCTTCCTGCTTCACTTGCACACTATCAGCGGCAGAAGCTCGAGATGCAGCACCACCGATGTGGAAGGTACGCATGGTCAGCTGGGTTCCCGGCTCACCAATTGACTGGGCGGCAATAACACCAACCGCTTCACCAACGTTAACGCGATGGCCACGAGCCAGATCGCGGCCGTAACACATGGAGCAGATACCGGTACGCGCATCACAGCTGATCGGCGAGCGTACGCACACCTCATCAATACCCATGGCTTCAATACGCTCAACCCAGGCTTCGTCAATCATGGTTCCGGCCAGAATCAGGATCTCATCGCTGCCGGGCCGCACAACATCGCGGGCCACAACACGACCCAGGATACGATCCCCCAGCGATTCAATAACATCACCGCCCTCGATCACTGGCGACATGGTTAAACCTTCATCGGTACCACAGTCGACCATAGTGACCACAAGGTCCTGTGCCACATCAACCAACCGACGGGTAAGGTAACCAGAGTTAGCCGTCTTCAAGGCGGTATCAGCCAAGCCTTTACGCGCACCGTGAGTAGAAATGAAGTACTGAAGTACGTTCAATCCTTCACGGAAGTTAGCGGTGATAGGCTGCTCAATAATGGAGCCGTCTGGACGAGCCATCAGGCCGCGCATACCTGCCAGCTGACGAATCTGGGCTGGCGAACCCCGCGCGCCTGAGTCAGCGTACATAAATACGGAGTTAAAAGATGCCTGCTGCTCTTCCTGCCCGTCTCGGTTAACGACGCTCTCTTTACTGATGCCTTCCATCATCGACTTCGCAACCAAGTCGTTGGCACGAGACCAAATGTCGATAACTTTGTTGTATTTCTCGCCTTGAGTTACCAGACCTGCTGCATACTGGCCTTCAATTTCTTTAACTTCACTTTCTGCGCGCGCAATAATTTCTGCTTTGGCCGCCGGAATGGCGAAGTCATTTACACCGATTGAAGAACCTGACTTAGTAGAGAAGTCATAGCCCATATACATCAAGCGGTCAGCGAAAATCACTGTAGCCTTAAGACCCACTACGCGATAGCAGTAGTTGATTACCGCTGAAATAGCTTTTTTCACCATCGGGCGATTGATCATCTCCAACGGTATACCATCAGGAACAATTTCCCACAAAAGCACACGCCCAACAGTGGTATCTACCAGGCTAGTTGTCTGCTGCTTTTCACCTTCTGCCCCAATGAGGGTTTCGGTAAGACGCACTTTAATACGCGCCTGCAAATCAACCTGCTTGGAATAGTAGGCACGAGAAACTTCTGCCGGATCAGCAAAGCACATGCCTTCACCTAGCGCATTGATTCGCTCGCGCGTCATCCAATACAGCCCCAAAACAACGTCCTGTGACGGAACGATAATTGGCTCACCAGATGCTGGCGAAAGGATGTTGTTGGTAGACATCATCAGCGCGCGCGCTTCCAGCTGAGCTTCCAGCGTCAACGGGACGTGAACAGCCATCTGGTCACCGTCAAAGTCTGCGTTATATGCAGTACAGACCAGTGGGTGCAGCTGGATCGCCTTACCTTCAATCAACACGGGCTCAAATGCTTGAATACCAAGCCGGTGAAGTGTCGGTGCACGGTTCAATAACACTGGATGCTCACGAATCACCTCATCCAGAATATCCCATACAACGGCTTCTTCGCGCTCAACCATTTTCTTGGCAGCTTTGATCGTTGTAGCCAGGCCGCGCAATTCGAGCTTGCTGAAAATGAACGGCTTGAAAAGCTCTAACGCCATCTTTTTAGGCAAACCACACTGATGCAAGCGCAGGGTCGGACCTACCACGATTACCGAACGGCCAGAGTAATCCACGCGCTTACCGAGCAGGTTTTGACGGAAACGACCCTGCTTACCTTTGATCATATCGGCCAGGGATTTAAGCGGACGTTTGTTAGAACCGGTAATAGCACGACCACGGCGACCGTTGTCTAACAATGCATCAACAGCTTCCTGCAGCATACGTTTTTCGTTGCGCACAATGATGTCCGGCGCACTCAGATCAAGAAGACGCTTCAGGCGGTTGTTACGGTTGATCACCCGACGATAAAGGTCGTTAAGATCTGAAGTTGCGAAGCGACCACCGTCCAGCGGTACAAGAGGGCGCAAATCCGGCGGCAGCACCGGCAGGACTTCCATTACCATCCATTCAGGTTTGTTGCCAGAATAATGGAAAGCTTCCAGCAGCTTTAAACGCTTGGAATACTTTTTGATCTTGGTTTCACTGGTGGTATTGGGGATTTCTTCACGCAGGTGTTGAATCTCGCCTTCGAGATCAATATCGCGCATCAGGGTCTGAATAGCTTCAGCACCCATCTTGGCTTCAAACTCATCACCAAATTCTTCCATCGCCTCGAAATATTGCTCATCAGTAAGCAATTGGCCGCGCTCCAGGCTGGTCATGCCTGGCTCAGTTACGACGTAAGATTCGAAATAAAGTACGCGCTCAATGTCACGTAACGTCATATCCAACAGCAAACCAATACGGCTCGGCAGGGATTTGAGGAACCAGATATGCGCAACGGGGCTTGCGAGCTCAATGTGGCCCATGCGCTCACGGCGCACTTTAGCAAGCGTAACTTCTACGCCGCACTTTTCACAGATAATGCCGCGATGCTTCATGCGCTTGTATTTACCGCACAAGCACTCATAGTCCTTAACCGGACCAAAGATCTTGGCACAGAACAAACCTTCACGCTCGGGCTTAAAGGTACGATAGTTGATGGTTTCCGGCTTCTTTACTTCCCCGTATGACCAGGAGCGAATCATCTCCGGTGACGCAAGGCTGATGCGGATAGCATCGAACTCTTCAACTTGTCCCTGGGACTTGAGTAAATTCAGTAAGTCTTTCAAGGCTATTCTCCAATGAGCTGCAATGAGTGAGCTTCAGTGAGTGCATTTGCACTTCGGGGGCTATTTAGCCCCCTGCTGATTAACGACGTAGTTTTACTCGTCCTGCTCCAGTTCCATATTGATACCGAGCGAGCGGATCTCTTTAACCAGTACGTTAAAGGACTCCGGCATACCGGGCTCCATGCGATGGTCACCATCCACGATGTTTTTGTACATCTTGGTCCGACCAGCCACATCGTCTGATTTGACAGTAAGCATTTCCTGCAAGGTATAGGCAGCACCGTAAGCCTCAAGTGCCCACACTTCCATCTCCCCGAAACGCTGGCCACCAAACTGTGCTTTACCACCCAAGGGCTGTTGCGTAACAAGGCTGTAGGACCCGGTTGAACGGGCGTGCATTTTGTCATCGACCAAGTGATTCAGCTTCAGCATGTACATGTAACCTACGGTTACAGGACGCGAGAATTGATCACCGGTACGGCCATCAAACAAGGTGGTTTGTCCGGTATCGGACAAATCGGCCAAGCGCAACAAGGCTTTGATTTCATGCTCCCTGGCACCGTCGAAGACGGGGGTCGCCATAGGTACGCCACCAGTCAGGTTGCGAGCAAGGTCCAGAATCTCTGTGTCACTGAATGACGCAAGATCCTCTTTCGCTGCTACATCACCCGTCTTGTTGTAGATCTCTTCCAGGAAGCTGCGAACTTCTGCGACCGCGCGCTGCTCACGCAACATCGCATCGATCTTCACGCCTAAGCCTTTAGCCGCCATACCCAAATGCATTTCGAGCACCTGTCCCACGTTCATGCGCGACGGTACGCCCAATGGGTTAAGTACAATATCAACCGGCTCGCCTCTTTCATCATGCGGCATGTCTTCGACCGGCATAATGACGGAGATAACCCCTTTGTTTCCGTGTCGTCCAGCCATTTTATCGCCTGGCTGGATGCGACGTTTAATCGCCAGGTAAACCTTAACGATTTTCAATACTCCTGGTGCAAGATCATCACCAGTCGATAACTTGCGTTTCTTGTCTTCGAACCGCTCATCCAGGATCTTGCGACGCTCGGCTAATTGCTCTTCTGCCCGATCTATCTGTTCATTGAGGACTTCATCTGCCATACGCAGCTTGAACCACTGGTCCTTTTCCAAACCATCAAGCATTTCATCGGTCAAGGCATCACCTTTTTTGACGCCTTTACCGGATGCTACTTTTTGACCGACCAATGCGGAACGCAAACGCTCAAGAGTAGCCGCTTCCATAATGCGGTATTCTTCATTGAGATCTTTGCGCACCTCATCCAGCTGCGCCTTTTCAATCTCCAGGCTGCGCTGATCCTTCTCCAGACCATCGCGAGTAAATACCTGCACATCAATTACCGTTCCCTTGGTGCTCGACGGCACGCGCAGAGACGTATCTTTTACATCGGAAGCTTTCTCACCAAAGATGGCGCGCAATAGTTTTTCTTCCGGGGTCAATTGCGTTTCACCTTTCGGTGTCACCTTGCCAACCAGAATATCGCCACCGCCAACCTCAGCACCGATATATACGATACCGGACTCATCCAGCTTACTCAGCGCACTCTCACCGACATTAGGGATATCAGCGGTAATTTCCTCGCTGCCCAGTTTGGTATCACGAGCGATACACGTCAGTTCCTGAATGTGAATAGTGGTGAAACGGTCTTCCTGCACGACTCGCTCAGATACAAGGATCGAGTCCTCATAGTTGTATCCATTCCACGGCATGAATGCGATACGCATGTTCTGGCCTAGTGCCAGCTCACCCATATCGACGGAAGGACCATCTGCCAGGATGTCGCCGCGCGCAACGGTATCACCCATGTTTACGATAGGACGTTGATTTATACATGTATTCTGGTTAGAACGGGTGTATTTGATCAGGTTGTAAATGTCCACGCCCGCATCACCAGCGGCAACTTCGTCATCATGCACTTTAATAACAATGCGGCCGGCATCAACGCTGTCGATTACACCGCCACGCTTTGCTACCACACACACACCAGAGTCTGCTGCGACATTACGCTCCATGCCAGTACCCACCAGCGGCTTTTCCGCTTTCAGAGTGGGTACAGCCTGACGCTGCATGTTCGAACCCATCAGAGCGCGGTTAGCATCATCGTGCTCCAGGAACGGAATCAATGAAGCGGCAACAGAAACAACCTGACGGGCCGATACATCCATGTATTGGACATCGTGCGGCGGCTTCAAGGCGAACTCATTCAAATGACGAACAGACACCAGCTCATCAGAAAGTTTACCGTCTTTATCTACAGCGGCTGACGCCTGAGCAATAACATACTCAGCTTCATTAATTGCCGAAAGGAATTCAATTTCGTCGGTAAGCTTGCCGTCCACAACCTTGCGATATGGACTTTCAAGGAAGCCATAACTATTGGTACGCGCATAGGTAGCCAAGGAGTTGATCAGACCGATGTTTGGACCTTCCGGCGTCTCGATTGGACATACACGGCCGTAGTGCGTCGGATGCACATCCCGCACCTCAAAGCCTGCACGCTCACGAGTCAAGCCACCCGGGCCAAGCGCGGAAACACGACGCTTGTGAGTTACTTCAGAAAGTGGGTTGTTCTGGTCCATGAACTGTGACAGCTGTGATGAGCCAAAGAACTCTTTTACCGCCGCCGCAACAGGTTTAGCATTAATCAGGTCCTGTGGCATTAAGCCTTCGCTCTCCGCCATCGACAAACGTTCTTTTACCGCACGCTCAACACGAACCAAGCCTACGCGGAACTGGTTTTCAGCCATCTCACCAACTGAACGGACGCGACGGTTGCCCAGGTGATCAATATCATCCACTACACCTTTACCGTTGCGGATGGAGATCAACGTCTTCATCACATCAACAATATCTTCATTAGATAAGGTGCCCTCACCCGTTTCGATCTCACGACCGAGGCGACGGTTGAATTTCATACGACCTACTGCTGAGAGGTCATAGCGCTCTTGACTGAAGAAAAGATTTTGGAACAATGCTTCCGCTGACTCTTTGGTTGGCGGCTCGCCAGGACGCATCATTCGATAAATTTCTACCAGCGCTTCTAATTGCGTGCGCGTCGGGTCAATACGCAAGGTCTCAGAAACAAACGGGCCACAGTCCAATTCGTTGGTATAAAGTGTCTCGATTTGTTCTACACCAGCGGCTGCGAGCTTGGCGAGAATGTCAGCCGTGATTTCGGTATTACACTCGAACAGAACCTCACCCGTTCTGGTATCAACTACGTCCTTCGCCAGTGAGCGGCCCAACAGATACTCTGATGGCACCTCCATCTGATCAACGCCGGCCTTTTCCAGTAAACGAATGTGGCGCGCCGTAATCCGGCGACCTTCTTCGATGATGACATTGCCTTTCTTGTCTTTAATATCAAACGTTGCAACATCACCACGCAGACGGGATGGCACCACTTCAAAAATAAACTGGCCATTCTTATCAACTTTGAAGTTGCTGGTTTCGAAGAACATTTCCAGCATCTCTTGCGAGCTAAAACCTAATGCACGCAAAAGAATAGTTGCGGGTAATTTACGGCGACGGTCGATCCGCACATAAACCAGATCTTTCGGGTCAAATTCGAAATCAAGCCATGAGCCACGGTAGGGAATAATTCGAGCTGAATATAACAATTTACCGGACGAGTGCGTTTTACCCTTATCGTGATCAAAGAACACGCCGGGTGAACGGTGCAACTGGGAAACGATGACACGCTCAGTACCATTGATTACGAAGGTACCATTGTCTGTCATGAGCGGAATTTCGCCCATGTAAACTTCTTGTTCTTTAATATCTTTAATTGCTTTGTTCGCCGATTCGCGATCATAAATGATCAAGCGAACCTTGACGCGCAGCGGCACAGCGTAAGTTACGCCGCGCAAAATACATTCATTAACATCAAACGCAGCTTTGCCGAGGCCATAGCTCACATATTCGAGCGCGGCATTGCCAGAATAGCTGACAATCGGGAACACTGAACGGAAAGCTGCATGCAGACCAACATCGTCCCGTTTGCTGGGAGCCAGGTCTGCCTGGGTAAATTTCCGATATGAATCCAGTTGAATCGCCAAAAGGTAAGGCACATCCATGACGTGTGGCAACTTGCCAAAATCCTTGCGGATACGTTTTTTCTCAGTGTATGAGTAAGCCATCTGTATTCCCCAGCTTGTTCGCGGACGGGCTTGATCGCAGCCACAGAAACGCGGGCGGCGTTTCGTTCATTAACTAGCAGTCTATATCTCGACTACCTGGATCGTCAGGTAGCTTTCTAGCATCATCGTATGCATTCAAAGTATTCAACGTTTCAGATAGAAACGGAAAAAGGCTGGCAGGCAAAAGCCCACCAGCCTCGCGTCCAATGTATGCAAATGGACAAGGCTATACACAACCAGAATTATTTCAATTCTACGGTTGCGCCAGCTTCTTCCAGTTTTGCTTTGGCAGCATCAGCATCAGCTTTGGAAATAGCTTCTTTAACTGCTTTAGGTGCAGCTTCTACCAAATCTTTAGCTTCTTTCAGACCTAAACCAGTAATTTCACGTACTGCTTTAATAACGTTGACTTTCTTCTCGCCTACAGCGGTCAGAACAACATCAAACTCAGTCTTCTCTTCGGCAGCAGCAGCTGGACCAGAAGCTGGACCGGCAACGGCAACAGCAGCGGCAGCGCTAACACCAAACTTTTCTTCCATTGCAGAAATCAGATCAACAACGTCTTTTACAGACATTTCTGCGATGGCATTGATGATATCTTCTTTAGTCAGAGACATGTCTCAATTCCTAATTAATGGGAGCTTTATGCTCGTTAAATCCAAAGTAAGCTGCAATCACAAGGATTAAGCAGCTTGCTGTTCTTTTTGGTCGCGAACGGCAGCAATAGTGCGTACCAGTTTGCCAGCAGCTGCTTCTTTCATCACACTCATCAAGCGAGCAATTGCCTCGTCGTAAGTTGGCAGAGTCGCCAACATACCAACATTGACCAGTTCTCCTTCGAAAGCGGCTGCTTTCAGCTCAAACTTTTCGTTTTCACGAGCGAAATCCTGCAGAATGCGTGCACCTGCACCGGGATGTTCGTTCGAGAAAGCAATCAAAGTCGGGCCAGAAAAACTGTCTACGAGACATTCGTATGCCGTACCTTGAACCGCGCGACGAGCCAGTGTGTTACGAACGACTCTAACCCAAACGCCGTTCTCACGGGCCTGCTTGCGCAGAGCAGTCATCTTACCCACAGTAATGCCACGAGAATCAGCAACTACAGCAGAGAGAGCGCTCTTAGCAGCTTCATGGACTTCAGCGACAATCGCTTTTTTGCCTTCAAGTCCTAATGCCACGGGATTTCTCCTGTTTTGACAAGTTCACACTTATCGTTAACTTACAAACTTCAATACCAAGATTGAAGTCATGACTTGGTGATGTCATTCAGAATGTCTGACGGGTCTCACCATCTGCGTAGGCCCACCCGCTGCTTTCACTTGGGGCTGATTAAGTACGTCAATTACCATGAGGTAATCAACATCCACCTACGGTCTTTGACGGCCCGCGGGAATTACTTCCACGCGAACCCCAAAGTTCTTTCTTGACGAAATTAAATCGCCAGAGAAGATTGATCGATAACCAAACCTGGACCCATAGTTGTACTCAGAGCCACCTTCTTCAGGTAAACGCCTTTGGAAGTTGATGGTTTGGATTTTTTCAAATCATTGATAAGCGCTTCCAGGTTTTCTTTGATAGCTACTGTATCGAAAGAAATTTTACCGATTCCGCCATGAATGATACCGCCCTTCTCAGCGCGATAGCGGACCTGTCCAGCTTTGGCATTTTTTACAGCAGTAACAACGTCTGGAGTTACGGTGCCGGTTTTGGGGTTAGGCATCAAGCCACGCGGGCCGAGCACTTGGCCCAATTGACCAACAACGCGCATTGCATCAGGACTTGCGATAACAACATCAAAGTCCATCTTGCCAGCTTTGATCTCTGCAGCCAGCTCATCCATACCAACAAACTCTGCACCTGCAGCTTTGGCCGCCTCGGCATTAGCACCCTGGGTAAATACAGCTACACGAACATCTTTACCATTACCGTGCGGCAGAGTTGTGGCGCCACGAACAGATTGATCAGACTTACGAGGATCGATACCCAGATTAATAGATACATCCACAGTCTCGGCAAACTTGACAGTAGAAAGCTCTTTGAGCAGCGCTACCGCCTCTTCAACGGTGTATTGTTTCGCTGAATCAATTTTTTCTTTGATCAGACGTTGACGCTTGGAAATCTTAGCCATCTTACACGCCCTCCACTTCAAGACCCATTGAACGAGCAGAGCCCGCAATGGTACGAACAGCTGCGTCCATATCAGCAGCAGTCAAATCAGGCATCTTGGTAGTGGCAATAGCCTCTAACTGAGAGCGATTGACGGTACCAATTTTATTGGTATTAGGCCGGCCACTGCCGCTGGTAACTCCAGCAGCTTTCTTCAGCAGGAATGCTGCTGGAGGCGTCTTCATAACGAAGGTGAAGCTGCGGTCGCTGTATACGCTGATAACAACCGGTACCGGTGCACCTGGTTCCAAACCTTGAGTTTGAGCGTTAAAAGCTTTACAGAATTCCATGATGTTTACACCATGCTGACCCAGCGCTGGACCAACCGGTGGGCTTGGGTTTGCTTTGCCTGCTGCAACTTGCAGCTTGATATAGGCGGTTACTTTCTTTGCCATTTTTAACTCCCCACTGTGGGTATTAACGCCTCAGGACTATTTTGGCAAACAGACCGTCTCTGGCTCCCCTCCTTGCCGAAATAAACCGACAAGGATGCGAAAGCCCTTCCCCACACAGAGGTGAAGAAGGGCACAAAAAACTTGTTGCTGCTATATCAGGTTTTTTCTACCTGACCAAACTCCAACTCAACCGGCGTTGAACGCCCAAAAATTAGCACGGCAACGCGTAGACGGTTTTTATCGTAATTAACCTCTTCAACCACACCGTTGAAGTCGTTAAAAGGACCATCAGTAACGCGCACCATTTCACCCGGCTCGAAAATCGTCTTGGGCTTCGGCTTCTCCATCGAGTCATCCACACGTCGCAGGATCGCCTCGGCTTCTTTCTCGGTAATTGGTGCAGGCTGATCACCCTTACCACCAATAAAACCCATTACTCGCGGAGTATCTTTTACCAAGTGCCAGGTATCATCGTTAAGCTCCATTTGGACCAAGACATACCCGGGGAAAAACTTTCGCTCACTTTTGCGCTTCTGCCCACCGCGCATTTCAACCACTTCCTCAGTGGGTACCAGGATTTCACCGAAGCTATCCTGCATATTGTGGAGCTCAACACGCTCACGCAATGAAGCAGCGACTTTTTTCTCATATCCGGAATAGGCGTGTACAACGTACCAGCGCTTTGCCATAACCACCTACCCTATGATTGAAGACGCTATCCACCCCAAAAAGGTGTCCAGCAGCCAAAGAATAATGGACATCACAATAACTACAGCAACCACAATCAACGTGGTCTGATTCGTTTCCTGACGTGTAGGCCAGACAACTTTTCGCAACTCAACCATTGCACCCTGTATTAGAGCCCACAAGCTGGCGCCCTTAGCAGTGTGATATGCAACAAAGCAAGCAATCACAGCCAGGACAAGCAACCCAAGCACTCGGTACAACAGAGATTCTGCAGAAAAATGAGAGTTTCCAACAACGCCAGCGACAATCAGCGCTATCACCACAAACCATTTAAGCGGATCCAGGCGATATTCTTTCTCTTCGCTTTTTATATTCATACGCTGTTGAAACCTTGAGCTTAAGACGGAATAAATGGCAGGCCAGGAGGGACTCGAACCCCCAACACCCGGTTTTGGAGACCGGTGCTCTACCAATTGAACTACTGGCCTGTAACAA
>CAYUVQ010000075.1:0-15719 GCA_964448175.1 uncultured Cellvibrionaceae bacterium | reverse complement strand
TTTTCCGGTTGCAGCTGGATCGCATTTTTGGCTTCGATCATCGCTGCGCGCAGTTGGCCCTGTTGAGTGTAGGCGGTGGCAGAACGAAGATGGCGTTCAACATTGGCGGCTTGCTCAGCCTCCTTGTTGCCACAACCGGCTACCATTAAAGCGAGACCGATACTGGCGATGATGTTCAAGTGTTTCATGTTCATTCTGTTCCGTGATGGGTTTACGATGCCTGCTCGATGTCGATGCGCCGGCGGCTCACTGATCGTTGTCTAGGTTAGGCTGATTATGCGTTACCGGTATGTCATATTTTTTAATCAGATCGTAAAAAGTCGGACGTGTAATGCCGAGCAGTTTGGCAGCAGCGGAAATATTATTGTCCGTCATTACCAGCGAGCGCATGATGGCTGATTGCTCGGCAGCTTGACGCACGTGGCGCAGGTTCAGTGACAGCTCACCGGCGTCTGCAAGTCCCATATCCTCGCGCGTAATATATTTTCCATCGGCCATGATTACCGCACGCTTAACTTTATTTTCCATCTCACGGATATTGCCGGGCCAGGTATAGCTTTCGATTGCAGCAATAGCATCTGGTGTAAAGCCGCTGATATTTTGCGAATGCTCGGCAGCGAATTTCATCTTGAAGTGGCGCGCGAGCAACACTTTATCGCCATGACGCAACCGCAGCGGTGGAATATCGACGGTCATTTCACAGATACGGTAAAACAGGTCTTCGCGGAAGGTGCCTTCGCTGACCATTCGCTGCAGGTCTTTATTGGTGGCACAGATCACCCGCACATCAACCGGAATTTCATTGCGGCCCCCCACGCGTTCGATAACGCGTTCCTGCAAAAAGCGCAGCAGTTTCGATTGAAGGTTGAGGGGCATATCACCGATCTCGTCGAGAAACAGTGTTCCTTCGTTGGCTGTTTCCACTTTACCTACAGTGGTTTTGTTTGCGCCGGTAAATGCACCTTTTTCGTAACCGAACAATTCACTTTCAATAAGATTTTCCGGTACCGCCGCGCAATTAATTGCCACAAAGCGTTTGTTGCGCCGCGGGCTTAATTGATGGATGGCGCGTGCCATGACTTCCTTGCCGGTACCACTTTCTCCCAGCAGCGTGCAGGTGACAGTGGTCGGTGCAATTTTTTCCAGCTGGCGACAAATCTTCAGCATCTTCTGATCGTTGGTGATCAAACCTTCCAGGGGTTCTTGCTGAGTGATATGAAGCCGGCGATTGTCTTCTTCCAACTCATAAATATGAAATGCGCGTTGCACAATTAAATCGAGCGTGCTGGGGTCTACCGGCTTCTGATAATAATCATAGGCGCCCATGGCAATCGCGCTGATGGCATGTTCATGGCCGGTCTTACCCGTCATGACAATAATTTTGCTGGTGGGAGAAATGCGCAGAATATCCTGAATACATTTAAAGCCCTCATCAACGCCATCTTCATCAGGCGGCAATCCGAGATCCTGGATAATCACCGAGGCTTCATGCAACCGCAGGGCAGCGATGGCATCCTGGCGATTTTCTGCAATGATGGTTTCGTACTGATCGAAGTGCCAGCGCAATTGGCTTTGCAGGCCGCGGTCGTCTTCAATAATTAAAAGCGTAGGTTTGTTATTGGACTGTCTGCTCATGAAAGCTCATAAATCCTTGTTGATGTGACGCATTGAGCGGCAGGGTGATAGTGATCGTTGTGCCTTCGCCGACAGCACTTATCACATTCAACGTGCCGCCCAGTTCACTGATATATTCGCGCGAAAGATAAACACCGATGCCCATACCTTTGCCGGATTTGGTGGTGTCAAAAGGTTTAAATAAACGGTTATGAATAAAATCCCAGTCCATGCCGGAACCATTGTCTTCGATGGTTATGGTGGCATTATTGCCGGAACAGCGCAACGTAACGTGGACGCGGCCGTCATCCGGCGTAGCTTCCTGGGCATTCTTGATGAAGTTGGTGATGGTCATTACCAGGCGCACCTGATCGGCATTGATCGTTTTATCGGTGTCCTGAATATCGGCAGTAAGAACGGGTGAGCTGCGCTGACATTCCGCCAGCGCCTGGTCAATGACATCGCGCAGCTGCAGACATTTGATCAGGTCACTTTCATCGCGGCGCAGTTTCTTTAACAGATTATTCATGCGGTCCACGGAGTTACTGATGGTCTCAATGGCATCTTCAATAAACGCGGGATTATCTTTATGGCGTTCCGCGTTCCGCACCACCAGCGCCTGTTGCGCAATCAGGTTATTGAGGTCGTGGATGATGAAGGCTACCAGTTTGTTGTAGGTGTCGAACTGGCGTACCTCAACCAACTGCTCCGCCTGATGGTGACGTTTCAGGTAGCTGGCCAACTGGCGCCCCATGGTTTTCAGCATGTCCAGATCTTCCCAGGTGAGCGAGGCATCTGCGGTGGGCTTGGTGAGCGCCATGAACCCAACCAGCTCGTCGGCCACAATCAACGGAAAGATCAGCCAGAGTTCAGGAATGTTACGTGTCCAGGCGGGCAGGAATTCGTTGTGCTGACTCAGCGCTTCGTTATCACCTGAGTCGGGAAAAAACACCCATTCGGACTGCAAAAACGTTTCGCAGAAGGGGCTGTTCACTGGCTCTTCCTGCAGATCTACAAAACGGGGAATGCCCGACTGAAACACCGGCTCATAATAACCCTGCTTCAGCAGCCAGATCGCCCCGCCGGGCGCTTTGGTAATCGAAGCCACCGCATAGAATGCCCGTTGATTCACTTCATTATTCTCGGCCGGCTGAGCGAGATAGTTGATCAGTCCCAGCCACTCGTTACGGTAATCATATTTGTGTCGAAATAAGTGTTTATTAATTAATACCGACAAGCGAGAGCGGATGCTGCTGGAGAGAAACACGGTAGCAATGGCCAACACAGCACCAATCAGCACAAAACTGTAAACCACCGTGCCCCAGTTGCCGCCATAAAGGCGAACGTAATAACCCCCGAGTGCCAGCGCACTGATCAGCACCCCGACGCCAACCAGCGAGGTGGTGTAAAACGCGATGGGCCGGGACAGATTGAAATGCGCCGGCCGATCATTGCGCTGCATCAACAGCAGGCCGCCCAGCGCCATGAACAGACAAGTGCCGATGGATACGGCCGCACGGGATTGCCACAGCAGAGGGTCAAGACCCTGAAAGATCAGGCTGTGGGTATATAGATAAATGTCGTACAGGAAGAGCACGCCCAGATTCATGCACATCAGTTTGATCTGGCGGTCATTGGTGGCGGCATAACGAAACAGCTGCTCGATACTTACCAGACCAATCACGGCGAGCGTTAGGGCAAACCAGGAAGACAGCCGCAACAGCGGCTCAAAATTAACCACGCTGGCCAGGATCACCGCAGCTGTCAGGGGCCAGCCAATACTGAACAGGATTTTCAAGCTGCGCGGCAGCGCCTGCTTATTGGTAGCCCCCAGCAGAATCAGCGCAATACATAAAACCCACACGTTGTAGTGCAGACATTCGTAGACCAACAGGGTCAGCGCCGAATAATCCTGGTCACCGAAGGAGAGGGCGGTAATCAACAGGTTCAGGGTGTGGGTGGCGGCCCCCAGCGCAAAGACATAAGTGCGTTGCTGTTTGAAGAATTGATAACAGTAGGTGACCGTCAGCAGAGCCGCCACGATGGCGGCGCTCAGGTAGGCGGTGAAAGTCACACTGTTATATTCCATGGCTGACGGATTTTTTCAAAAAAAGTGGAGTTAAAGCATAACAGCAGATGGTGGCAGAACAAATCAGCGGCTGTGGTCGCAGCTTACAATTAACCGTTCCTGCCGACCATTACACTATCTTGCTGGAGGCCGCTCGTCAGTTCACGTGGATACATATTTGTGGCTATAATGGCCGCCGACTTTTGCCCAGCGGGGCGCTATATAAAGAAGAGGAAAAAACCGTGAGCCAAATGAAGAAGATATTCAGTCTGGTACTGGTCGTAGGCCTTGGTGCTGTTTCCGGTCTTGCCAACAGCCAGTCAGCTGCCCTGACTGAAGAAATGAAAGCGCGCATAGCCCCGATTGGTAGCGTTTGTAAATCTGGTGAAAGCTGTGCCGCGGCGCCGGTTGTTGTAAGTAGCGGTCCGAAGTCGGGTAAAGATGTTTATGACACATCCTGTACCACCTGTCATGCCATCGGTGTAGCCGGTGCCCCGAAAACCGGCAGTGCCGATGATTGGGCTCCCCGGATTGGTAAAGGTATTGAAACCTTATATACCCACGCTATTGAAGGTTTTAACGGAATGCCACCGATGGGCTTGTGCGGTACGTGTACTGAGGACGAAATCAAGGCAGCCGTTGATTATCTGGTCGAAGGCGCACAATAACCGCTGAGTAATACGGCCAGCCTTAATCGAACATATTCAGCAGGCTGGCCAGCGTTTCCTCTCCCCGGGCAAAGTTTTGTTCGGGGGTAAACTCGCCGAACCCCTCCCGCTCCACGTCCTCTGCCGGTAGTTCATCCAGAAAACGACTGGGAGTTGTATCGCTGATGTCTCCAAACTGTTTACGTTTGCCCGCCAGAGTCATGGTCAGTGTGCGTTGTGCGCGGGTAATGCCTACATAGGTCAGGCGCCGCTCTTCTTCTATATTGTTATCTTCAATGCTGTTGCGATGGGGCAACAGATCTTCTTCCAGGCCCACCATAAATACATGCGGGAACTCCAGCCCCTTTGAGGCATGCAGTGTCATAAGCTGAACCTGATCGCTCAGGTCTTCTTCTTCCTGGCGCTCCAGCAGGTCGCGCAGGACCAGCTTGGCGATGGCATCTTCGATACGTGCCTCCTCATCGTCATTATCGGTGCTGGCTCGGTCGAGCGTTTTCTGCAGTGAATCCACCAGATAAAAGACGTTTTCAAGACGCTTTTCCGCCGCCTTGCTGCTGGAGGCATTCTGGTGCAACCAGCCTTCATAATCGATATCGTTCAGCATTTCGCGGATAGCGGCGACAGGATCATCACCCCGACAGTTGGCCGCGACATGTTTTATCCACTGTGCAAAGCGCTGCAAGCGCTCCAGGTTTTTCTCCGCAATGTGACTTTGCAGGCCAATTTCTTGAGCGGCAGCGAACAGACTGATCTGACGCTCGCTTGCATAGTGGCCCAGCGCTTCCAGCGTACTGGTGCCGATCTGGCGTCGCGGAGTATTGATAATGCGTAAAAAGGCATTGTCGTCGTCCGGGTTGATGATCAGGCGCAGATACGCCATGACATCCTTGATTTCGGTCTTGGCAAAGAACGACGAGCCACCACTGATCTTGTACGGAATCTGATGCTGCTGCAGTTTCAACTCCAGCAGGCGGGCCTGATGGTTGCCGCGATACAGAATGGCGTAATCGCGGAATTTATTCTGCCGGCGCAGCCGTTGTGTGAGAATTTCAGTAGCGACGCGCTCGGCTTCGGCATCCTCATTGGTGCAGCGTACGACGCGGATAGGGTCGCCCAATCCCATCTCGCTCCACAAGGCTTTATCGAATTCATGGGGGTTGTTCGCAATAAGATGGTTGGCGACCCGCAGGATTCGGCTGGTAGAGCGGTAATTCTGTTCGAGCTTGATGACCTTCAGGGTCGGAAAGTCGTGTTTGAGCAGCGACATATTTTCCGGGCGCGCCCCGCGCCAGGCGTAGATAGACTGATCGTCGTCACCCACCACGGTCAGTGCGCCCCGGTCACCGACCAGCAGCTTTACCAGGAGATACTGACTGGAGTTGGTGTCCTGATATTCGTCCACCAGCAGATAACGGATCTTGCGTTGCCAGCGGGCCAGCACGTCGTCATGTTGCTGGAACAGGTGGACCGGAATCAGGATCAGATCATCGAAGTCTACCGCGTTGTAGGCGCGTAACGCCTGGTTATACCGCTGGTAAATCAGGGCGATGGCCTGCTCGCCGGGGCTTTGAGCATGACTGAGTGCCTGTTCTGGAGAGGTCAGGTCATTTTTCCAGTTGGAAATCTGGTGCTGCACCAGATCGAGATGGTCACTGTCGAGGTCTCCGTCACGCAGCATCAGCTCTTTCAGCAAGGAACGTGCATCTTCAGCATCGAAAATTGAAAACCCGGGTTTAAAACCCAACGTTTTATATTCGCGGCGAATGATGTTCAGGCCCAGGTTGTGAAAGGTGGACACCGTCAGGCCTTTGGCAGCCGCACCCTTGACCAGCCCGGTAACGCGCTCTTTCATTTCGCGCGCCGCTTTGTTGGTAAAGGTTAACGCAGCGATGTGACGCGCAGGCAGATCGCATTGCTGAATCAGGTAAGCGATCTTGCGCGTGATTACGCTGGTCTTACCGCTCCCTGCACCGGCCAGAACCAGACAGGGACCGTCGATGTAAAGCACGGCTTCTCGCTGGCGGGCATTGAGTTGCGTCACGGAACCTCGATGATCCTCAGATCTGAAAAAGGGGAAAAAAGGGTTTCTGAAAAAGGACCGGCATTGTAACAAGGGTTGATTACCTTGCAATGTGCAAAAGTGTTTTTTCGCCTGGCTATAACTGTTTCTGTAACTAATAGTGATGAATAAGACACTCGACTTTTGACTTGGTTATATATCAACAATATTTATTTATTCCGCTATGCGGCTGGTGTAGAGTCTTCGCCCTACTGTGAAGGAGTATATTAAAAGTGGTCACGCTCCTCGCATCCAGGGAGTCCTGTGGTATGGATAAAAAAATAAAGATCTTATTTATTGATCGCGAGCACGGCGAGTATTTGCTTCTTGCAGATATTCTCTCGCAAGTTCGTCACGTCGAATATCAGTTGACCTGGTGTAATCAGCTGGAGATCGCTTTACCTAAAATTCTGTCCCAGGATTACGATGTTGTGCTGCTCGATTACTATTGGGGCGGCAGCAGTGCGCGCGATTTATTAAATGCGGCGCGCGTGCAGGCGTGTCAGACGCCGATCGTTGTGATGACAGACGAAATGGAAACCGAAGTGGATCGCGAAGCAATCCGCGCGGGTGCATCGGATTATTTGATCAAAGGACAGATTGATTGCGAATTGCTTGAGCGCACATTGCGCTATGCCATTGAACGCAAATTAACGGAACAGCATCTCGCGCGTCTCGCCCATTATGATCCCCTGACAGATATTCCAAACCGTATTTTATTCCGGGACCGTCTGGAACATGCGATTCGTCTCGCGGAGCGAGACAATGCATTTTTTACCTTAATGTTTATTGATTTGAATGGATTTAAACAAGTTAACGATACCTTTGGTCACGATGCAGGTGATGCTGTCATTCGTATTTGCGCCGAGCGCCTGAGCAACTGTATGCGCCGCAGCGATTCGGTGGCGCGTATGGGCGGCGATGAATTTACCTTGCTGCTGCAAAATATCGAAAATAATACTGACGTAGCGCATATCGCGCAGAAAGTCATTGACTCTATTTCGCTGCCTTCCCAGATTAGCGGTTACGAAGTCGTCGTGGGGTGCAGCATTGGTATCGCAAGCTATCCGCAGGCCGGGCGCGATGCGGACACCTTGCTGAAAAATGCTGACCTCGCCATGTATAAAGCCAAACAGAATGACGGCAGCAGTTACTGTTTCTTCACCGATGCCATGAATCAGGATGTGCGTCGCCAGCTGCGCCTTGAATCGGACTTGCGCAAAGCGTTAAAAAAAGAACAGTTCTTTCTCGAATACCAGCCGCGTATTGATATAAATACGGGACGCATTGTCGCGCTGGAATCCATGCTGCGCTGGGATCACCCGGAGCGCGGTATTCTCAGTGCCAATGAGTTTGTGGCCATTGCAGAAGACACTGGATTGATCACCGCCATTGGTTACTGGGCAATTCGTCAGGCCTGCACCGATCTGAAAAAACTGCACGCGGTGTTTGGTGAAGAACTGGTGATGTCCATTAATCTTTCGGTGCGCCAGTTTAAAGATGATCGTCTGGTGCAGGAAATCGCAACCATCTTCACTGATACCGGTATTCAGGCCGGCGATATTGAGCTGGAACTGACCGAAACCTCGTTTATGGAAAATATCGATCTGGTCAGTTTGTGTATGCGGCCACTGTCGTTTTTCGGTATTAATTTTTCGCTGGGTAATTTCGGCACCGGCAGCTCATCGTTTTTGCACCTGCAGCGCCTGCCAATTACCGCAGTAAAAATCGATTCAAGTTTTATGGTAGAGCTGCAGCGCAGCCGCAATGATCGCCGGCTGGTCTCCGCGATGATCAACCTTGCCAGGAATCTGGGCAAAATTGTCATCGCAGATGGTGTAGAAAACTCCGAGCAACAAGAGTGGTTGACGCAGAGCGGCTGCGATCATATGCAAGGAAATTATTTTTCTGAACCGCAACGGCTGGATGAAATTTTTTCGATGTTAGGCAAAAATCTCTTGCGGGGTTAACCGTGTCGCTAGAACTTTTTGCAAAGTGCTTTTAAGTGGCTGCGAGGCCTTGCCGATCCAACGTGCGATAACTTAACGCTTCAGTGAGCTGTGCCGTCTCCGGTTGTTCCTGTCCTTCCATATCTGCCAGCGTGCGCGCGACTTTCAATACACGATGATAGGCACGGGTTGAGAGTCCGAGTTTTTCAATGGCTTGTTCCAGCAGTAATTTGTCGCTGTTGCGCAAGATACAAAATTGTTCCAGCTCCGGCGCCGTCAATTGATGATTATATTTTCCTTGCCGCTGTAATTGTCTCCTGCGCGTTTGTTCAACTCGTTCGCGCACGCGAGCGCTGTTGTCGCCTGCGGGTGGTGCGTGTAATTCGCCTTGCTTCAGGGTTCTCACAGGAATATGCATGTCGATCCGATCAAGCAGCGGACCGGAAATTTTGTCGCGGTAGCGACGCACCTGATCCGGGGTACAGCGGCAGCGATCTGAATCACTGCCGTGATAACCGCAAGGGCACGGATTCATCGCGGCCACTAATTGGAACCGAGCGGGAAAGGTAACCTGAGCTTTAGCGCGGGAAATTCTCACTTCACCACTTTCCAGCGGTTCACGCAGGACTTCCAGTACCTGCCGTTGAAATTCGGGTAATTCATCCAGGAACAGTACGCCGCGATGCGCCAGGGAAATTTCTCCCGGTCGCGGATTGGCACCGCCGCCGACGAGTGCAATGGCGGAGGCAGTATGGTGCGGCGCACGAAAAGGTCGTTGGCGCCACGGTTGCTCTCCGCGTTGCGGGCTAACCGAATAAACCGCCGCGACATCAAGCATCTCCCGCTCATCCAGGGCGGGCAATATTCCTGGCAGACGGCTGGCCAGCATGGTTTTACCGGTGCCCGGCGGCCCATAAAACAGCAGATTATGACCACCGCTCGCCGCTATTTCCAAGGCGCGTTTTGCCTGGCTCTGGCCTTTTACGTCGCTCAGATCTGGATACTCAGTACTTTCGACCGAGATAGCCGCTTCCGCCTGAAACAAAAACTCCCGTTGATGCAAATGTGCGCACACCTGCAGCAAACTTTCGCTGCCGTACACGCGGGTGATGCTGCTCAGCGCCGCTTCTTCAGCATTGGGGGCGGGCAGGATCAACCGGCGCTGTGCGTCGCCACTGGCAAGGGCGGCGGGTAACGCGGCACTGATCGGGCGAAGTTCGCCGGACAGCGCGAGTTCTCCTAAAAATTCGT
This sequence comes from uncultured Cellvibrionaceae bacterium, assembly GCA_964448175.1. Taxonomy (GTDB): domain Bacteria; phylum Pseudomonadota; class Gammaproteobacteria; order Pseudomonadales; family Cellvibrionaceae; genus Cellvibrio. The sequence goes on along the minus strand of CAYUVQ010000075.1, from coordinate 6,110 downwards.
AGTCCGCCAGACTGTCTTTGGGAATCTGTCCGGAGGCGGCAAGGATACCGAGAGCGATCGGCAGGTCGTAACGTCCGCCCTCTTTGGGCAAGTCGGCGGGCGCCAGGTTGACGGTAATGCGGCGGGCAGGAAATTCGAGGTGGCTGTTAAGAATGGCGCTGCGCACGCGGTCCTTGCTTTCCTTGACCGCTGTTTCCGGCAGGCCGACGATGGAAAGGCTCGGCAGGCCATTGGAGAGGTGAACCTCTACGGTAACCAGTGGGGCATCAATACCGAGTTTTGCGCGTGAATAAACAATGGCTAGTGACATAGGCGTTCCCTGCGATGTCGATAATCAATAATACGAGGTCGATAATCAATAAAAAGTACGCTGCACTATATACAAGCGCGAGAGCGAAACAAACCCGAGCATGAAACAGGCCCCCGGATCAGATGATGCTGAAGGGCCGTGTGACACTTAGACTTGGCTTGCGTGGCAAGTTATGCAGGCCAGCACAACAGCTTGCCAATCCTGCGCGGCACAACTACTGCGATAAGCTACGCATCGGGGCCATTGCGCGTTTCAAGCGCCGCCAGTTGTTGCTCCAATTGCTCCATTCGCTCCCGGGTGCGCAGCAACACGGCTTGTTGCGCGTCGAACTCTTCCCGTGTGACCAGATCAAGGCGGCTCAACGCTGACTGGAGAGCCAGATGTAATTCCCGCTTGGGCAGGAGGGCTGAGAGTTCTGGCAGATTTTTCTGAAGTTCCTGTAACAGGCGGCTGGCGAAATCAGTAATCATCATGGGGCCTCGGTTCGCTGTTCAAAGTGGTGCAGTCTACTCTGTGTTTTTCCCTCTGTCTTACCTCCGTGGCACGGCTACCGCAGATTCACGTGCCGTTCCTCCTGTGCTGATCGATAACGGTGCGCGCCGATATTTGGTGCGCCCTAAACCGGTGCAAGGCCGATGACAATTCCTTTATTTTTTCGCTAATCCGTCGCGTAATTCCGCCTATCTCGTTGAAACCAAACGGCTTTTTGGTTTTGGCCTGCTCTATGCAAAGTTCCATTTGAAGACACAGTTAAAGGTATTGACTGCTGCCTTTACCGCAATACCCCGTCGCATTGCCGTGCAAACCTGTGGAAGAGCAACGCATGGTACGTGCCCGTGACTTCCGGGGCGATTGACAAACGAGTCTCAAATTCCGGTGGTTCCCGCACAGCAGTGCGAGGCTTTTTCAGGAGCAGATCAATGAAACTGGTAACAGCGATTATCAAGCCCTTCAAGCTCGACGTCGTACGCGAAGCGCTCTCCGAGATTGGGGTACACGGCATGACCGTCACGGAAGTAAAGGGGTTCGGTCGGCAAAAAGGTCATTCAGAGCTTTATCGCGGCGCGGAGTACGTCGTCGACTTCCTACCCAAAACCAGAATTGAAATTGCCGTTTCCGAGACGGAGCTGGATGCCGTGGTGGATGCCATTACCAAGGCCGCAAACAGCAACAAGATCGGCGACGGAAAAATTTTTATATCAACCCTTGAGCAGGTCGTGCGTATACGTACCGGCGAAACAGGCGAACAGGCACTTTAAATTTAACAACATTAAGATCGGGGAATGAGCAATGGAAGAGAATATCTATCATCTTCAGTACGCCATGGACACCTTTTACTTTTTGGTGTGCGGCGCACTCGTTATGTGGATGGCCGCAGGCTTCGCCATGCTGGAATCGGGTTTGGTGCGCGCCAAAAACACCACGGAAATTTTGACTAAAAATATCGCGCTGTATTCCATCGCCTGCACCATGTATTTGGTGTGCGGCTACGCCATTATGTATGACGGCAATGTGTTTTTGTCCGGTATCCAGAATGTGGATGTGGCGGCAACTCTGGGCGAATTCGCAGAGCGTGAAGACGGGTTCAGCGGCAGTGCTATCTACGCGGATGCCTCCGACTTTTTCTTCCAGGTAGTATTCGTGGCCACGGCTATGTCAATCGTCTCCGGTGCAGTAGCTGAGCGGATGAAGTTGTGGGCATTTTTGCTGTTCGCCATTGTTATGACCGGCTTTATCTACCCGATGGAAGGTTCATGGACCTGGGGCGGCAATGCGGTGTTCGGTATGTACACCTTGGGCGACTTGGGGTTCTCTGACTTTGCCGGTTCAGGCATCGTTCATATGGCGGGTGCTTCTGCTGCCCTGGCTGGTGTAATCCTGCTGGGTGCCCGCAAAGGCAAATACGGTCCCAACGGCGAAATTCATGCAATTACCGGTGCCAACCTGCCGTTAGCAACCCTGGGTACTTTTATCCTGTGGTTGGGCTGGTTCGGCTTTAACGGTGGTTCGGTGTTGAAACTCGGTGACATTGGTAACGCCAGCTCTGTGGCCATGGTTTTCCTGAATACTAACGCTGCTGCTGCGGGCGGCCTGGTTGCTGCATTGATGGTTGCGCGTCTGCTGTTCGGTAAAGCCGACCTCACGATGGCGCTTAACGGTGCGCTGGCCGGCTTGGTCGCGATCACTGCCGAACCTTCTACGCCTTCTGCTCTGGCTGCTACCATCATCGGCGCTGTTGGGGGTGTGATTGTCGTCTTTTCAATCGTGGCTCTGGATAAACTGAAAATCGACGACCCGGTCGGTGCGATCTCTGTGCACGGCAGTGTAGGCCTGTTTGGTTTGCTGGTTGTGCCCTTGACCAATGATGCGGCCACCTTCTCCGGTCAAATCATCGGCGCCATTACCATCTTCGTCTGGGTTTTCGGGGTCAGTCTGATTGTCTGGTCGATCATCAAGCTGGTGATAGGTATCCGGGTATCGGAAGAAGAAGAGTACGCGGGTGTGGATATCGCAGAGTGTGGTATGGAAGCTTACCCGGAATTCACTAACAAATAAGATTCTCCGGCCCACCGCTCGGTGAGTACTGAGCGGTGGATAGCAAAGCCGTATCCTGCTCTTGGTGTACAGATGATTTTCACTGGCGTTGAGTGTATCGTAGCGGAACTTCACTGGCATTTCGGGGTTCTCAACCCAACGGCTGTGGCCATCAGAAAAAAGCCAGGCGATAAGCAGGCAAGAGACAAGCAAAGGAACCCACAATGAAACTGATTACTGCTGTAGTAAAACCATTCAAACTTGACGATGTGCGCACTGCACTGTCAGAGGTCGGCGTACAAGGCATGACTGTGACAGAAGTCAAAGGGTTCGGTCGCCAGAAGGGCCACACTGAACTCTATCGCGGGGCGGAATATGTGGTTGATTTTTTACCGAAGGTGAAAATTGAATTAGCGGTGGATGATTCACTGGTTGAACAAGCAGTCGAAGCCATCACCAAAGCCGCCCAGACTGGAAAAATCGGTGACGGTAAAATTTTTATCACACCCCTGGAAGAAATTATTCGTATCCGCACCGGCGAAACCGGGCCGGACGCCATTTAATCCGCACGTACTAAAAAGCCGTCACCGCGACGGCTTTTTTGTAAGCAACATTCACTGCAGCGCATCCTTTGGGTGCGCTGTTTTTTTATGTTGAGGTATCAGCCTGCCGGAGGAGTTCGCGTACCGTTGGGCGCAGGGTGGCGACATAGCGCCGATGCTGCACAAGTAAAAACGCTGGGAAAACAATTAACATCAAGACAGTCCCCGTGGTACTGGGCTGCAAATTCAGGCTCGGGCCGATCACCGCAATAACCACCGTGCAGGCCAGTATCAACACACCGAACCCCACCAGATTGTTACGCCAGACGCGCAGCTTGTTATGGGGCCCGAAGGCTTCATCATGGGCGCTCTGTAACAAGCGCAGCTGGGCCTCTCTGGGTAGGTGATGAATTTCAGGAAAGTATTTCAATAGCGGTTTCACATTCATTAGAATAGCCCGAAAAATGAGTCGACCTGTGCGTGGTAATCAGCCGCGCCGGTTGTATCAGGAACTACCTGTACAGCCGGCGTGAGAGGATCTGCCCGTTACACCCAGGTTGCTGTTGCCATGGTGCATAAAAGGTGCAGCAAATTATACGCAGCCTGGAGAAAAAATTTCGGTTTCCTTTCCTGCGTGCCGGGTTTCCATGCGCATCCGTCCCTCATTTTTTGATCGCCGCTGCGCTTTCGGCTGCGGCAGGAAAACAAAAAGTGTCGGCTGAAAAACGGCAGGTGGCAATACGACCTTGGTTAATAACCAAACTATTTCCACTTTTGGATAGGTAAGATAAAAAAAGCCTAAAAAAAGGTGGTCGCTCACATGACGTTTAAACAAGCCTGCGCTATAAATTAGGCGAAGCGAACAGCCGGCTATAAAGATGGTCTGGCTACGTGTGCCTCCTACAGCTCAAGATTCCAGGTGACGATATGGCTACAGATGAACCCCTTAACGATGAAGATGTTGATGAGCCCATCGAGGGTGAAGAGGATGATGAGGATGTTGATACCCTCAACAGTGATGAAATCAGTTTTTCATCACCCAGCAAGGCAGCAGCTGTTGAAGTCATAGAAGATTTCAGTATCGCTTCCCGTCAACGCATACGTGATGAAATCGATGATCAGGTCGCAGCGTTTCTGGCGCGTGGTGGCAAGATCAACGAAATTCCGGCTAACGTAACCTCGGACCCGCCAAAAAAACCGAGTCCAGATTACGGTGGTCGCCCCATTTAATGGCGGCCACCTGCACCGGAACTGTCACGTTTTGGCCTCGCGCATAGCGGGGCCAAATTGTTTTAAGCCCATCTTTTTCGTCCTATTTTCCGCTTTTTGTCCCCGTAAGCCAGTTAAATCACACTGTGCGATTTTTGCACGGGTGGATGCTGGATTTTTAGGGAGTGCTATGAGTAAAATGTGCCGTCTTTTGCCTATGGCTAATGTCCCGCATTCTTAAATCGTTGCAAGGTTTACCGCGCACAGCTAAGCAAAAGACGGTAAAAATTTCGCGAGTAAACCAGCGGCATCCGCGCCCAGCAACGAGTCCTTGACCGTCCCGGTCAACTCCTCACGGCTGGCCGTTTGTTTGTCTGGCTAACCGCTTTACAGTCTGATCTCGTGAGTACCCGTTTTCCGGATTCACTTCAGCCTAATGACATAAAGAGGAGCACAGTCACGGTGAATGAGCCGCGTCCCCTGCTGATACTGAAGCAGTTGTCAAAAACCTATGGTGACAACCGCGTACTGGATAGCTTTGATCTAACCATTTTCGATGGTGAATTCTTTACTCTTCTGGGCCCGTCTGGCTGCGGTAAAACCACCGTATTGCGCATGATTGCCGGACTGGAAGATGCCGACGTGGGCGAAATTCTGTTGGCGGGGCAGGACATCGGCAAGATACCGGCGGAAAAGCGTCCGGTTAACACTGTTTTTCAGAGTTACGCGCTTTTCCCTCATATGACGGTGTTCGATAACGTCGCCTTTGGCTTGAAGATGAGCAAGGTGCCGAAAGAAGAGATCAAACCACGCGTCATGGAAGCGCTGGAGATGGTTCGCTTGGCTGACTTTGCCCAGCGTAAACCGAATCAGCTGTCCGGTGGCCAGCAACAGCGCGTGGCCATCGCGCGCGCCGTCGTCAATCGTCCGAAACTCCTGTTGCTCGACGAATCGCTCAGCGCGTTGGATTACAAACTCCGTCAGCAAATGCAGATGGAACTGAAACGCCTGCAGCGCAAATTAGGCATTACCTTTGTTTATGTGACTCACGATCAGGAAGAGGCTCTGTCCATGTCTGATCGTGTGGTCGTTATGTATAAGGGTAAGGTGCAGCAGCTGGGTACGCCGCGGGAAATTTACGAACAACCGGCCAATTTGTTTGTGGCGAAGTTTATCGGCGAGATAAACCAGCTTGACGGGGAAATTGTGGCGGTTGACGGTCACGAATACGAAGTCAAAGTAGAAGGGATGCAGTGGACACTGCACGCCGAACATAACTTCAAAGTTGGCGAAAAAGTTAACGTGCTTCTGCGCCCGGAAGATTTGCGCGTGGAATACCTCGAGGATGTCCATACCAGCCAGACGCTGACGGGCAAGATTGTCGAGCGCAACTATAAAGGTAAAACCCTGGATTCGATTATTCGTCTGCCTTCCGGTGCCGAACTGATTACCAGTGAATTTTTCGACGAGGACGATCCGTCCTTTGATTACAGTCTGAACCAAAGCGTCGCCGT
>CAYUVQ010000074.1:0-15756 GCA_964448175.1 uncultured Cellvibrionaceae bacterium | reverse complement strand
AAATTCAGCCAGCGTTTTTACCGATACCCGCGTAAGGCATGGAGACTGGTAAGTATCATTGCCAGCTGACATAGCACACCTCGGCCGGTATTTCCTGCCGGGCAAAGAAGTCCAGCCAGCGCAACTGGTTGTCCTGCAGCCGGTCTCCCGGACCCTTTACTTCAATCAGGCGGTAGTGTTGCTGCTCCGGAAAAAATTGAATCAAATCCGGCAGACCACTGCGGTTAGCTTTTATATCAAATAACAGACGTTGAAAGATGGCTTTTAAATGAGGTGCCGGAATACAGGTAAGTGCGAGATCCAGCAGTGGCTCATCAAGAAATTGCCAATGGACAAAGTGGTTGGTAATCCCGAACTTTTCCTGCCAGACATGTTTAATGTGTGCAACATGCTGATCCTGATCAAACACTTGCCAGAGGTGCGCGATACCGGGTCGATTAGTCAGAAAGTTTTCCTGATACATATCCAGCGGCGCGCCCTGAAACGGATGCGCAAATGCGCCATTAATACTGCGAAACATTTCCGGCCACAACCATAAACCAAATAAGCCGTTCAGCAATATATTTTCGGCGTAAAAGCAGGGCGCGCCCTCGCTATCAAAATAATCCTGTGCTGTGGCTTCTACGGATAATGGATTGCCGAATTCATCCAGCAATCGAGCCAGTACCAACCGCTGTTCACGCATGGTTGGCTTGGCCGGCTTATTGAAGTTGACATGGATTTTTTTTGCCAGGCGCGGCGCCATCCGCTGTGCCAGTTGCTGCTCATGTTCATTCGCGGGCTTGTTCAACACCTCGTTGAGCAGGCTCCACGCAGCCTCATAGTGGCCGAGCTTTTCCAACAGGCGAATCCGGCGTTCACGGGCGGGGGGCAGGTCGGTTTGCTGATACAGCTCCAAGGCAGAGTTCAGTTCGCCATAGCGTTCGAATTCATAAGCGATCTGATTCAGCAGCTTCGCGCGGCGCCGCTCCATGGTGCGGCTGGCAAATGGCTCGGGAAGCATGGGCAACAGCTGTTGCAGCTGGGGCAGATTTTCCACCGTGTCGAGTTGTTCCCGCAACAGGATAAGCTGCTGATATTGCGTGAGTTCGAGGCGATTTTTAAACAGACGGTGATGCCGATCAATGACGTATTGTTCGTAGCGGAAAAGCCCCAGATCCTGCAATACAAATTCGGTAAGGTCCTGATACGGGTTGCCAAAGAACAGCAACCGAAATGTATCGCTGATGTGTTGAACATCAAGCCGATACAGAAGATCCAGTTCCCCCCTCGTCCAGTCCGCCCAAGTCGCCGGTTCGGGATAATGTTCCTGGAGCAGTTCTACCAATATTTCTTTGCGCTGACTTTTATAGGGGCGCAAGTGGTCCGCGAACAACAGCAACAGTTCCGGTTTGGTAACGACAGTGGCCAGCTCGCTCAGCGATAAGGAAGCCTCATGATTCACCAGCTCGTAATGGATGAGTTGCTCCGCCGCACGCAGGTGATCCGCGATTTCGGCGTAACGCAATTTGTCGGCGCGAAACCAGCAGCCTTTGCGGCCGAGCATCCGGACCAGCAGGCATTGCGCGTCCTGATCCAGCTGGTGGAAGGTACGAATGAAGGCGGATTCTTCGGATGTTAATAGATCGCCATGCTGGTCGGCTACCCAATCCATTACAAAGCGAAAATTGTGAAGGTAATAATGCGGGGGGAGTGCTTCGGTCATGGGGGCATTTTACGGGTAGGGGCAGATTTGTGGAATGATGCCCGCGCAAAAAGGCGCATTGGGTGATGCCTTTCCGCTTTGTTTCGATCCGTTGGCCGCTTCGCTTATGTACCGTTGCCGCTTCGCTTTCATCCAGTTACCGCTTCGCTTCTATCCAGTTGCCACTTCGCTGTTGCCGATCCACCGCTTCGCTCTCGAGCGTCGGCGAAACGGCATATATCAGCTATAGTTGTTAGCACGATTCACGATAAACAGGTTGACGTTATGACTCAACACACCGAAACAGGCAATCCGGTGGGCGATAAGCAGGCACGCATTCTGATTGTGGATGATTCCAAGATCGTCCGGATCACAGCTAGTAAGATCCTTGCGGCGCAGTTTGATGTGGTGCTGGCGGAAGATGGCGAAGAAGCCTGGGAGAAGATCTGTCAGGACCAGAGCATTCAGGTGGTGTTCACTGATTTGGGGATGCCCCGGCTGGATGGTTATGGATTGATCCAACGCATTCGGCAGGCGGAGGATGAAGGCATCCGTAATCAGCCGGTTATAGTGATTACCGGTGCAGCGGAAGAGGAAGGTGTGCGGCGCAAAGTGTTTGAGCTGGGCGCGACGGACTTTATTACCAAACCCTTCAAGGCCACAGAGATCCTGGCGCGCGCGGAAGCTCACGCGACGTATCGGCGTGATAAAGCCAACCTGCAAAAAAGCGTCGACATTGATCTGCTCACTGGTACGCTTAATCGCAGCGGCCTCGACAAGCAGTTGGAAAAAGACGTGTCCTTTGTCAATCGTCATGCGGAAAATATGGCGGTGATTCTGTTCGAACTGGACGGTTTTCAAACGATCTATAAAAAGATCGGTGAGCAGGCCGCCAACCGTATCATCAAGCAAGCCGCCACAATTTTGCAGAACGCCATCCGCAAGGAAGACAGCGTTGGTCGTTACGGTATGGAAAAATTTCTGATTGTATTGCCGATGGCCAAAGCCGAAGGTGTGATCGTTCTGGCCAAGCGCCTGTGTGAGCGAATCAGCTCATTCAAGATGACCATCGCCGGTGAACCCTTTCCCATTTCCATGTCCGCGGGCATTGCAACGGCGCGCAAAGGCAATAACGTTTCTGCAAAAGGACTGTTGAATTCCGCCGAACAGGCGCTGATCAATGCGCAAGCCTTAGGGCCTGGTGAAGTTCAGATTCTGAAATTGGAAGCCACACGTGACGAGGATGAAGCTGCCATCATTGTGTCGGTGGACAATGTGCTGGAGGCGATCAGCAAAGGTAGTGCAGAAATCTCCCGTGCTGAACTGGATGCTGTAGTGCAAAAGCTGAAACCTCTGATTGCCTTACTCAACGAAACCCAACGCCAACAATTGTGTAGGTCGGATTAGCGCAGCGTAATCCGACATCAGACTTCAGCATGGCTGCGGTATCTGGCCCAACACCAAAATCCAGCATGGACTCGGTATCTGGCCAAACTCCAACATGGACTCCGGTATCAGGTCCAATACCAAACTCCAATACCGGATCCTACTATCGGCCCCGATACCGAACGGCGGCACCTTTACACGTTGAATCTTGATAGCAAATCCAATAGCGAACCTGGACATGGAACGTTAATACACCGCACCCTGACAAAAATTCACGTACCTACTCTGTAAATTCGTTTAATCACTTAACAAATTTATAACCAGCCCTTTTGCCGCGCGATCCGTGCGGCATCAACCCGATTGGCGGCATTCAGTTTAGCGATGGCTTCTGATAAATAGTTTCTGACTGTGCCTTCCGACAAACATAAGGTTGCGGCAATTTCTGCAGTACTTTTTCCTTCTGCGGCCAAGCGCAATGCGCGCCGCTCTTTATTATTGAGCGGATCGACCTCACCCAACGCCGTCATCGCCAACTCGCCATCGATAACCCGCTTACCCTCCATCACACGATAGATCGCCTGAATTAATTCAGCAGAGGGGGAGTCTTTTAATAAAAAACCGGACACGCCCATATCGATAGCGCGACGAATATAGCCGGCTCGACCGAAGGTGGTGATGATAACAATCCTGGTTTTTGTCTGTTGCTGCTGGAGCCATTGAGCCAGTTCAAGGCCGGAGCGGCCCGGCATTTCAATATCACTTAACAGCACGTCAAAGGTGTGCTGACGTAAAAGTTGCAATGCCTGATCGCCATCTTCGGCCTGGGTGATATTAAAACCGGGTTCCATGCTCAGTAACGCGGCGAGGGCACCACGCACCATGGCTTGATCTTCGGCGAGCAAAATGTTCATGGTTTAGGTTCGTCGGTGTGGGATAGGACGTCCAGAGGCAAGGTAATAGTGAAGCAACTGCGCTCATGCAAGTCAATTGTCAATGTCCCCGCCAGCGCATGAAGCCGTTCCCGAATCCCGCGCAGGCCATTGCCCTCACCCAGTGATGTAATCCTGCCATCGTCACAGAGTGTGATCACAACGTCATGCTGACCCTGGTGGAAACTCAAGGTGCATTTCTGCCCTTGACTGTGGCGCAGCACGTTGGTGGTCAGTTCTTTCAAGGTGAAGATTAATGCTGTCTCGGCGCGGGCATTGAGTTGTGGAATAACTCCTTCCAGCGTCACAGAAAAGTTACTCTCCCTGAGTTGTTCGCATAGCTGCATAACTTCGCCCGTTAGGCCGCGGTGTTTATAGCCAGATACTGTTTGCCGCACCAGGCTTAGCGTATCGCGCGCAATTTGATTGAGTTCTGTTAGATGCTGTTCGCCTTCCTGATATTTCTTCTGCTGCAGGAGTTTGCTGGCGAGTTCAGTCTTAAGCGCAATACTGGAGAGTGTATGACCCAAAAGATCGTGCAGATCTCGGGCGATGCGTTCGCGCTCGGCAATCATTGCCAGCTGCCGGATTTCGAGAAGACTCTGCTGTTCCTTTGCTTTTGTACGCTGCCGAAATTGTTCGACCGCACCGATAAATCCCACGGCAATAATACCGGTCGCAGCTGGGAAGGCGAAATAGGGAAACGGGTATTTAAAATAAAGCTGCAACGCAAGGATGATTAAGCCTGTCGCCGCGAACCATAACATTGCTTTCCGCAGTGAAAAATAAAAGCCAATAAAAAAGCTGGCGTAAGTTAGCACCGTACTCGCGCCAGGCGTGACAGGGGAAATAACAATGGCAAGCAGCAGCAGAGAGCTGATGGGAATCCAGGCGCGACTCGGTCGGGAGCGGGCGCAGAAGATACATAAAAGGATAAACACAGCGTAACCTGCGATCATCACCGAATGTTTAAACCAGTCGAAGGGGGTATAAAAAACCGGGATGAAGTAATAGAGGCTGAAGATCCACCAGATCCACCCATGACGACGAAACTCCGGGTTATCACAAAATGTAAGGTCGGGTGACGCGAGCTTGGAATTATTCATTATCGAGCCTGTTATCGGGTTCATCGTGAGCCATGTCGTGCAAGGTAAGGAGATTGTAAGGACTATGCCATTCTGCCTGATAGCCTGAGGATCGGCTAATGTTGCCCGTCATTAAAGCGGTATGACAAATGTCATTATGTGGTGGGCTGGTCGGATTTTTATGGGAGATACAGGGTAGAAAAGGGAAAGAAATGAATAGCAACTGCGAATCACAAAAGCTGAAGGAAAAGAAAAAAAGCCGCGAGCACCGGGGTTGCGATAATGCCAGCGGCTATAAAAAGACTTGCTTTGTTAAAACGTTAAGGAAACTTGCACCTTTGGCTCAGTTGTTTGCCAGCCGCCACCCAAGGCTTTATATACCGCGATCAGATTAAGCAGCAATTGGGTTTCGCTTTGTGCCAGTTGCGCCGTGATATCGAGTTGCGAGCGCTCCGCATCTAGCACACTGAGAAAATCGCTGCTGCCAATTTCAAAACGCTGTCGGGCAAATTGTGCCGCACGGGCGCTGGCCAAGGCCGCTTCCTGCAAACGCAGGCGACGCTCCTCCTCCCGGTTGAAGTTCTGCAGGGCGTTATCAATGTCCGCCAGCGCGCGCAGAACACTTTGTTCAAATTCGGCCAGCCGCGCCTGGGTCCGTGCGTCGGCTGCATCAATCTGAGCTTGCACACGGCCCAGATTAAATGCGGCCCAACGAATCGAAGGCGCGAAGCTGAAGGTCTCGGTTGGTGCTTCACCGAGCCGCGACCAATCGCTTGAGAGATAGCCGATACCGCCGTTCAATGTAATGCGCGGGTACAAATCAGCAACTCGCACATTATATTCCGCCACAGCACCGCTTAACGCCTGCTCAGCACGTTGGATATCGGGGCGACGCTTTAATAAATTCACCGGATTTCCGACCCCCAGCGCGACGGGCAGGGATGGCAGGGATTGCGGTTGGGCAAGCTGCTCCTTCAATTCCGCAGTGGCTTGATTAGTCAGAACGCCAAGGCGGTTCAGGGCGATGTTGATCTCTGCCTGTAAGCCAGGAATACGGGAGCGCGTTAATTCCAGTTGGGCTTTAGCGCGGGCAATGTCCAGCTGATCTGCTCGACCAACTTCAGCAAAGCCTTGGGTAAGCTGAAAGGTTTCATCCTGATTGCGTGCATTATTTTCTGCTACCGCCAGTAAATGTTGGTTGCCCCGCAAGGTGATGTAGGCGCTGGCAACTTCAGCGGCGACGCTGACGTGAGCAGCACGTAAATCGGCTTGTCGCGCACGCATTTGTGCGCGATTGAGTTTCACCTGATTATTAACGCGGCCAAACAGATCCAATTCCCAGCTTGCATCAAAACCCGCTTGATAAGACTCATTGATGCGGTCACTGCCTGCGGGAATAAACTCATCACTCAATTTTTGCCGTGTGCCTTTGACTTCTGCTTCTACGGTAGGAAACCTGCCGTAGCGACTGTTGCGCAGCAATGCACGTGACTCTTCCAGAGAAGCCTGCGCGATTCGAATGTCGTGGTTATGCGCTAATGCATTGCTAACCAACTGATTCAATGCAGCGTCGTTTATTTGCTCCCACCAGTCAGCAACTGGTTGCTCAGCAGTGAAGCGTCCCTCTAGAGAAAAGTGTTCTGCAGTTTCTGGCAAGTGCGCGGCTGTGGATGCGTCTTCAACATTTTTATAGCTGCTGCAGGCGCTGATCAGCAGGGGCAGGGCGAGTAACCCTGCGCTGAATAATTTATTTAACGGATTCATGCGTGGATCTCCTTTTTAGGGGCAGGCAGGTGTGCCGCATCAAGCTCCATGCCTTCGACCAGATAGCTGCGGTTGCCTTCAAGGCGGCGCAGCATGACGTAAAAAATGGGCGTGAAAAACAAGCCAAAGAAAGTCACACCCAACATCCCTGAGAAGACAGCAATCCCCATGACATTGCGCATCTCTGCACCAGCGCCGCTGGAAAACACCATGGGCAGTACACCCATAATGAATGCGAAGGAAGTCATCAGGATCGGGCGTAAACGCATCCGGCTCGCGGTGATGGCGGCTTGATAAGTTTCCATGCCGCGCTGCTCCAGTTCCCGCGCAAACTCCACAATCAGAATCGCATTTTTACTGGCGAGGCCGGCCAGCACAAACAGACTGATCTGAGTGAAGATATTGTTGTCACCATCGGTGATCCACACACCAAACAAGGCAGCAAGAATCGACAACGGTACAATGGAGATCACCACCAGTGGCAAGGCCAGACTTTCGTATTGCGCTGCTAATACCAGAAATACCAACAGCAGACACAAAGGAAAAATAATGATGGCAGTGTTGCCAGCGAGTACTTGCTGATACGTCAGGTCCGTCCACTCAAATACCATGCCGGGCGGCAAGGTTTCGGCGAGAATTTCGCTGATGGCGTCCTGCGCCTGACCACTCGAGTAACCGGGAGCCGCGTTACCATTTAAATCCGCAGCGAGATAGCCGTTGTAGTGCGTAGCACTTTCAGGGCCGTAACTTTCTTCCATGCGCAGCACAGCTCCCAGCGGCACCATATCGCCATTTACGTTACGGACTTTCAGATTCAACGCGTCGCTTGCTGTGCTGCGAAATTCCGCATCAGCCTGAGCGATTACCTGATAAGTGCGGCCGAACTGGTTGAAGTCGTTAATGTAAAGCGAGCCGAGATAAATCTGCATGGTGTCAAACACTTCCTTGACGTTCAGGCCCAGCTGTTTTGCTTTGGTGCGATCGACATCCGCGTAAAGCTGCGGAACATTGATTTTGTAATTGGAATACACGCCGGCAAGTTCCGGTCGTTGCCAGGCTTTTTGTTGTACCTGCGCGACCACCTCGGCCAGTTTTTCATAACCTAAGCCCGCGCGATCTTCAATCTGTAGTTTGAATCCACCGGTGGTCCCCAAACCATTTACCGGAGGCGGCGGGAAGATGGCAACAAAGGCTTCTTCAATGCCCGCGTACTTCATCTGCAATTTCTGCGCGATAGCATTGGCAGAAAGTTCGTCGCCTTTGCGTTGATCGAAGGCGTCAAGGCCTAAAAACACAATGCCGGCACTGGCACTGTTGGTGAAGCCATTGATGCTCAGGCCAGGAAATTGTACCGCCGCATCTACGCCCGTTTCAGCCAGACCAATTTCCCCCATCTCACGGATGACGGCTTCGGTCCGATCGAGCGTGGCGCCATCGGGTAATTGCGCAAAGCCGATTAAGTATTGTTTGTCCTGTGGCGGCACAAAACCTTTGGGGATGGTATTAAAACCAACGCCGATAATTCCCAGCAGCACCACATACACACCGACGGTCAAACCTTTGCGGCCCAGTAATTTACCTACAGTGGTAGAGTAGCTGCCGGAACTGCGGGTGAAGCTGCGGTTGAACCAAGTAAAGAAACGACCAAAGACTTTATCCATGATGCGCGTCAGCCGGTCCTTGGGTGCATCATGACTTTTTAACAGCAGGGCCGCTAACGCCGGACTGAGCGTCAGGGAATTAATGGCAGAGATAACGGTGGAGATTGCAATGGTCAACGCAAATTGTTTATAGAATTGGCCGGTCAACCCGCTCACAAACGCGATAGGGACAAATACTGCGACCAGCGTCAGTGAAATCGCGATAATCGGACCACTCACTTCTTGCATGGCTTTATAGGTTGCAGCAAGGGGTGATAAACCCTCTTCAATATTTCGCTCCACATTTTCCACAACCACAATCGCATCATCCACGACGATGCCGATCGCCAACACCAGACCGAACAATGACAGGGTGTTGATAGAAAAACCGAACGCCCACATCAATGCGAATGTACCGACGATTGATACGGGAACGGCGAGCAGGGGAATGATGGAGGCACGCCAGGTCTGCAGAAATACAACCACCACAATAACAACCAGCGCGAGCGCTTCGAGCAGGGTTTTTATGACTGACTTGATCGAGTCTTTTACAAAGATTGTCGGGTCATATACGACTTCGTAATCTACTCCGACGGGGAAACGCTCTTTCAGATCAGCCATGGTAGCGCGCACGCCGTCGGAAATCTGAATAGCATTCGCACCCGGCGCCTGGAAGATCGGGATGGCCACCGCGGGCTGATTATCCAGCATGGAATTTAATGCAAATTCAGCCGGCCCCAGTTCGACCCGGGCAACATCCCGCAAGCGCGTAATCTCGCCGTTAGTACCGGCACGGATAATGATATCGCCAAATTCTTCCGGTGTTTCCAGTCGTCCTTTGGCGTTTACCGGCAACTGCACTTCGATGGCGCTGCTGGTTGGCGCGCCGCCAATAATTCCTGCGGCAACTTGAACATTTTGTTCACGGATTGCGTTGGCAACATCGTTAGCGGTGAGATTGCGTTCAGCAATTTTTTCCGGGTTTAACCAGATACGCATCGCATAATCACCGGAACCAAACAAACGGACCATACCTACGCCGCTGACTTTAGCCAGTTCGTCCTTAACGTTCATCAAAGCATAATTGCGCAGATACAATTCGTCGTAACTTTTGTCCGGCGAAATCAAATGCACAACCATCGTCAGGTCCGGTGAACTTTTTACCACCGTTACACCGGTTTGCCGGGTGACTTCCGGTAAGCGCGGTAGGGCTTGGGATATGCGATTTTGCACCATCTGCTGCGCAAGGTCGGGGTCGGTGCCGATTTTAAAAGTCACTGTCAGCGTCATCCGACCATCCGTTGTTGCCTGAGAAAACATATAGATCATGTTTTCCACACCACTTAACTGCTCTTCCAGCGGGCGCGCAACGGTTTCAGCAATTACTTTAGGATTTGCGCCGGGGTAGGACGCATTCACCACCACCGAGGGCGGTGATACTTCAGGGTATTCAGAGATAGGCAGTTGAAACATGGCGAGCATCCCTGCAATAAAGATCAGCAGAGAGATGACGCCGGCAAAAATAGGACGATCAACAAAAAATCGGGAGATGTTCATAGCGTTCCTGCTCGGGGTTGGGCTGGTGTGCAGCAAAAAAACAAAAGAGGAATCAGTTGGCGGCGACCTGGTTCAGCGTCGACACGTGGACCGGTTTGACCACCACGCTGGGACGCAAATGGGACAAGCTGTTGACTGCGATGCGTTCACCCGCACTCACACCTTTCAGCACAACACGATGAGCCAGGTAGTGATCACCCAACACCACCTCGCGATAAGTGACGGTGTCGTTTTGATCAATGACGTAGACAAACTTTTTGCTCTGGTTTGTACCTACGGCACGTTCCGGAACCAATAGAACTTCACTCGTTTGCGCCGAACCCAGACGCACATTGGCGTACATGCCGGGGGTTAATGCTCCATCGGTATTTTCGAAAATAGCGCGGGCGCGGATCGTGCCGCTGGAGATATCCAGACGATTATCAAAAGCATGAATGTGACCGTAGTAAACCACGCTGTCTTCTACCGCCAGGGTTAATTCAACCGGCATTTCCCGGGCATTACGGTTGTTGCGCAGGGCTTGCAGATAGGTTTGTTCGTTGACATTGAATTCTGCGTAAAGCTGGTCATCCGCCACAATGGCAGTCAGCACCGGCGCATTTGGTCCCGCCTCAACGACGTTACCCACGGTTAATTCCGCCCGTCCGACACGGCCATTGATCGGTGCGGTGATGTGCGCGTATTCCAGGTTCAGCTGTGCCTGACTCAGCGCACTCTCGGCCTCAAGCACGGCCGCCTGAGCCACCTGGCTATCACTGACAGCCGCGTCATAAATACTTTGAGAGATTAGTTTAGAAGCGACCAACTGCTGCGCGCGCTGCAGCTCATCTTCTGCCAGTTTTGCGCGGGAGCGCGCGGTGGCCAGTTGCGCTTCAGCTCGTTTCAGTGTCGCCTGATGCGGGCGCGGGTCGATGACAAATAAAGGATCCCCTTGCTTCACCAGTTGGCCTTCTTCAAACAGAACCTGGTGAATCGTGCCGCTGACCAGTGGTTTGATGGCCACGCTTTCGACGGCGGTGAGTCGTCCTGAAAAATTAGTCCAGGCGCGGATTTCCTGAGGCTCAAGGGTGGTGACCTCCACCGCCGGCGCGGCGGGTGCAGGTGGGGCTTCGCTGTCCGCACTAGCGCTACCGATCAAGTAAAACCCGGTAGCGGCGGCTAAAAGCGCAGCCAGAAGCAGTTTGTAAACATGTGAGAGAAAGAAAGCTGGGAGGGAAGAGCGCATGGTGAAACTCCTGTTCGGTCTTGAGAGGCAAGCCGCAGTCGGTACGGCTTCGCATCAACATAAGGGTGTTGAGGTGATGTGAGTGGATAATACATACCGGTCGGTATGTGGGTCAATTGCTGGTAAGAAATAAATTTTTTAGGAGAGGTCGGCCGGTATTTATCACGGACGCTGGATATTTCCGTGGATTTACGGGTCAATACTGACAAGTTATTGCCAACTAACGGGTTAGGCGGTAGCGTGGTGCCCAATAAACAACCGGTCGCCATCATGACAAATTTGCAATCATACCGGTCGGTATCTAGACTGCTTAAAGTTTGTACACCTTAGCTTAGAGAGAAACTGACATGTCCACTCAAGATACGCGTACCCGTTTGCTGGAAACTGCGCTGGAACTGATCTGGCAGAGCAACTACAACTCAGTAGGTGTGAACGACATCTGTAAGCGGGCGGGTGTGACGAAGGGCGGTTTCTATCACCACTTCGAATCCAAGGCGAGCCTCTTCTGTGAAGCGAGTGAGTATTACTGGAACGCCGTGAAGCGCGATCTGGATACCTTACTTTCGCCCGTGAATACGCCGCTCGAACAGCTGGAGAATCTGATCAACTTTATCTTTATCACCAAGTTCGGGCACGAAGCCGACGATGTTCCCGGCTGTCCTTTTTTTAGTGCCGGCGCGCAGACCGGCTGCGGTGAGGAAGCGGTGAATGAGAGCCTGCTGAATATGTCTAAAAACGGGGTGAAATATAATCTCGCCCTGGTTCGCTCGTTGTATGCGGCGGGCTATCTGGAGGGTGAGGTGGATGCAGAACGGGTGGCACGCCTGATGAATCAGTACATTCAGGGGGCGGTCAGTTTTGCTCGGGTAAATCGCTGTATGGATACCGTTAAGCGCGATGTGCCAGAAGGCCTGTACCGCATCCTCGGTTTGAAACGCGAGTACTGGTTCAAGACCGCCGCAACCTGGCCCACCGTCTGTAGTGAGGCCGCCAAGGCTTAGTTTTCTCCCGCTGATTGCGCGAAACCGGAGGCTTCTGGCTTCGCGCTTGTAAAAAAATTCCATCGCTACCAAATCATGACCAGTGCTAAAATCGCGGCCCATTCGGTGTGCGCGATCGGCGCCCCCGGGATCGGTTTTATTTTACGGGTAATGTCATATTGGGGAAGTTAATGGAACGTCTTATTGAAAAATTAATTTATCGTTCGCGCTGGGTGCTCGCGCCAATCTACCTGGGGTTGAGTCTTGCGGTTATTGCCTTGACGATAAAATTTTTTCAGGAACTCGTGCATCTGTTATTGGATATCTGGGTGCTGAAAGAAGCGGAGATGATTCTTATTGTTTTATCTCTGGTAGACCTGTCCATGGTGGGTGGGTTGCTGATCATGGTAATGATGAGCGGCTATGAAAACTTTGTCTCGCGGCTTGAAGTGGAAGAGGGGGAAGAAAAGTTAGGCTGGCTTGGCACAATGGATTCTTCATCGCTTAAGGCCAAAATCGCGGCCAGTATTGTGGCGATTTCCTCGATCCATTTGCTCAAGATGTTTATGGAAATTCAGAATGTCGATAACGAAAAATTAAAGTGGTATGTCATCATCCATATGACATTTGTTATCTCGGCATTTTTGATGGGGTATCTGGATACTAAAGTAAAAAAATAAACGCTATTAATGCGGTACTACGCATCTTTTGCATAAGTGCATCTGTTTGTGGGAGCGATTTTTTTGCGCGAATACCGCCTCACTGCTAAAAAAACACTTTTTTGCCCGGCGATTTCTCATCCGCTAGCGACCTGACAGGCTTCTACGGTGTTTTATCGATATAATTTTCGGCCTTTTTTTGCGGGAGAATAATAACCAATGAAAATCCTCAAGCGTCTTATAGTCGTAACGTTGCTGGTAAATCTATTCGTTGCGTGTGCAGCCGTGCACCGAGAAACAGCAACCTCGCCCGAGCAGCTTTTACGTCTGCCTTATATCAGCCACGCTGACAATAAAGCTCGTGAGTTTTTTGTTTATCTACCGCGTGGCTATGAGGATCAGCCTCAAAAAGACTGGCCGGTCCTGCTCTTTTTGCATGGCAACGGCGAGCGTGGCAATGGCCTTGATGAGTTGGATTACGCCCTTATTCACGGTCCGCTTTACGAAGCCTGGATTCAGAAAAAAGACCTGCCGTTTATCATCATTGCACCGCAGCTACATATGTTCGGGATGGGCCAGGTTGATTACATTGCGCAACGCACGCGTGCCCAGATCCCGCAACGTCTGGTTGAAGGCGTGCCCCCGCGCGGTAATTTTATTCCGGTAAATGGCCCCATGACGGCGGGCAATGAAATTACTGATATGAGCAACATTCCGCCGCTGCTGCCTGATGGATGGGATCGGGTAGAGCAGGATCTGCTCGGTATGCTGGAGCGGGTTCGCAATGACTTTCGCACAGATCAGCACCGCGTTTATCTATCGGGCTTGAGCTATGGTGGCTTTGGTACCTGGTTCATGGCCAGCAAACATCCAGAGAAATTCGCGGCCATAGCGCCGGTCGTTGGCTGGGGGCATCCCGACTTGATGCCACCGATCGCGGAAGCAAAGTTACCAGTATGGCTATTCGCTGGTGGGCGCGATACAGCAGTGAGCAAACCGTATTTTTATGCGGGCATTAACAGGCTGGAGCAGCTCAGCACTGCGGAAGTCCGGTTTACCGTGCACGAAGACATGCCTCACGATGCCTGGCGGCGGATCTATGCCGGGGATGACCTGTACAACTGGCTGTTGAGCCATTCGCTGCCCCGCTAATAGTCCCTGCACAGACCCGCATTAATGCGGGTCTGTTGCCGCTCCGATTACTTTCCCTCATCGCTGCGCTTATTCCCGCTTTACATCCGCCGATTTCAGGTTCATGATTGATATCAAAGTGATATCTAAAAGATTCGCTTCTGCAAAGACAACGACTCGTTATTCATAAAAGGAGAGGGTTATGACCCATGAATTCAAAGCCACCAGTGGCTCCGGATATTTGCTGTTGTTGGTGTTACTCGTTCTGCAGATTGGCAGCGTAGCGGGCGTGGTTTTACTGCCGCCCCTCTTAAAGATTCTTTTTGCATTGCTCGCCATCGTTGTATTTATCTGCTGGTTTGGTTTTTACATGGTGCACCCGAACCAAGGGAAAGTGTTGCAACTATTCGGGCGGTACACCGGCACAGATCGCGAAAATGGTTTGCGCTGGGCCAACCCGCTATACGCAAAAAAATCGGTAAGTCTGCGGGTGCGGAATTTTGAAAGCGGCCGGCTAAAAGTGAACGATGCCAATGGCAACCCCATTGAAATTGCGGCTGTTATTGTGTGGCGTGTGGTGGATACGGCTGAAGCAGTATTTGAAGTAGATGATTACGAAAATTACGTGACGATTCAAAGTGAAGCGGCGCTGCGCAACCTGGCCACCAGTTATCCCTATGAACACGACATGGATGATGAGCGTTTATCACTGCGGAGCGATTCCAACACGATTTCGCAAAAGTTGCGCAACGAGGTGCAGGACCGCTTGCAAAAAGCCGGTGTGGATGTGCTGGAAGCGCGCTTAAGTCATCTGGCCTATTCACCTGAAATTGCCCAGGCCATGTTGCAGCGTCAGCAGGCAAGTGCGGTATTGGCTGCGCGCCGAATTATTGTGCAGGGCGCGGTGGGCATGGTTTCGGACGCACTGGAACAGCTTGCTGCACAAGAGGTGGTTGAAATGGATGCTGAACGCAAAGCGGCCATGGTAAGTAATTTATTGGTCGTTTTATGTGGCGATCAGGTTAAACCCGTGATCAATGCCGGCAGCTTGTATTGATGTAAGACCAAGCAGAAAAAGCGAGATTTACTGTGTCCAAAAAAGCGTTTCCGTTACGGATCAATGAGCAGGTCTTGGCCGCCATGCAGCGCTGGGCTGACGACGACCTGCGCAGCTTGAACGCTCAGATTGAGTATGTGTTGCGGGATGCGTTGGTAAAAAGCGGAAGAGTCAAACTGGTTCAAAAAGTTGTGACGGAGGTTGAGCCGATTGATGATGAAAAAACCTGATAAAAACCTTGCAGTCGGCGCTCTGTTTAGTAACTAACTGATCCTTGAGCGTCAGCTACCGTTGACGAAAAGCTAAGGCGGGTGGAAAGTCATCCGGCGTTTCTAAAGTGTTTGACGCGCGTTCACCCGCAGGCTGAATGATTAAAAAATATTTTAATGGCCGCTATTGAAAATATTCCGGGTGTTCTTGCGGGATAACTTCGAGAATGTTGTACACATCTTTCATATGAACGCTCATCGCCTTCGCTGCCTCGATACCTGAGCCGGATTTGATGGCTTTAATGATGGCGTTGTGCTGTGCAATGATCCGCTTGTATTGACCGCTGATGTGCAAACTCAGATTACGCACGCGGTCCATATGTGCTTTTTCGGCCTCGATCAATGAAGCAACCCGTGTGTAATTGGTGAAGCTGACGAGTGTCTGGTGAA
>CAYUVQ010000073.1:0-15819 GCA_964448175.1 uncultured Cellvibrionaceae bacterium | reverse complement strand
AACAAAAATGCCTGACGCTGCTCTTCGGACCATTCGCGATAGCTGCCCAGATCCAAATATTGAAAGAGTGCGGCATGCAGTGGGCGATGCCCATCGTCCCCTTGTTTGAAACCCTGGATGACCTTGACCGCGCGCCGGTGGTGATGGAGCAGTTGTGGCAACTGCCCTGGTACCGCGAATATTGTGGCAACAAACAAACGGTCATGATCGGTTACTCCGACTCCGCGAAAGATGCCGGTAAACTGTCAGCCACTTGGGCGCAATACAAGGCGCAGGAAAAGCTGGTGGCGCAGGCAGAGAAATATGATGTGAAGCTGGTGCTGTTCCACGGTCGTGGCGGCACCATCGGCCGTGGCGGCGGCCCGGTAGAAAAAGCCATGGCGTCGCAACCGCCGGGCTCAGTCAAAGGTCGCATTCGCGTGACCGAACAGGGCGAGATGATCCGCTACAAATTTGGCCTGCCGAATGTGGCTTTCAGCAATCTTTCTATTTATGTTGCTGCGACTCTGCGGTCTACCTTGTCACCTCACGCCGCACCGAGCCAGCAGTGGCGTGACATGATTGAGCGTATGGCTTTTAAGAGTCTCGAAGCCTACCGCAATGTCGTGCGTGGCCATCCACATTTTGTACCTTACTTCCGCAGCCTGACACCAGAGCAGGAGCTGGGTCTGCTGGCACTGGGCAGTCGTCCTGCCAAGCGCAAGGCGACGGGTGGCGTAGAGAGCCTGCGGGCAATTCCGTGGATGTTTGCCTGGACGCAGGTACGGTTAAACCTGCCAGCTTGGCTGGGTACGCGTCAGGCGTTGGAGTATGCGCTTGAAGAGCATCCGAGCATCCTGGCAGACATGATCAGCAACTGGCCGTTCTTTTCCAGCTTCCTTGATCTGCTGGAGATGGTGATTGGCAAAGCCGATGGCCCAATCTGCGCCTACTATGAGCAGCAACTGGTGCCGGTGGAATATCACGGTCTCGGGCAGGAATTGCGTGCGGATCTGGCAGCGCTGGAAGTGCTGATGAATCGCATCAAGCAGCAAAGTGAACTGCTCAGCGACGAGCCATTGTTGCGGCATTCGCTGAACGTGCGCAAACCTTACACTGATCCTCTGAACTATCTGCAGGCGGAACTGCTGAAACGTCATCGCAGCAGTGATGCGATCAGCCCGGATCTTGAGCGCGCACTGAAAGTGACCATGGCGGGTATTGCGGCGGGTATGCGTAATACCGGTTGATCTGTTGTTTCAAGAAGGCCGTCGAATACACCATCGACGGCCTTCTTGCCTTCTTGCCTTCTTGCCTTCTTGCCTTCTTGCCTTCTTGCCTTCTTGCCTTGCTGTGTATTTCTTTTTCTGTTCGTGATGCGATGGTGTTCCGGTGCCGAGTATCATGATTCTCCACCCTAAAAGCGCAGAGTGAAATTCCGGTGCGGACGCCTGCGCGCAAGCCAGTAGTCCTGTGATGTACATTTTCCGGGCTTGTGTCCGCAGAGTGATGACAAAGCGGGTTTGTCACTGTCATAGTTGCAGCCACCTACAATGCATATAAACCAGGTGTCACAATTCAGGCAGGCATGCGGTAGCTCAGTGATGAAATCTTTTTTCCAGAAAATCTTCGGCGTGCTGGCGTGTGGTGCTCTGTTGCTGGCGCTGATCGTTTTGATTGGAATCTGGCGGGTTAATCAATTGGTTGCTGAGCTGGGCGTTCAGGCGGTGGATTACCGCATCGAAAATATTGCGCTTGGCTCTTCAACTCTCTCCCGTCTTACATTCGAATATCCGACAGAAAATAGTCGTCACATCATTGTTGCGCAGAATATTTCCGTGCGATGGGAATGGCCGTCCGTTTTTAAGCCGCGCCTGCTGTCGGTGGATATTGCGCAGTTGTACTGGCAAATGCAGCGTGCTATCGACACGCCCACCACACCCGCTAAACCATTGACAATGCCAGATGACTGGGCCGTGCCGGAGGCGTTGCCGGACTCAATTGTTATCCGTAACAGCCACCTGCTCCTGCCGTGCCCCACCGGTGAATGTTCGCTTGCCGCACATCTCGATATGCAGCGGAAGGGCGGCCACCTGATGCTGAGTGCGAAAGTCTCTCCCGGTACACAGCTGCATCAGCAACACCTTGAAGTGACCGCAGATTATCAAGTGAAGCAAGACCTGCCTGCGGTGGCCCTGCAATTGCGTGCCGGTGAAGAAATTTACGCGAATCTGCACACGGAATTAATTGAAGCTGAATCGTTGCGTTGGGCGGGGCAGTTAAATGCAACCGCTCGTTATCCTGCTGACTGGTTGCGCGACGCCCTGAACGACTGGCATATCACCCTGGACCATCAATGGGCTCAGAAGGTGAATCACCCCATGGATGCGCAAGCTGAATGGCAGCTGGACGTCGATGCGCTATTGAACCGCGACAACTTGCCCTGGCATAAAATGTTAAACGGCTTCGCCCGGGTAGATCTTGATATTGCTTCTCCCATTGCTGTGCAGGATGTCGGTGAATTCGCAGGCAACCTTGCGCTGCACATTAAAGCCAATGACGGCACGCTGGAAAAATACGACATAGCTACCGATATCACGCTGACCGACCCCGTGATGCCCGCAATGGCACAGGCAATGGGTCTTGCCATAAAACGCCTGCACATTCACGCCGATTCACGACCGGACAACGTCAGCTTTGCGGACTTGCCGGTGCAGCTTAACGTTAAAAGCGAAGGTGGTTTAAATGCAGAGGTAAAACTGCAAGCGTCAGTTGATGTTATTGCCAAAACATTCCGCATCCCTGATGTTTTTATCGACGCGCAAGTAAAACAGCTTCAACTGGAACCGGATATTCAATTGCATAATCTTGATCTGTCGTGGCGTGGTGCAGCGACGTGGGCAGGTGATCATCTTGTTGTTCGTGGCGATAGCCCGACCCGTCTGCAGGGCGATCTTCAGGCGGCAGCGTGGTCCCTTTCAGCCCGTGGAATAACGTTGGCTATTGATCAGCTCGCGGTGACTATCAAAGTGGATGAGGCGTTACGCCATAAACCGACTTTGGATAACCTGATCATCGATTGGATGAACACAGAATTTGCTGGCAAAGCCATGCTGACTATTGCGCAGTTACAGCATCCACAGCTCCATACAAAGCCTTGGTTATGGCGAGGTGTAGTACGGGGAAACTGGAATAATTTTTTAACGGAAGGCGAAATTATTGTTAACAATGCGCTGACCGTTTCACACAAGGTAAAGCGCACGCAGGATAATCTGGCGGCAGACTGGCAATTGCGCGATAGTTATTTTCTCGCCGGCAATCCATTCGCAGATCTTGTCAAAGCATGGCCGTCGCTGCTGTCACTGGTGCAAGGCAAGCTGAACGGCAGCGGGAAACTTACTGCGGATATAAATAAAAATAAGGTGCAGGAAGCGCGGGCCAGTTTGTTCATTAATGAGGTTTCCGGAATTTACGATACCACGCTGTTTCAAGGTGTTACGACGACCCTGGCGCTGGTTGCCAAGCCGGAGACTTTCGCCATCACCGCTGATGAAGTACGTGTGAAAGAAATCAATAAAGGTTTTGTGTTCGGCCCGTTAAAAGCGACCGGTATTTACGCGGCTGATTGGCAAAATCCCGCCCGTGGAAAATTGTCTCTGCAGAACTTTTACGCCGATGTCATCGGCGGCAGTGTTACTACATCGCCGCAGGTATTTGATCTGGCCCAGGAAAAGCAATCGCTGGTGCTGAGGCTGGAAAATATTGATCTGGGCATGTTGTTGCAGCAGCATCCATCCGCCGAACTTTCCGGCAGTGGCAGAATCTCCGGCACCGTGCCGATTGAAATCACGGCCAAGGGGGTGAGTGTGCCCAAGGGCGTGGTTGCAGCGCGCCCGCCGGGTGGGCAGCTGCAATATCATTCGGAGCGTGCCGAAGCCCTGGCGCGATCGCAGCCGGGTATGAAGTTGATCACCGATGCCCTGGAAGATTTTCATTACACTGTGTTAGCCAGCGAAGTCAGTTATGATGAAAATGGTAAGCTGCTACTGGCATTGCGTCTGGAAGGAAAAAATCCCGCCCTGGAAAAAGGTCGGCCGGTACACTTCAATATCAATCTGGAAGAAGATCTGCCGGCGATGATCGCCAGCATTCAACTGAGTAATCAGGTCAGTGACCTGGTAAAAAAACGTTTGCAGGAGCATCTGCAAAAACGATCCAACCGCTAATAATCTGCTAACAAAGGACGACATTATGCTCATCACCCGCAGTGGTTTTTTTACATTGCTGCTCGCCCTGGCGGCCTGCACGCCGACGGTGCAGGTCGCTGTGCCGAATGAACCGATCAATATCAATCTCAATGTAAAAATTGAGCATGAAATCTATATCCGCGTCGACAAACAGTTGGATGAGCTGTTCAGCGATTCCAGTGGTTTATTTTGATCCGTCAACCAAACGCAAGGAGTTTACGATGAAATTTGTCTCTTTAATAAAACTGAGTCTGTGCAGTTTGCTGCTCGTTATTTCTCTGCCGTTGATGGCAATGAACCTGCAGCAGGCGATGAGTAACCTGGGCGCTGCGAAAGAGCAGGGGTTAGTGGGTGAACAGCCCGATGGTTATCTCGGCGTGGTAAGTGCGTCAGGAGATGCGGCCGAAATTGTTCAGCTGATCAACAATGCGCGACGTGAACAATACCAACGTCTGGCTAAAGATAACAATCTTTCCTTGCCCGATGTTGAAGCTATGGCAGGACAAAAGGCAATCGAAAAAACCCAGGCCGGACATTACATCCAGATAAATGGAAAGTGGGCGAAGAAGCCCTGAGATAATTGCTGATTGTTCTTGAGGTAAGCGTGAAAAATTTATTATTGATAATGTGCTTGTACGCGCTGGCGGCTTGTACAAATCCTTCGGGCCCGCTTATTGGCGCGCCTGTATTTTCGGATGAAAATCTGCGCCTGGTCGGGCGCTTCGATGTGAGTCGAGAGGGTGAAGCAGCGTTTACCTGGCCGGGTTCTGCATTGGAATTTCGGTTTGAAGGAACAACCGCAGGTATGGTTATTGCCAGCAGCGGTAGAGTTCGTTTTGCGGTGGAAGTAAACGGAGTCATTACGGATTTGTGGGTTGATGAGGGCGAGAAATTTTATTCGCTCGCCGCCGATCTACCACACGGGGTGCATCACCTGCGCCTGACGCGGCTCACGGAATCTTTTTCTATCGTGACCCGCTTTATTCAAAGGCCACAGGTTGATGGAAAAATTCTGTCGGCCCCCGCTGCGCCGCAACGGCGCTTATTGGCAGTAGGTGATTCGATCACTGCAGGTTACGGCGTTGAGGGTGAAAGTCAGGCTTGTCCATATTCACCAGAGACCAGTAATCAACAGTTGACCTACGTCGCCCTGGCAGCGAACGCGTTGAAGGCCGATCTGCATACTATCGCCTGGTCCGGAATTGGTGCATGGCGCTCTTACGGTGAAGAAAAGCCTGTTAATCCCACGATTCTTGAGCGTTATCAGCGCACACTTGCTGATGCTGCGGAAAGTCGGTGGGATGTCGCGGCTTATCAGCCAGACGCGATCACAGTCGCCATCGGTACCAATGATTATTGGCAGGGATCAGTGACGGATGAGTACCAGCTCAGCATGATCAGTCTGGTGGATCGTATCCAGCGCGACTATCCCGGCAAACCGATTTATTTGGTCGTCAGTCCTATGCTCAGTGGCGAGGCCCGTGCGGATCAAAAGGCCAGATTAACAGCACTGGAAGAACGCAACGTGCACGTGTTGGACTTGGGAAAGATTGAACAGGAAGACGGTTATGGCTGCGATTATCATCCCAACGTAACGACACAAAAACGGTCCGCGCAATTATTGATAAATCGTTTGCGGACCGACCTGCATTGGTAATCGTATGCGGACCAACATGTACTGGCAATCGTATGCGGTGATCGCGCAGCATCGTATGACACCACAGCCGCCGGTTGTATAAACAAAGAACAGAAACATGGAGTTAACACAGGCCGTGTTGAGGTGTAGGTCGGATTAGCCTAAGCGTAATCCGACGCTATTTCCAGCAGAGGAATAATGACCTTGAGCCTTCAGCTTTTACGTTTGCTGATCGCATTCTGATGAAATTTATCGGCGCAAAATGTCGGATTACGCTTAGGCTAATCCGACCTACGTGAACATACAGTTACATGGTTGTAAATTTACGTCAGGTTTGGGGTGCGGACTCGGCAGCGGGGGATGATTCGCCGGTTCTATCCCGTTGCTCGGCGAGCAGCGCTAATGCTTCTGTGGGTGAAACGGTATTGCGCGGTGTGAGCAGACTTACGATCACACCTGCGATAAGCGCAACACTGACAGATGGCATTATCGGATTGCCCAATGCTGTCATTGCTGCAGGTGTCAACATCACGGCGAAAGATGTGGCAGATGCCCCCACCAAGGATGCAACCGCACCCTGCCAGGTATAGCGCGGCCAGAATTTTCCCAGCACGCCGCACGCAAACATCCCCGACATAACGGTCGAAATCATATTGGTGATGTATGTGATGATGTCATCGGAAGCCAAGGCAAAAGCCAGCGCGAGACCGGTAACAAAGACAACGCCAACACGAGAGTACCCGATCATTCTTTCTTTCGCTGGCGAGCGCCCCGTGACAATAATAAAAATATCACGCAATAAAATGGCCACGCCGGCAATAGCATCTGAGCTGGCACTGGACATGGTTGCTGACAAACCGGCGATCAGTACGACCATGCCGATGTAAAGAGGCAAGGCTTCCAGGGCAAGAAAAGGAAAGGCGAAATTGCGGTTGTCCAGCTCTGGGTTAAGTGCGAATGCGGCCATACCGATCAGTGCGGGGATGAACGAAAAAAATAAATACAGTCCGCCGGACAGGACAAAGGATTTCCGCACGGAGCTTACGCTGGCTCCCGAATAAATCCGTTGGCGAAAAGAAGGTGTGGCGAGTACGCCGACAGCTACTACGAGCATTAATGACAGCGCGTGCAAAGCACCTACTTTATCGAGGGCGAGGAAACTGATATTAGCGGCGGGTTGTGCGGCCATCGTGGCTTCCCATCCGCCGGCCTTATCGATCGCGAACAGCGCCATCAGGATAAAACCCACAAACAAAATAATGGCCTGAATAGTATCAGTCCACACCACGGCGCTGTAACCGCCGATCACGACATAGATACTGAAGCCGACCGCAATAATTATTTTGGCCGTAGTCGCATCGACGCCGGCGATCCACGCCAGGTACATGCCGCCACCAAGGATGTGCGCTCCCAGCCAGCCAATGCAGGCCAGAAAAATCAGCACGCCGACAATATTTTTAACCGCACGATTGGCGCCCACATAGTAGGAGAGTTCTTCACTCATGGTCATGAATTGCAGATCGCGGGTGGGCGCAAACCACCAGGCAGTCAACAGAATACCGATTGCGCCACCGATGCCGTAAAGTGCCCCAGCCCAGCCGTTAGCATAGCCAAAGCCCACAGCCCCCATGGACGAGCCAGTGCCTACCATGGTGGCTACTGTCGTGCCGAGTGTTAACAACAGCGGCAGGCTGCGCCCAGCCAATAAAAAATCATCACCATCTTTTTGCTTGCGTGAGACGGCCCAGCCCAGCCAGATTAAAAACAACACATACACGGCGAATGAAATTAAAAAAGCCTGGCTGTTCATAAATTTCTCGTGCTTATTTTTGTTGGTGATTTATAAGGCAACCGGAGATCAGCGGTTGCCCTGGTAATGACCGAAGTGAATTTTTATTTTGCAGGGTCTTTGTAACAGACAACGCCAACTTCCACTTTACAATCCACCACAAGATCGCACACGGAACAGATGCGTGCGGGTGGATGTTCCCCGAAAACTTCACGAAAAACTTTGTTGAACGATTGAAAATAACGCGCATCGGTCAGGATCACGGTGACGTGCACCACATCGGCCAGACCATAACCGGCACCCTCCATAATCTTCAGGCAATTGTTAATTGCCAGGCGCGATTGCTCAACGATACCGCCTTCAACCACTTCGCCGTCGGTCATGGGTGTCTGGCCGGAAACATACAGCCAGCCTCCGGCCGCAACTGCACTTGAAAAAGGTAAATGTTGTCCACCAGTGCCAACACCGCCTGCGGCACCGAAACGCGTAATGCTCATAAAGTTTCCTCACATAAAGCCAGGGTTGAAGTTGAAACAGGAGAGGTGGCGCGGGTGAGAAATTTCCCGGCGCGCTGGGGGCTGAGTTGGCCGTTGCTGTAAGTCAGGTGGCCGTTGACCCAGACTTTTTCGATACCGGCTGCGCTTTGTTGCGGCCGTTCAAACGTCGCGGTGTCTTTGATGCGGTCAATATTAAACAGCACCAGGTCAGCGAAATAATTCGGTGCAATCAGGCCGCGCTGAGGCAGCTTGAATTCTTCGGCGGACAGACCGGTCATCTTGCGGATTGCCGCGGACAAATCAAACAATCCAAGATCGCGCGCGTAATGGCCGATCACGCGGGGAAATGTTCCCCACAGGCGCGGGTGAGGATGCGGGTCGTTAGGCAGGCCATCAGAGCCAATCATCGTGCGCGGGTAGCGGAGGATATTGCGCACGTCGTTTTCATTCATGCCGTGGTACACCGCGCCGGCGGGAATTAATTTTTTGGCAGCCTCCAGCAGGGGTAATTTCCAGTCTGCTGCTATCTCTGCCAGCAGGCGGCCGGCCATTTCGGGGTGCGGCTCGGACCATGTGATAAACACATCATAATCGTCAGTAACCTGCCCCAGATCGAGGGTGCTCGAACTGGCGGAGTAGGGGTAACAATCGCAGGCGATCTTGTGCGACTGAGCGTGCTGTTCCAAGTGCTGAAGGATCTCGCTGCTGCGGCCCCAGTTACCGGCACCGGCACATTTAAGATGGGAAATAATCAAGGGGATCTTGCCGTGTTTAGCGGTGGCAAAGGCTTCATCCATCGCGCTGATGATGCCATCGAATTCAGTGCGCAAATGCGTGGTGTAAATCCCGTCGAAGCTCGCCAGTTCTTCCACCAGCGCCATGACTTCTTCAGTGGGGGCATGGATCGCACTGTTGTAGGCGAGGCCCGAACTTAACCCCAGCGCACCCCGCGCCATGGCTTCGCGCAACTGCTTTTTCATCGCGTTGATTTCCGGGCGGGTAGCCGGGCGCATCAGGTCGTCCATATGGTTGCTGCGCAGCGCCGTGTGACCAATCAATGCTCCCACGTTAACACCGGGCTGGGCCGCTTCAACGGCAGTGACGTAATCGTGGAAGCTGGGGTAGGCAAAGTCATCGCGTTTGCCGAGCAGATTCATGGGGTTGGGCGGTTCGCCAGCCAGGGTGACCGGGCTGACGCTGATGCCGCAGTTGCCGACAATCACCGTGGTTACACCCTGGGTGATCTTGGCGCGCATCTCTGGTGATTTGATGACCTGGGTATCGTCGTGGGTGTGGACATCGATAAAGCCGGGGGCGAGAAACAGTCCGTCGGCATCAACAACGGTCCGGGCCGCAAGCTTGCTGTTGACCGGGTGGAGAGAGATCCTTTCATTCACTATGGCCACGTCGGCGGCAAAGGCCGGAGCCCCGCTGCCATCAATAATTGTGGCGCCACAAATCAGGGTTTCGTACATCGTCATCACTCATCGGGGTAAGTCGATAAGCCTGCCGGGGAAACCGCTGAAAGCTGCTTTCAGAAGTTCCTTAGTCTCCCAGTGGCAAACGATCCTTACCGTGTTTGTGTTTATCCAGATTGTGCTTCAACCGCCGTAGTTTCTCGCGGCTCTTGCGTTTGTTCTTTATGGCCAGCTCCGTTGCCAGCACATCGATCGCGGCCATCATGACGTAGCGTGATGCACTGGGTTTGAAGATGTAATCTGTCTCGATCGGCTCTATGGGTATGACCAGGTCCACCGATTGGCCCAGCGGAGAATCCACGGGGGTGATGGCAATAGTCTGCGCGCTGTAAGCGCGGGCGATCTCGGCTGCTTCGGTGACATCCGGGCTGTAACCGCCCAGGGACAAACAGATTACAACGTCGTTGTTATCGATGGCTGCCGCCGCCATGCGCATCAGCATGGGGTCGGAATAGGCCGTGGCGGCAAATCCCAGGCGGAACAGGCGATGCTGACATTCCTGCGCCATGATGGTGGACCCGCCGCCCACGCCAAAAATCAAAATCTGCCGCGCCTTGGTCAGCATCTCCACCGCTGTGTACACCGTCTCCAGGGTGATAAGCTGCGCGTTAAAATCCAATGCGCTTTTGATCGTTTCGTAGATACCGTGGATACCGGTCGGCTCGACTTTGACCTCGGAGATAAACCGCTGTCCTACGGCGAGAGACTGGGCCAGCCGCAGTTTAAGATCGCGCACATTTTTACATCCCAGTGCGCGGGCAAAGCGGGTGATGGTGGCTTCACTTACCTCGGACTTCTGCGCGAGCTCACTGATACTGGCGTGCGCGGCAAAGTTCAGATCATCAAGGATCAGTGTTGCTATCTTTCGCTCGGCGTCACTCAACTGGTCGTAGAGCTTGGCTATCTGCGACACCATGTCTATCTCGTAACTCACGGTCGGCTCCTTTGGGATCAATCGCTGGCGTTGTTGTGCGCCAGTTATCAGGTATCGCCGATCTACTCGGTCATGATACACGAATGTTTGAAAATACCAATAATTTTGCTTAAATTGTGATAGTTTCTATCATTTGTCCCGCGTCACGGCGGGCGGCTTAAAGAGCCGTAATGTTGCCATATTTATGCTTGATCGGGGCCTGTTCATGAGTGTTTATAACAATTCTTCGCTGGATATTGCTGAGGCCCTTGCCGAGGCGCCGTTAGTGGTTAAAGGCGGCGGAAAACCTGAATTTTTTCGTAAGCCGGGGTGGAACCTGCTGCGCGAGGAGGTAAGCCTGCCAGCGGCGGTGCTCTACCGTTCGCGTCTGGAAAACAACCTGCACTGGATGCAGCGCTTCGCCAACAAGCGCAAAGTAAGCCTGGCGCCCCATGGCAAAACTACCATGGCCCCAGCGCTGTTTGCACATCAGATGGCGGCCGGCTCGTGGGCGATGACGCTGGCCACACCGACGCAGGTGTCTGTGGCGCATCGCTTTGGGGTGCGGCGGGTCATTATGGCCAACCAGCTGGTGGGCCAGCGCAACATGGAGATCATTAGCGAATTGCTCGCAAAAGGTCTGCTGGATTTTTACTGTCTGGTGGATTCGCTGGACAACGTTCGTGAACTCGCCAGTTTCTTTGGTGCGCGCAATCAGACACTGCAAGTATTGATTGAGGTCGGTGTGCCGGGTGGCCGCTGTGGCACCCGCACAGCGGAAGATGTGCAGGCACTGGTCGAAGAAATCGCTCGTTATCCTGTAATCCAACTGGCAGGAATCGAAACTTACGAAGGGGTTATCAAGGGCGACAACCTGCCGGAGCGCATTCGGGCACATGTGGTGATGGTGAGAGATCTGTGCCTGAAACTGCTGGATCAGGATGCCTTCGATACCCGCAAGATCGTGCTCACCGGCGCCGGCTCGGCTTGGTACGACATTGTTGCAGAAGTCTTTGGAAGGGAACTCCACCAGAACATCATCCCGGTCATTCGTCCTGGCTGTTATATCGTTCACGACCAGGGGTTGTGCATGCACAACCAGGACAATCTGATGGCCCGTTGCGGACTCGATCCCGAAATAGATGGCAACCTGCAGTCAGCACTGGAAATCTGGGCTTATGTGCAATCTATCCCTGAACCCGGCCAGGCGGTGATTGGCCTGGGCAAACGTGACGTCGCCTTTGATGCCGGACTGCCGGTCCCCAATCTGCATTACCGTCCCGGTGAACCTGCTCCCGTGGCCGCTTCCGGCCAGTGGCAAGTGGTCTCCATGATGGATCAGCATGCTGCCATGAGCTTTCCTGCCGATGATGATCTGCGGGTGGGCGACATCATTGCATTCGGTACGTCTCATCCGTGCCTGACCTTCGATAAATGGCAGCAGATGTGCGTGATCGACGATAACTACAAAGTTGTGGATCTGGTGCGGACGTTTTTTTAATCGGGTTCGTATTAACTGGCTGGGTGTGATCAGGCTCGTTGATGGAATTGTTCATGCCCGCTTGATTGGGCCAGGTATGGATGTCCCGAGTTTATCTGGCCTCATTCACATTCAATTCTTCAGGTTTTCATCTTCGGCAGGCGCGCCTGCTGAAAGCTATAACAGACTAAGTGACGCTTCTATGAAATTTCCTGTCCTCCTGAGCCTGCTGCTCTCATTAAGTACCTTGGCAATAACTGCGTCGGCAATAAATGCTCCGGCGTTAACCGCGCAGGCAATTCCTGTAGCCGAACTGGATCTGATGCCTTATCCAAAACAGCTCGCGCTGCATTCCGGTCAGCTTGCTCTGGATAAAAAATTTCGCGTGATGGTTGATGGCGCTGACTCGCCGTTATTGCGCAAAGAACTGGAGCGGTTTGTCGCGCGGTTGCAAAAACAAACCGGCATGAAGCTGAGTACGTCGACCATTATTAAAGCCAGCGACGATAAACAGGTTGCACCCGCCTTGCGCGTTTCCGTCGCGCATATTCCAGAAACGGAAGCTGGTTATGCGTTGGAGCGGGATGAAGGCTATCGCCTGGAAATCAATGCAACACAAATTTTATTAACCGCCAACACGCGTACCGGCGCCGTACACGGACTGGAAACACTGTTACAAATTGTGGGCGTACAGAAAAAAACTGTGCGCCTGCCGCAGCTGGTTATCGAAGATGCACCGCGTTTTGTCTGGCGGGGTGTTCTGCTGGATTCCTCGCGGCATTTTTTATCTGTTGACACGCTGAAACGCCAATTGGATTCCATGGCCGCCGCGAAGTACAACATCTTCCATTGGCATTTAACGGATGACCAAGGTTGGCGAATGGAATTTAAGGCGTTTCCGAAACTGCATGAGCAGGCATCCGACGGTGAATATTATTCGCAGCAGGATATTCGCGAAGTGGTGGCTTACGCACAGCAGCGCGGCATCCATGTATTGCCCGAAATCGATATTCCCGGTCATGCCAGCGCCATTGCACTGGTGTATCCGGAACTCATGTCGGCCCCCGGTCCTTACGAAAAAGAAATCCGCTGGGGTGTGCACAAGCCGACGCTCAATCCAATTGATGAAAAAGTGTATGAATTTGTTGATAAATTAATTGCAGAAGTCAGCGCACTGTTTCCGTTTGAGTATGTGCATATCGGTGGTGACGAAGTGGATCCTGAACATTGGAACAGCAATGCTGAGATTCAGGCGTTTATGAAAAAAAATGCGTTGGAGGATCATCGTGCGCTGCAAGCCTGGTTTAACCGCCGGGTGGTAAAAATTTTGGAACAGCATCAGCGCAAGATGATCGGCTGGGACGAAATCCAGCATCCGGATTTGCCCAAAAATATCGCCATTCATTCCTGGCAAGGACCGGACGCTGTGAGTGATGCAATCAGCCACGGCTTCCAGGCGATACTCTCTACAGGTTATTACCTTGATCAACCGCAACCAGCGGCTTACCACTACCGCAATGATCCTGTGCCAGCGATGGAGCTTGTTGACGATCAGCCGCGCGCTGATGAAACCTGGGCGACGTGGTCATTTGAAATACCCCGCAAGCGGGGCAGCGCGATCACTGGCTCATTCACATTGATCGGGCAGGGCGATATGCAGCGTGGATTTATCGACTTCAAGGGCAAATCCCGGCGCGCTGTGCAGGGACTGCAACAGATTCACGGCGTAACCTATTTCCAGCTCGATACCTGGATGGGCGTATTCGCGCCGCGTGTAACATTGCATGACGGTGGGTTGACCGGGAGTGTGATCGTCGGCAATACACCCTATGCGGTAACAGGCAAACAAATTGCAGGTTCTTCCATGGCGGGTACACAGTTGCCGGCGGGAATTCCTCAGCCGCCGTTAACTGACGCCGCGCGAAAACTGGTGTTGGGTGGCGAAGCCGCGCTCTGGGCGGAGCTGGTGGATGAAACCGTTATTGATCTGCGGTTATGGCCCCGTGCCTTCGTCGTAGCCGAACGGCTTTGGTCACCAGCGGCATTGCAGGATGAAGACTCCATGTATCAACGTATGCAAAAAATCGGCGACCTGGCAGAAGTATCCATCGGCCTGCAACATCAGCAACAAGCGCAAGAAGGCAGAAAAAAATTTGTCAGCCGCGCGCAGGATCTTAAACCACTGGAGATTTTTTCCGAGGCCATTGAACAGGCACAGTACTATCACCGCCATCACGAAAAACATGTGTACGGCACTTACTCCAAAGCAGATCCGCTGAACCTGTTTGTGGATACTCTCCCCGCCGAAAGTTACGCCGTGCGTGAACTGGATCAGCTGGTGGAGCAGTTTCTGCAGCAGCCACGCGATAAGCATGCTCAAAAACAACTGGTGAGTTTCCTGAACGCATGGCAAAAAAATCACCAACCGCTGCTGCACGTTATTGACCGAAATCCACGGTTGGCGGATATCAAGCCGCTGGCACAACGGGTGAATCAGGTTACCCAATTGGGTCTGACACTGGTTAACCAGATCGCGCAGCAAAAACCCCTCCCGGCCGACCGTGTTGCGCAAGCCAGACAGCTGCTGCACGACGCCCGGCAAATGCATCAGGAAATTGTTGTCAGTGCAGCGGGGCCAATTGAAACGTTGTTGAACGCGGCCTACTGATTTCTCCTGCCAGCAACGGCATTCATGCGATGAAAGCGTGAATGCCTTCACGCCTGTCTTTCCGAATCCTGATATTCCGGTACCGCTGAATGGCACTCTGGTGGAATATTGCTATCCTTCTGATGATTAATTAGCTGGATCACAGCCAACAACGAGTTACTGTCCCTTTTAAAAAATTATGAAGGGTGTTGATATAACGTTGAAGCGTTCGAGAAGCATGATGGAAAAAACAACTTCGTATGTAAACGCAATAAAAAAGCTGCTGCTGATGGCTATGTTGTTAAGCATTGTTGTCTCGCCCGCACGCGCCCAGGAAGTGGTTGTCGCATTCGAAGATGTCCTCGGGCCATCGGCCACATTGGATGGTATGGCGCGTACGCAGATGATTATCAGTGGCTTGCGCCGTGCGGAAGTTGAGCAGGCATTGTTTCTGGTGCGGACCAAGAAGATCAACCCGAGAACCAGAAACAAAGCCCGCCTTATTGCTTACGATAAGGCGGGGCATGTGTTGGCCAGTCACGGTCATGATCACAATCTCTTCAAAAAAGTGAATCTATACGCCTACGAAATTGATTTATTAAAAGCCGATATGCTGCTGCGGGAATTCAACAACTATCACGGCTATTTTCATTTCGGTTATTACGCGGCAGGCGGTGATCTGAATGTACGCCGCAGGCTGCGGAATTTTGCGCAGGAAAATTCACTGCAACCGATCCACATTAATGTGAAGTCCCAGGATGCTTATCTCAACCATAAATATGTTGAGCAGGTAAATGCGAATCGGCGGATTGATATGGCTGCACTGGAGAAAATCTATGTGGACATGGTGTGGCAGGGCCTGGAGAATTATTATCAATACCTTGTTCCAACCTTTGGGTATTCACCCAAGATCGTATTGTCGCTGCAGGAAAATGATCTGGCTGCGTATTTTATTGCACCGTTAATCGAAAAAATCCGCGCGCAGGGTTGGAAAGTCGCTTCGCCTAACGCCGCTTTCAGCTATCCTCGGGTGGGTAACGCGCCTATCGCTTTGCATAACAGTGACGGCTTTCTGGCAGCCTTAATGGGTATTGATCTCATGGCCAGGGATGTTCCTTTCTATAGTCATCAAAGTCCACAATCGATTAATCAT
>CAYUVQ010000072.1:13136-16048 GCA_964448175.1 uncultured Cellvibrionaceae bacterium | reverse complement strand
AAGGATTACTACGATGAACTGGTGAGCGGTAAAGGCCAGATTGATAACATCACCATCTCCTACAACTATCTGCACGATAGCTGGAAGACATCCCTGTGGGGTTCCAGTGATAGCAATAGCTACGAGCGCCGTGTGACTTTCCATCATAACCGTTGGGAAAATGTGAACTCCCGTCTGCCGTTGTTCCGGTTTGGCCAGGCGCATATTTTTAACAACTACTACAAAAATGTTGCAGATACCGGCATCAACTCGCGCATGGGTGCGCGTGTCCGGATCGACAATAACTATTTTGAAAATGTGAAGAATCCGATTGTGTCGTTCTACAGCAGCCAGATCGGTTACTGGCACACTTCCGGCAACGTATTCGATAACGTTACCTGGGTTGAATACCCCAGCGACGGTATCATTGCCGGACCTAACGTGGGATCTACGGTGAATTACACTCCACCATATTCCTACAGTCTGATGAGCGCCGCAGCGGCCAAATCCCACGTTCTGGCGAATGCGGGCGTGGGTAAGTTGAACGGCTGCCTGTAATAACTTTTCCGCGAACAGGTAAGGAATACCGATATAACGGATCGTTAAAAAAACTCCCGCAAAGGTTCGTTTTGCGGGAGTTTTTTTATAAGCGCAACGGAAATTTATGAACTGTTAAACAGGTTCAGCAAACGTGTTAAAAAATGTACAAGCATGGATTGACATACCGGGAAGGGTATGGAGAATAAGACGTCAACGGATTTTCAATAACAATTACGTATCACCTAATCAATTCGCTTAAAAAAATCTCATAAGGACTTGATTATAAATTTCTTAAACATGGCCGGAGGTTTGAGCGGTCAATTTGTTAAAGAGGTTATAACACAAGCTGTTGCGCATGGCGTGCGTCATGAAAATCGTAACATAACAATAAGAGATGATAATCATGAAAGAACTGACTCCCTCCAAACAAATCCTGCTGTGTGTTTCCCTGTTGTTGATCAACATTCTCTTCAATGTAGTTATTCCTAATCCGAATCCCTGGTGATATTCCTCATTGAGCTGCTTTGCTGCCGTGGATGCTTCTGCCTGTCTTTCATTGTCTCCGAAATGTATTTGTTCCCGCCCCGAAACTGACTCTCCTTTGTCTGAAACCCGCGGGTGTGATTGTGCAAATCCAGCTGCTTCACTTGCAGAGTGCGCAATCAAACATAGCGCCTAAAATCGCCTAACTAAATCGAACCGCTAGAGTCTTCAGCTAAGTAATCCGTGGCCTTTGATTACGGAGGTCCATAAGTTTTACTTAGAAGATAATTCTGCATAAAGGAGATGGGTATGCAAACTACGCTCGAAGAAACTTCCGTTGGTGTTTATCGCAGTGATGCAGCGAATCTCGGGGCGGCTTCCGTCAGTGCAGTGTCCTGGGGCGCGATTTTCGCCGGCGCGGCAGCGGCGGCCGGGTTGTCGCTGATTTTATTAATCCTCGGTGCAGGTTTAGGATTTGCAACAACGTCACCCTGGTCTGGTGAAGGTATCAGTGCCAAGACCTTTGGTATATCGACAATTATTTGGGTCATCTTTATGGCGTTCGCGGCATCCGCTATCGGCGGGTATATTGCCGGTCGCCTCAGAACCAAATGGGTAGGCGTACATACGCACGAAGTATTTTTTCGTGATACTGCCCATGGCTTTCTCGCCTGGTCAGTAGCGACCTTAGCTACGGCGGCTTTTTTAAGTTCGGTGACCGGTGCCATTATTACCGGTGGCGTAAAAGCGGGCGCTTCCGTAGCAAGTGGTCTGGCTACAACGGCCGGGGCGGCGGCTGGTCAGGCGGAATCTAGTGGTAATCAGATCAGTGCAAATGTGAGTTACTTTGTCGATTCCTTATTTCGCTCGCAGCCAACCGACAACACGCCGGCTCCCGCACCCGTGAATCCTGCTGCTGATCCCAATGCAACCGAACCGGCTGCTACTGCCACCACGGATATCGCTCCGCGTCGCGCAGCCACGACCGACAACGCTGCAGAAACCACAGCGGAAGTTGCACGTATTTTTATGCACGCGCTGCGTAGTGATGGTCCTTTGCCGCAGGATGATGTTGCGTACGTTGGGCAATTAATTGCTCAGGAAACTGAGCTGTCACAGGCAGAGGCTGAGCAGCGGGTGAATGAGGTGTATACCCGCGTGCAGACAACATTACGTGAAGCAGAAACGACAGCGAAAGAAGCCGCTGATACAGCACGTGAAGCCTCAGCATACGCGTCGCTGTGGTTCTTCGTCTCCCTGCTGATCGGTGCCTTCGCTGCGAGCTTTGCCGCAACCATTGGCGGTCGTCAACGGGACCTGTAATGCATCTCACTGAATGTTGAATTTAATCTGCTGGATTAATGCGAGGAGAAAATTATGCACGCGATTCTTTTATGGTTACTCGGTATTCCGATTCCCATCATCATTCTGCTGATCCTGTTGTTTTAAGCAGAAAAAAACCTTGCCGTATGACACGCGGCTCCCTTGTTAACTAGTAAGGAGAACACTATGTCTGTCGGAACAATACTGATCATTATTCTTATTTTGTTATTAATTGGCGCTTTCCCCGCCTGGCCACATAGCCGCAGCTGGGGTTACGGACCAACCGGCGGGTTGGGACTGGTACTGGTTATTCTGCTGGTGCTCGTATTATTAGGCGTTGTCTAGGTAATCAGCAGGCATTTGCTGCAAAAAAACGGCGGATTGAGTTGTTACTCAATCCGCCGTTTTTTTGGAAGTTCGCTCCGGCTAAATCATTACAAATTCGCTGCGGCTAAATGATTACAAAGATGTCGGATTACGCTGCTACCGCAGCTAATCCGACCTACATCAACGCACTCACCCGTAGGTCGCATTAGCCCCAAGGCGTAATCCAACAAATTTACAACCCGTAGGTCGCATTAGCCCCA
>CAYUVQ010000072.1:0-13036 GCA_964448175.1 uncultured Cellvibrionaceae bacterium | reverse complement strand
GACAAATTTACAACACGTAGGTCGCATTAGCCCCCAAGGCGTAATCCGACAAATTCACAACACGGAGATCGCATTAGCCCCAAGGCGTAATCCGACAAATTTACAACACGTAGGCCGCATCAAGCCCGAAGCGCGATCTGCTATTTCAACGCCCGGCTGGAACTGGCGGGATGCCATGGTTCAGGCACGTAATGGGTGCGCTCCAATGTTTTGTAATGCTCCAGATCGTGTGCAGGTTTTTCGTAGCCTTCGGGAATCGGCCGGCCGGCTTTACTCTGGAAGTAAAGCACACAGGAATCGCGCCAGCGCACCGCATCGCGCTCCTGAATTTTTAACAGCGCTTTCACCTGCTCAAAACGCGCTTGATCAATCAGGCCTTCCATCTTATTCCACGTGCGCTGCATGGTGCGGACCTGATCGACGCCGGTGTAATACTTGAAGACCAGCTCTTCCCAAAAGGTGCGACCGGATTGCATCTTGTGATCCCAGTTCACACGATGGAACCACAGCAGGAATTCTTCCGGTACCTGTTTGATATCACCATAGAGATCGCGCACGGCGGGGTGATATTGAGCAACCGCATTGGAGCCGGTGGTGGTGCGATCAAAGCCGATTCCATCTTTGTCGGCGCGGTGATAATAAGTGGCGGTCCAGTCGGCGCGGCCGGATTTATCGAGCCAAGGGGCAGGGCCATAATGGTGGCCTTGGGCGTATAAATGGGTAAGGCCCAATGGCGAGCGGTAGTTCACACCCGCTTCGCGGGATTCCATCATGATGTCCCGTACTGGCGCAACGAAAGCCGCGTCGTTGGTGAAGGTCATCCGCAACCACTCATCCGCAATAGCCTCGGCATCCAGCGTGTAATCCCAGGCGAGGCGGCCAAAGGCGTACCAGCTTGATTGTACAAACGGATGACCGGTCCAGTTGCGGTCGGTGCCGGGATTGATCACACCCGCCATGCCCGTGCGGGTGTAATTGAACACTTTTCCTTCCAGAATTTTTCCCACGGTGGAGCCGGGGCCTTTCGCGTGAGTGTCCGTGTTAAGCACTTCGGTAAACAGCGGACCTTGATAGGCCAGGTGCTTATCAAAACCAAAATATTCCTGCGTGATCTGGAATTCCATCATGGTGTTGGTGTTGGGCAGACTGCCGAACAGGGGCGAGAAAGGCTCGCGTGGCTGGAAGTCGATAGGACCGTTCTTCACCTGCAGGATAACGTTCTCGCGGAACTTTCCATCCAGCGGTGTGAATTCGTCATAGGCCCCGCGAAAACGGTCGGCAATGTCGGGGTTGTACACGAAGGCACGCCAGAAGACCACGCCTCCAAACGGCTTAAGCGCATCGGCAAGGACATTGGCTCCATCGGCATGGTTCCGGCCATAACCCTGGGGGCCGGGCTGGCCTTCCGAGTCGGCTTTCACCAGATAACCGCCGAAATCGGGGATATAGGAATAGACTTTTTCGGTGCGCGCTTTCCACCAGGCCTGCACGCGCGGATCAAGGGGATCAGCCGTGTCCAGGTCACCGAAGGCACGGGGCGAATCGTAATTGATAGACAGATAAAGCTTGATCCCGTAAGGACGGAAGACGTCAGCCAGTGCGGCGGCTTTCTCCAGGAACTGGTCGCTGAGGATACGTGGATCGGCGTTGACGTTGTTGATCACGGTCCCATTGATGCCGAGCGACGCATTGATGCGCGCATAATCCGTGTAACGCGGGTTTTTATACTCCGGCAGGCTGCCCCATTCCCACAGCGATAAGCCCGCATAACCGCGCTCCACCAGACGATTCAGGTTGTCCCAATGG
Source organism: uncultured Cellvibrionaceae bacterium (assembly GCA_964448175.1). Lineage (GTDB taxonomy): Bacteria > Pseudomonadota > Gammaproteobacteria > Pseudomonadales > Cellvibrionaceae > Cellvibrio. The sequence continues at coordinate 11,230 of CAYUVQ010000072.1, read as the reverse complement.
TTAACCACGCGATGTTGTACGCGCGGGGCGCTGCTGATGGACAGGTCTTTCAGGGAACGGTGGGTCTGCATCTGACGCAAGAGTTCAAACGCGCCGTAGAGCACACCAGTGTCGCTGTTGGCGGCAATCACCAGGGCAGGCTGCTTGTTGATGCGCGTCTGCTCAATCAGATAACCCTCCGGGCCGAGTTCAGCCAGGCGTTCATCAAGCATCAGTGAAGCGATCAGCGGTGAATTCCGCGGAGTACCGATGACCAATGAGGCTTTTGGCAACGAACCTTTTAACGCTGAACCCGAACGGGCGGCGGGATCGTTCAGGGCAATATCGCTGCTGAGCAAACCGCTCAGACCCTGTTGCAACTCCGCAGTAGCTGCGCGCAAGGTCGGCGAATCACCTTCAACCACAATCTGCTTGAGCTGGGCGCGATAATGTTTGAGCAGCGCATTATCCGTCACGGCAGGATAGCGCAGCCACATTTCATAGCCATCTTCGGCCAGAGCATTCTGGCCGACTAGTATACAAGTTACCAAAAGAAACCAGTGTAAGCAGCGTTTGAACATGATGTTGGGCCTGTTTTTATCGATATTTGACGCGTGAGCAGCATCAATCAGATTGGAACCGGGAAAGGGTGGAGCTCGAACAATGCAAAAGTTTTACTTTAATGTCAAACAAACCATAAGTAAAAAATCGTCAATATGGACGTCTGATTCGGTAGCCCTGATGTTTGCTATTGAGCCACTGTCGTGATCGCGCTGGGTGTCGGATTACGCCTGCGGCTAGCTCGAGCTACTGTGTATGTTGTCGGATTACGCCTGTGGGCTAATTCGACCTACGGTGTGTGGTTGCGGGTTACGCTTGCGGCTGACTTGAGCTACAGATGTTGAGGTTGGTTTATGCTACGGCAAATTCGACCTACACATGTTGGGGTATGCTGCTGGTTAATGAGTGGAATGCGTCTCAGGCCTTCAGTGATTATATTGCGGTAGTGGATTTCACCGGTTATCTGCACGTGTGGAACGGTGGAGTAGGTCGAATTAGCCGCAGGCGTAATCCGACATCACCCTCGCCAGAGACAAACACCACTGGCTGCCGTTACCCCATCGCACACCACTGACTGCTGTTACCCCACCACGAACCACAATTTACTGCGTCGAAATCTTATCGGAGTTAGAAGAGGTTCCTACGGCTGCTCAACCGTCTGCTGTGCTTCATCCAGCCAGGGGCGTTTACCGTCTTTACGTGCGGGTGGAAGCTGGCTGATCTGGGTCTCAATCCAGGTTTTGATATCTTCGGTCAGCTGCTTACGATCGCGGCCTTCGGTGAGGATGGGCTCCCCGATCACCACGGTAATGGTGCCGGGATATTTAAGGAAATGTTTGTGTGGCCAGCATTCTGCTGCATTGTGGGCAACCGGCACTACCGGAACCCCCGCCGTACAGGCGATATCTGCGCCGCTGCGCGCGTAATTTCCTACCGTGCCCAGTGGCACGCGTGTACCTTCTGGAAAGATCAATAAATTATTGCCTTCCTTGAGTCGTACCAGCCCCTTCGCTTTTACATCTTTCAATGCCTGGATCGGATTCTTACGATCAATGGCAATCGGTCGCAAGGTCGCCAGGCCCCAACCAAAAAAGGGAATACGCAGCAGCTCTTTTTTGAGAATGGTGCTGACCGGCCCGAAATAATATTGCAGGAACATGGTCTCCCAGGTGCTTTGATGTTTGGCCATAACCACGCAGGGATACAGGTCAGTGCGCCGCTCGCCCACGATCCGAAAACGGATACCACAACAGACACGCAACAGCACCATCGTCAGACGATTCCACAAGGTAACAATAGGCCAGCGCCAGCTATACGGCAGAAAAGGTCGGATCACGACAGCGATGAAGCCGATGATCATGCCGGTGAAATTGTGGAGTACGAAGAACAATGCGCTGCGGAGGTAAAGCACTATACTTTCTCGCCTGTAGTGTTGATCAGAAAATCGGCCGCTGCGGCCAGATCATCAAAAACCTGTACCTGTTCCAGGGTCAGTCCCGGAAAATCCTCAGTGCTGTCACTGTCCGGGTATTGCAGATCATCAAGGGTTTTCAAGCCGTTGCCGGTGCGCACCAGAATAGGCTGGCAGCCTTTACTGGCGGCGGTCTGTAAATCCCGCAGCGTGTCGCCAATGAGCGGCACCGCTTCCGCGGATGTATTGAATTCAGCCTCGATGGCATCGATCAATCCGGGCTTGGGTTTGCGGCATTTGCAATCGTCTTCCGGCGCATGAGGGCAATAAAAAATTGCGCTGATCTCACCACCCTGCTCCTCGACCAGCTGAGTTAACTTCTCATGCATGGCTTCGAGATCGTCGAGATCAAACTTACCGCGCGCCAGACCCGACTGATTGGTTGCAACCACGACCGTAAATCCGGCGCGGGACAAGCGCGCAATCGCTTCAATGCTTCCTGCGATAGGCACGCACTCTTCGGCAGACTTTACAAAGTCCGGCCGATCAAGGTTGATCACACCATCACGATCAAGTATTACCAGTTTCATGCCATCTCACAGTAGGTCGAATTAGCCGCGCAGCGGCATAATCCGACACGCGTTCTGAAAACAGATTAATTTTTTGCTGGCACCAGATAAGAAATATCCGCCACTTCCAAAAATAATCCCCGCAGTTGCTGCAGTAACGCCAGGCGATTTTGCTGCAGCGCCGGGTTGTCACACATCACCATCACGTGATCAAAGAAATTGTCCACGGGCTGTTGCAGATCGGCCAGGCTTGCCAGTGCTTCGGTGTACTGGCGTGCGACATATAACGGCGCAACCACGCTGGATTTTGCGGTAACAGCTTTGGCCAGATTTTTTTCTGCCTCTTCTGCCAGCAGATCAGCGTTCAGTGCCGCTGTAGGCGCGCCGGATTGCTTGCTGAGGATATTGGAAACCCGTTTATTCGCTGCCGCCAATGCCTGTGCCTGAGGCAGTTTGCTGAATTCAAAAACGGCTTTAATGCGCAGATCAATATCCAGCGGTACGCTGATCTGTTTTGCATTCACCGCCTGGAATACTTCAGCGGGAATCTGCGCGTCTTCATAGAATGCGCGGAAGCGATCCAGCATGTAACCCAGCACGGTATCAACAAGATCAACGCCGGCTGTTAACGCTTTATGCTGTGCCACAGCAAAATTCAGCAGATCACGCAGATCAAGGTCGAGATTTTTTTCCACCAGAATGCGCAGCACAGAAATACTCGCGCGACGCAATGCAAAGGGATCTTTGGAGCCGGTAGGTTGCTGGCCGATACCAAAGATACCGGAGATGGTATCGAGACGATCTGCCAGAGCAATGATGGCCCCGGTGGTGGTTTCGGGTAAGGCATCCCCGGCAAAGCGCGGCAGGTATTGTTCGTTCATCGCCGCCGCGACTTCGGCATTCTCGCCATCGTTCAAGGCATAGTAATAACCGGCAATACCTTGCATGTTGTCAAACTCCCCCACCATGTTGGTGACCAGATCTGACTTACACAATTGACCTGCGCGCTCCGCCAGTTTTACGTCCGCATTTAATTTTTCTGCAATATAAACGGCTAAGGCTGAGACACGTTCGGTTTTCTCAAAGATGGTCCCAAGCTGCGCCTGGAACACGATAGTTTTCAAGCGCTCACGCAGGGATTCCAGCGTGACTTTTTTATCAGTTTCAAAAAAGAACGCCGCATCGGACAGGCGTGGACGAATGACCCGCTCGTTCCCATCAATCACCAGCGCAGGATTTTTACTTTCGATGTTGGCGACAGTAATAAAGTGCGGCAGGAGTTTGCCTTTGCTGTCCACGACATGGAAATATTTCTGGTGTTCTTTCATGGACGCAATCAGCGCTTCAGCGGGCACATCCAGAAAACGCTTTTCAAAATTACCGGTCAGGGCTACGGGCCACTCCACCAGTGCGGTAACTTCGTCAAGCAGGTCAGCGTCAATTACTGCAACACCGCCAACTTTTTCCGCTTCGGCTTTCACCTGTTGTTCAATGGTCGTGCGCCGCTCGGCCATATCGACCATCACATAACCGATGGTTTTCAACTTGCTCAGGTACTCATCAGCACGCTCAAGTTGTAGCTCCTGGTTATAGTGGAAACGATGGCCGCGGGTGCAACGGTTGGCGCGCAGGCCGAGGACTTCAGCATCGACGATGTCGTAGCCGTAAAGCATCACCAGCCAATGGGCGGGGCGGACAAATTCGGTGCGCTTGCTGCCCCAGCGCATGCGTTTGGCGATGGGCAATTTAGCAAACGCGGTCTCAACAATTTCACCCAACAGACTGCAGGTTTCTTTGCCTTGCGTTGTGACACGGGCAACAAGTTTTTCAACCTTGCCATCACTCTCGGCCGTCAGCGCATCAACGGCGATCTGGTTTTTTTCCGCAAAGGCGATGGCGGCTTTGGTGGGGTTACCCGCACTGTCAAACGCAACGGTTTTTGGCGGTCCCCACACAACAAGTTCTTTTTGCGGCGTAGCATCAATCAGCTGCTCAACAATAATTGCCAGCCGGCGTGGTGCAGCAAAGGATTTGATCGCGCTGTACGTCAGTTCATGCGCCTGCAGGCCAGCGGCAATGTTTTCCTCCAGCGCAGCGATCAGGGTTTTCAGCGCTTTGGGGGGCAGCTCTTCGGTGCCCAGTTCCAATAAGAAATCAGCAGACATTATTCTTCTCCCTCCGCGGACAGCAATTCATTGCGCAGAGATTCAGGGGCCAACGGGAAGCCGAGGGATTTACGCTTGTCAAAATAGGCCTGGGCCACAGCGCGGGCCAGGGCGCGCACGCGCAGGATAAACCGCTGACGTTCGGTGACGGAGATCGCATGACGGGCGTCGAGCAGGTTAAACGCGTGAGAGGCTTTCATCACCATTTCATAAGCGGGCAGCGGCAGACTTTTTTCCATCAGGCGCTGGCTCTCGCGTTCATACACATCGAAGCTGTGAAATAAAAATTCGGTATCCGCTTCTTCAAAATTGAAGGTCGACATCTCCACTTCGTTTTGATGAAACACATCACCGTAAGTGACCTTGTCGCCGTTGGGGTTGATGGTCCACACCAGATCGAAGATAGAATCCACACCCTGCAGATACATTGCGATCCGCTCAATACCGTAAGTGATCTCACCAGTGACGGGATAGCATTCAAGACCGCCCACCTGCTGGAAATAAGTAAACTGGGTAACTTCCATCCCGTTCAGCCAGACTTCCCAGCCCAGACCCCAGGCGCCGAGCGTTGGCGATTCCCAGTTGTCTTCGACAAAGCGGATGTCATGAATAGCTGGGTCGATGCCCATCTCGCGCAGTGAACCCAGATAGAGTTCCTGGATGTTGTCCGGCGAAGGCTTGAGTGCGACCTGAAACTGGTAGTAATGCTGGAGGCGGTTGGGGTTTTCACCATAACGACCATCTTTCGGGCGGCGGCAGGGCTGCACGTAGGCCGCATTCCAAGTCTCGGGGCCGATCGCGCGCAGAAAGGTGGCGGGATGGAAAGTGCCGGCGCCGACTTCAAGGTCGAGGGGCTGCAGGATCACGCAACCCTGACGCGCCCAATATTCTTGCAGGGCGAGAATCAGCCCTTGAAAGGTGCTTACATCCGGTTTTTTAGCATCAGGCTTGGGAGAACCTGCGGAATCTTGATGGTCAGACACGGAGACTTGCCTCTGGCTAGCGGATCGAAAAGATAAAAGAGCGCCGGATTATAACGGGACTGGTGCGGCATTAGTACTGCTGCGCTTCATGGTTATGGATGGTGTGCCATTTCCAACATTCAGTTGCAGGATCTTTTCCGGTAAGCTGGCTGGCCGTTTGCCAGTTGCTGGCAGTAGCTATTCACAATAACGAGCCGTACACATGAAAGACTGGTTAGTTGTCAGTTTTATCAAATTGCTTTCCATGCTGCCCCTGTCCGTGAGCCGCGCACTGGGTGCGTTTTTAGGCGGACTGTTGTGGCGCGGAAGAGGGCGGGAGAAGCGGGTGACCATCACCAATCTGCGGTTGTGCTTCCCCGAACTGAGTGAAGATGAGCTGCATTCGCTGGCGCGCTCAAGTCTCCAGGAAACCATGAAGACAGCCATGGAAGCCGGTGCCATCTGGCGCAAGGATTACGCCTGGCTCAAAAGCAAAATGGTTGAGATCGAGGGGGAGGAAATCCTGCGTCAAAAACTCGCGCAGGGCAAAGGCCTGCTGGTGCTGGCGCCGCATCACGGCAACTGGGAAGTGGTTGCGCCGTATCTTGCCAGCCTCGCACCACTCACGGCGATGTATCAGCCCTTGAAATCAGCGGCGATGGACGAGCTGGTGCTCAACGGCCGCAGCAAATTGAACATTACGATGGCACCCACCAACCGCAAGGGCGTGATGATGCTGCTCAAGGCGCTACAGCAGGGCACCATCGTCGGCATTCTTCCCGATCAGGTGCCGGAAAAAACGGCGGCAGGAGGTGTTGCCCCTTTCTTTGGCCAGCCCGCGTTAACCATCGGGTTAATTCACGGCCTGATTCAAAAGACCGATTGTGAGGTGGCGTCTGTATTCGCGCAGCGAGTGCCGGGCGGTTTCAAAATGGTGGTGCTGGATGCAGATCCAGCTATCTACAGTGAAGACGAAGTGACCTCGCTGACCGGAATGAACGCCAGCGTGGAGGCTTGTGTGCGGCGTGCACCGGCGCAATACCAATGGGAATACAAACGCTTTCGGCGCTTGCCGGAAGGTTATCCGCGGCATTATCAGAAGTCTGTTTGAAGAACGCGTCAGTGAAGGCGGAATTTGTGCAGCGGTTGATAAGCTTTTCTTTGCAAAAAACTGTTTCCACCATAGTGTGTTGGGCCGGTCTTGCAGCTACAATTAAGCGGTTTTTACGCCGTTGCGTTCCGTCTTTATTGTCGAGGGCGCTCATCCGTCGCTGTTAGCCCAGCACTCCTGTTACTCAAATCATGCGATAGTCGTTGGCCAGAATAATGAGCAATAACACAAAGTCGGGTTTACATTGGATCGTTTTAATTTCGTTATGGTTAACCCTGACCGCTTGCAGTTCCGCTTCACATCTCTTTGTTAAAAAGACCGACCTGGATGCGCTGGACCAATGTCTGGCCTCGCAGCAGTCCCAACAGAACATATTCACTCAACAGCAAGCCAAGCTGGAAGAAACCATCGCGATGCTCAGCGAGAGTCTTGAGGAGCAAAAGCGACTCGCCGCTGTGCCCCCGCCCCCACCTCCGCCAGTCGTAGACAGACCACGGGTTGTCTGCCCGAAACTGCCACCGCGTCCGGCACAGGCGACCAATGTCAACGATACCGCGTTTCAGGATAAGCAGGTTGTCGGTGAGAAAGAGCAGGTTTATCTGAATGATTTGGGGATCAGCATGCCCGCCCGGATTGATACCGGTGCGACGACCGCATCAATGGATGCGCGGAATATCCAATTCTTCGAGCGCAACGGCGAAGAGTGGGTGCGCTTTATCGTGTACCACCCGGAAACTCGTGAGCCGATAGAAGTAGAACGTAAACGGGTTCGCCGCGTTCATATCGTGCAATCCAGCGCCGAGGAACCAGAGCGGCGGCCGGTGGTGGAGATGCGCATCACCCTTGGCAAAATCACCCAGAATGCCGAATTCACCCTGGCGGATCGCAGCAAGCTGGAGCAGCCGATGTTGATCGGCCGCAATGTATTGCGCGATGTGATGCTGGTGGATGTGAGCCGCAGTAACATCGTCCCGCCACAGCGCCCCGAGAAGGAACCGGAAGCACCCGCGAAGGCGGACGAAAAACCCAAGCCTCAAGCCAAGCCGCAACCGAAACCCCAACCAGCGTCACAACCTGAACCACAGGCTGATCAATGAACAAACCCTCCCGCGTTCCGTTTTACAGCATCATCGTTGGATTGATTTTGCTTGGGCTGGGTACTGCCTGGCTGCGTCACACCACCATGGAAATTCCCTTCCTCGCCGGCGAACAGCGTCCCGTATGGATGATTGAAGCCCGGGTCGATTTCTTTGCCAGCGGCGATGCTGTGGTTGCCAACCTTGCGTTACCGGATAATCCGCCCGGCTTTCGCATGTTTACCGAGCAGGCCGCTTCGCCCGGTTACGGCTGGTCGGTGATCGAGAGTAATGAAGGCCGGCGCGGCGAGTGGACCAAGCGCAGTGCGGCGGGCCAGCAGACGCTTTATTACAAAGCCCAGTTTGTCGGCGGGCTGGACAATGACCCCATCCTTGAGCCGCAAGTCCCGCAAGCCAAGTCCGTGATTTGGGACGGGCCACAGGCCACGGCTGCAGGTCAGCTGCTGGCGGTAGCGCTGTCTACGTCCAGTACGCCCCAGAGTATGGCCCGCGAGCTGATTAAACTGCTGAAAAACCCCTCGCCGGATCAGAATGCCTCGTTGATGCTCGCCGCTGAACCCAACACGGCGACGCTGCTGGAGAAACTGTTGAATCAGGCGGGTATTCCCGCCCGCAGTGCTATGGGGCTGTATCTAGAAGACGCGCGTCGACACCAGTCCCTGACGCAGATGGTGGAAGTGTACGACGGCGAAGAGTGGGTGCTATTCAACCCGGCGACCGGGCAACAGGGCGTACCGGAAAACCTGCTGATCTGGCATCGCGACAATCAGTCATTGCTGGATGTGGTGGGCGGCCGTAACTCGCGGATCAGCTTTTCCATGATCTATCAGACGGTGCCTGCCCTTGAACTGGCCCGCGCCCAAACCAACGACAATATCTTTTCAATTATCGGCGTCCACCGTTTGCCTATTGAAGAGCAGAGCATGTTCAAACTGCTGTTCCTCTTACCGCTGGGCGCGTTGGTGGTGGTTTTCATGCGCGTCATTGTCGGCCTGAAAACCTCGGGCACGTTTATGCCGATTCTGATTGCACTGGCGTTTTTGCAGACGTCCCTCGGCCTGGGGCTGTTCAGCTTTATCAGCGTGGTGTCATTCGGCCTGGTGTTGCGCACCTATCTATCGCGGCTGAACCTGCTGCTTATCGCACGTATCGCCACGTTGGTGGTGCTGGTGATCTTTATCATCTCCATCCTCAGCCTCGTGGGCTACCAGATGGGGCTGAACACTGGCATGACCATCACCTTTTTCCCGATGATTATCATCGCCTGGACCATTGAGCGGATGTCGATTCTGTGGGAAGAGGAAGGCCCCAAGGAAGTCCTGGTGCAGGGCGGCGGCAGCCTGCTGGTAGCGGTGCTGGCTTACCTGATGATGCAGTTTCCATTGATCGGCCACCTGACGTTCAATTTCCCTGAGCTTAACCTGGTATTCCTGGCGCTGATCATGCTGATGGGCCAGTACACGGGTTATAAATTCTCTGAATTGCGCCGCTTCCGCGCCATGGTGGAGAACAACATCGTTGATGACAAGGCGGGTGGCACCAAGTGAGATGGGTCAGTCCATGGCGCCTGCGCCGTATGGGGATTCTGGGGATGAATTGTCGCAACCGCGACTTCATCGGCAGTTATAACCCCCGCCACCTGTTTCCACTGGTGGATAACAAGCTCAAGACCAAACTGATTGCGGAAGAATACGAAGTCGCAACGCCGCGTTTGTTTTTTTTGGTGGAGCAGCAACACGAGATCTCCCACATCGAAAAGAAGCTGGAAGGGCTGGAAGGCTTTGCCGTTAAGCCGGCAAAGGGCTCTGGCGGCAAGGGAATTCTGGTGATCATCGGCCGGCGCGGTGACAAGTTCATCAAATCATCCGGCGTAGAAATTACCGTAGAAGATATTCGTCGCCATATGAGCAACACCCTGGCGGGTTTGTATTCTCTGGGTGGTAAGCCGGACGTTGTTATCGTTGAAGACCTGATCCAGTTCGATGATTCCTTCGAAGGTTATTCCTACGAAGGTGTACCGGATATCCGCATTATCGTATTCAAAGGTTACCCGGTGATGGCCATGCTGCGTCTGGCCACCCGCGCCTCCGACGGCAAAGCCAACTTGCACCAGGGTGCGGTGGGGGTGGGGCTGGATATCGCAACCGGTTCAGCGCTCCGGGCCGTCCAGTTTTCCCGGCCGGTCACGCATCACCCTGACACCAAGCGTCCCCTCAATGAAATTCAGATCGCCAACTGGCGTGACATGCTGTTGCTAGCCTCCCGCTGTTTCGAGATGACGGGCCTGGGTTACATCGGCACCGACATCGTGCTTGATAAAGTACGTGGCGCCCAACTGCTGGAACTGAATGCCCGCCCCGGACTTTCTATTCAGGTCGCCAACGGTCGCGGCCTGCTGCCCCGCCTGCGCCATCTCGAATCCCTCAAACCAAGATCACATCGCACACCCGAACAGCGGGTGGATTATGTCATGCGCACATTTACCCGGGATGGCATGTAGTTCTGTTTTAAACTCACCAAAACACATACCGATCGCAGCGCGTCTAATCAAAAGGATTTCGTAGACCAGCTTGGTCCGATAGATCTAGCTGATCGCCTTAGTCGATGGATTTATCAAGTCGACTTAGTTCGATGGATCAAGCAAGTCGACTTATCCCGATAGATCCAGTAGGTCGGCTTAGCAGCGAAGCTGCGTAAGCCGACACCTCGCGTCGAAGCACACACGTTATCCTAAGCCGGCACATTATCCCGAAGCACGTCCATTACCCCAACACCGACACTTCGCTCCAAAAAACACTTTCAAACTCGCCTCACTTTTCAATCAGCACCAATTCACCCTCGCGCCATCTCCACGTCTTTTTTTCATAAGAAGCGGCGTTAATTTTTGCCTCGGCTGTTAACGTCTTCGCCTCTGAATCAATAGTTAACGCCGGCAAATTTCCGACAGCCACATAATTTTTTTTCTGGGTTATACACCCAGTAATCCAAATAAAGATTTGGATTCAGGCTTGGACTTTAGTTTCGCCGACGCGGTATCAGAGGCGAAGAACGCTGTTTTATATTTAATAGAGCCGGATCAATGGGATTGATAACTCAATCACATCTCATAATTTATGAAAGGTGGATGATTTGCGCGTAAATGTTCTTGATGCAAACTCGGATTAATTTTCTACTGACTCAGTAAGGGACCACTATGCCTGAAATATTTTTCCCCTATCAAACTCTCACAGCACAACAGCTATACGGCAAGGATCATCCCGTCACAGCGAATCTTAAACAAAATAACGCATTAGCCTGTAATGAATTTACGGCTAATATGCCTTATTGCCTTTCGGAACAAAATACACATCCCGAAACTCGGATAATCACTCAAAC
>CAYUVQ010000071.1:0-16115 GCA_964448175.1 uncultured Cellvibrionaceae bacterium | reverse complement strand
ACGCTCACCCACACCGGCGAATACAGACAAACCGCTGTGCTCTTTGGCGATGTTATTGATGAGTTCCATCATGTTTACGGTTTTGCCTACACCGGCACCACCGAACAGACCTACTTTACCGCCCTTGGCGAACGGACATACCAGGTCAATAACTTTAATACCGGTTTCCAGCAGCTCTTCAGAAGCGGCCAGTTCTTCGTAAGCTGGCGCATCACGGTGAATCTGCATGCGCTCCTGCTCACCGATAGGACCTGCTTCGTCAATCGGGTTGCCCAATACATCCATAATACGGCCGAGGGTTTCTTTACCGACCGGTACTTTGATGGCTTCTTTGGTGTTGTTCACAGCCAGACCACGGCTCAGGCCTTCAGAAGAACCCAGCGCAATGGTACGTACTACGCCATCACCCAATTGCTGCTGAACTTCCAGGGTCAGGTCTTTATCGGCGACCTTCAGGGCATCATAAACTTTGGGTATGGCATCACGTGGGAATTCCACGTCGATGACCGCACCGATGATTTGTACGATACGTCCGCTACTCATTTCCGATTCCTCGTTATCTCAGGCCGGCTGTTCGCGAGACCTGACGGTTTAAACTCAAAATTGTTGCTGCTTAGGAAGCTACGGCTGCCGCACCACCCACGATCTCGGACAATTCCTGGGTAATCGCCGCCTGACGGGCTTTGTTATAAACCAGTTGCAGATCATCAATCAGCTCACCTGCGTTGTCGGTGGCGCTCTTCATCGCTACCATCCGCGCCGCTTGTTCACTTGCCGCATTTTCAATAACGGCTTGGTAAACCTGGGATTCGATGTAACGCGTCAACAAGCCGTCGAGCAGTTGTTCAGCGTTGGGTTCGTAGATGTAATCCCAGTGGTGTTTCAGCTGTTTGTTTTCTTCGGCTTCCAGCGGCAGCAACTGACGCAAAACAGGGCTTTGGGTCATGGTGTTGACGAACTCGTTGCTCACGATAAACAAGCGGTCGATCCGGCCTTCCGCGTAAGCGTCGAGCATAACCTTCACACTGCCAATCAGGTCAGCCACGCTCGGTGCTTCACCAAGATCGCGGCGGGCAGCAACCACGTTGCCACCGAAGCTCTTGAAGAACGCTGCTGCTTTGGCGCCGATCAGACACAGATCAATCTGCACACCCTGGTCGCTCCAGCTTTTCATGTTTCTGATCGCGGTCTTGAACACGTTGATGTTCAAACCACCACACAGACCACGGTCACTGGAAACCAGAATAAAACCCACACGCTTGACATCGCGCTGCTGCATAAAGCTGTGTTTGTATTCGGGGTTGGCATTCGCCAGGTGCCCGATCACCTCACGCATACGCTTGGCGTAAGGCTTACCCAGTTGCATACGTTCTTGAGCACGACGCATCTTACTGGCGGCGACCATTTCCATCGCGCTGGTAATCTTCTGCGTGCTCTTGATACTTTTGATCTGGGTCCGTATTTCTTTTGTGCCTGCCATTCTCAAAGGCCCTCAAGATGTTCTTTACGACACACCAAGGCCCGCCTTGCAGCGGGCCCTGTTAATGTCTTACCAGGTTTGGGTTGCCTTGAACTTGGTGACCAGTTCTTTGAACTTGCCTTCCAGCTCTGCATTCCAATCGCCAGTGGTGGCGATAGTCTTCATCACATCAGCGTATTCGCTATTGGCGTAAGAGAGCAGGGCAGATTCAAAATCCAACACCTTGTTAACCGGCACATCTTTCAAATAGCCTTCGTTGGCACAAAACAGAACCAGCGCCATCTGCGCGATGTTCAGCGGTGAGAACTGTTTCTGCTTCATCAGCTCGGTTACACGCTGACCGTGATCCAACTGCGCCTTGGTCGCTTCGTCCAGGTCAGAAGCAAACTGGGAGAAGGCTGCCAGTTCACGGTACTGAGCAAGAGCAGTACGAATACCACCGGACAATTTCTTGATCACTTTAGTCTGCGCTGCACCACCTACACGGGATACGGAAATACCGGCGTTCATGGCCGGACGGATACCGGCGTTGAACATGGAAGCTTCGAGGAAGATCTGACCGTCGGTAATAGAAATCACGTTGGTCGGAACGAACGCAGACACGTCCCCCGCCTGGGTTTCGATCATCGGCAAAGCGGTCAGAGAACCGGTTTTACCTTTCACTTCACCATTAGTGAACTTCTCAACATAGTCTTCACTCACGCGCGCAGCGCGTTCAAGCAGACGGGAGTGCAAATAGAACACGTCACCAGGATAGGCTTCACGGCCTGGTGGACGACGCAACAAGAGGGAGATTTGACGGTACGCCCAGGCTTGCTTGGTCAAGTCGTCATAAATGATCAGGGCGTCTTGACCACGGTCACGGTAGTATTCACCGATAGTACAACCGGCGAACGGGGCCAGGAACTGCATGGCAGCCGGGTCGGAAGCCGTTGCTGCTACCACCACGGTGTGTTCCATGGCACCATGTTCTTCCAGTTTGCGCACAACGGCAGCAATGGAAGAGGCTTTCTGGCCAATGGCAACATAGATACATTTGATGCCGGAATCTTTCTGGTTGATGATGGCGTCGATCGCAATAGCGGTCTTACCAATCTGGCGGTCACCAATGATCAACTCACGCTGACCACGACCGATTGGCACCATGGCATCGATAGCTTTTAAACCGATCTGCACCGGCTGGTCGACCGACTTACGCCAGATTACCCCAGGCGCAACCTTTTCAATCGCGTCGGTCATCTTGGCGTTGATCGGACCTTTCCCATCAATAGGATTACCGAGTGCGTCAATTACACGACCTTCCAGTTCCGGACCTACTGGAACTTCCAGAATACGGCCGGTACATTTACAGGTCTGGCCTTCGGCAATACCACGGTAGTCACCCAGAATTACTGCACCGACAGAGTCGCGCTCGAGGTTCAATGCCATACCAAACAGGCCACCTTCGAACTCGATCATTTCACCGTACATAACATCCATCAAACCGTGGATACGTACGATACCGTCAGATACTGATACTACAGTGCCCACATTACGGGCTTCAGAAGACACATCGAGTTGGTCGATGCGCTGCTTGATTATTTCGCTAATCTCGGATGGATTCAGTTGCTGCATGCTCTATTCCTCAATCCTACGAATTGATTGCTTTGGCGAGTTTCTCTAACCGACCGCGCATCGAGCCGTCGATGACCAAATCACCTGCTTTGATAATTACGCCTGCCAGCAATTGCTGGTCGACAACCGTCTGGACATTCACCTTGCGTGCTAACTTGGTGCTCAATGCTTCTGCAAGCTTGGCTTGACTCGCATCGTCCAGGGCGATGGCGGTGGTCAATTCAACATCGACTGCTTGTTCTTGCGCAGTCTTGAGAGCATCGAATAATTGATAGATCTCAGGCAGCAACGACAGGCGCTTGTTTTGCGCCAACAACACAATGAAATTGCGCACTGGTGCCGTTAACTCGTCACCACATGCATCGATCAACAACTGTGCTTGTTGCTGAGCAGACAGTGACGGCGATGCGATAGCTTTTTGCATGGCGCCATAACGGCTTGCGGCAGCAAGTGTTGCCAGTTGCTTGCCCCAGCCTGCCAGATCCTTCGCCTCCAGCGCGTATTGAAACGCTGCTTTCGCGTAAGGTCGGGCGAGAGTAGTCAGTTCAGCCACGATTCACCTCGCTTATAGACTGGCAGCCAGTTTGTCGAGCATGGTCTTATGCGCTGTTTCATCAACAGAAGCTTGCAAGACTTTCTCGGCACCGGCCAACGCCAGAACGGCGACTTGTGAGCGCAGTTTTTCTTTCGCGCGATTCACTTCCTGTTCAACTTCTGCTTGCGCAGCCGCTTTGATGCGCTCAGCTTCAGCACGTGCCTGTTCTTTGGCTTCTTCAACAATTTGCGTAGCGCGTTTGTTGGCAGATTCCAGAATGGCAGCAGCTTCCTGCTTGGCATCACGCAGGGTGTGGGTGGCTTTTTCCTGGGCTAACTCGAGGTCCTTACTTGCGCGGTCTGCGGCAGCAAGGCCTTCTGCGATGACTCTTTGGCGTTCAGCCATCGCAGCGGTAATGAACGGCCACACGAACTTCATGCAAAACAGCACAAAGAATAGGAACGTGATGGACTGTCCGATTAAGGTCAAATTAATGTTCACGCCGATAACCCCTGTTGTGGAAAGCTTTCAGATGTAAGAAACCCGTCAGGGGTTTCCTGAATCAAACAAAGCTTTCGATTAAGCGAGAGTAGGAACAGTCACGAACAGGATGTACATCGCAATACCCACACCAATCATTGGTACCGCGTCAAGCAGACCAGCGATAAGGAACATTTTGCCTTGCAACATGGGCGCTAGCTCCGGTTGACGGGCAGAACCTTCCAGCAATTTACCGCCCAGGATGGCGAAGCCAATAGCAGTTCCCAGTGCGCCAAAACCAATCAACAATGCAACAGCAATCAACGCTAAACCCATGGTATTTCTCCTCAAATGATCAAAAGTTAAAAAGTAAAATTAAAACAGTTAATGAAAAAATCAGTGAGCAAACTGGTCTTCTTCTTCCACATGGTGCGCCATGGCCATATACACAATGGTCAACACCATAAACACGAATGCCTGCAGGGTGATAATCAGAATGTGGAATACAGCCCAGCCCCATTGCAGCACACCCGCAAAGATGCCCAGCAGCAGACCGGCACCATACATGATCGCAATCAGGATGAAGATCATTTCACCGGCATACATGTTGCCGAAGAGACGCAGTCCCAGAGAGACCGGCTTAGCCACCAGCGCAATAGTTTCAAGCACAAAGTTAATAATGATCAGCAGCGGTGCGAACAGAAGCCCAACACCCCGGAAAGTCGGGTGGAAGGGATGGAATGTCAATTCTTTAATAAACCCGATCAGGCCTTTCTTCGCGATGCTGAAGCCAATCATCAGCAGGAACACGGTAAAGCCCATCGCCATGGTGATATTAACGTCTGTAGTCGGCACGATCTTGAAGTAGAAGTGAGGATCACCCGCGATCCACATAGCCAGCTCCGGTATCCAGTCGACAGGTACCAGGTCCATGAGGTTCATCAGGAAAACCCATACGAAGATAGTCAGGGCGAGAGGGGCGATAAATGCATTCTTATGCTGGAAACCGTCTTTAACGGTCTTGTCGATAAACTCAATGATCATCTCAACGAAGTTGAGGAAACCGGTAGGTACGCCAGCATGGGCTTTTTTAGCCGCCCAGCGAAACAACGTAATGAAGATCAGCCCCAAACCAATAGACCAGGCCATAGAGTCGATATGGATGGCGTTGAAGCCCATGGCTGCCATCTCCTCGGTACAATGCGCAACCACCCAACTGGTGGTTTCCTGGACCCGGGAGCCGTCACAATAAGTGCCTGCAGGCAATTTTCCATAAGTCCAGTTGGTCAAGTGGTGCAGGATGTATTCAGTCGTAGTGGGTGCTTGCCCTTCCGCTGCCATGGTTGGTTCTCACGTTGCAAGTTGGATGAATTTGGATCAACGGGGCTGCTTCAGAACCTGAGCTGACAGCAGCCACGAAAAAATCTGTGCGGCGATGAACGCGAGAAAGAATACGAGCAGATTGATCTTGTCCGCGCGATGAAAAACCGCCGCGAACAACATTGCCGTGAGAAAAAACTTTATAGCTTCGGCGCGATAAAATGCATTAACAGCTGTTACGGCCACGCGAGCGCCCCGGTATTTAAACGAATACCAGGAAAAACAAATGGCAGGTAACAAGCAAACCGAAAAACCCCATAAAAGTGATAGACCCCATTTGGAATCCATCGGCATTACCGCCACAGCCAGTACAGCCGCCGCCAGCCACAACATCAATAATCGCTGCAACACTGGGGGTCTGGCGATGGTGCTTGGACGGAGTCGACCTATCTCAGGCTTTGTTTTTCTCAAATCTTCGACGTTTTTGCCGCTTCTAATCAACTAACACCCCACGTTGGTGCAATCTTGTGCTACCTGGTTGGGCCGCCGCATTATAGGGACATTAAATAAGCGCAGCAAGTTTAAATCCGCCGTGTCTGTTGCGTTTGCGCGCAAATGTCCTGAGGTTATTCAACATCTCACTTGATATGGGCAAGAATCCCGTCCAGCTCATCGAGCGTGTTGTAATTGATGACCAGTTTGCCCTTACCTTTCGCGGTGTGCTGGATCTCAACGCCTGCGCCCAAGGTCTCCGATAACTGTTCCTGCAATCGGCGGATATCCGCTGATGGTGCCGCGGGAGCCTTGAGTTTATCTTTGTGTTTACTCTCCTGGAAACTGCGCACCAGTGTTTCGGTTTGGCGTACCGATAAGCTTTTAGCGACGATCTGGCGAGCAATCTCTCGCTGGTCCGGGGCCTCGAGAGTCAGCAGCGCGCGCGCGTGGCCCATCTCCAGATCGCCATGTTCCAACAAGGTTTTAACTTCATCGGTCAGTGCAATCAAGCGCAGCAGGTTGGTCACGGTGGTGCGGGATTTTCCAACTGCCTGTGCCACTTCCTGGTGCGTCAGTTCAAATTCATCCTGCAGTCGTTTGAGTGCAACGGCTTCTTCGATGGGATTTAGATCTTCGCGCTGAATGTTTTCAATCAGCGCCATGGCAATGGCCGCCTCATCGGGCACATCGCGGATAATTGCCGGGATCTTGTCCAGCCCGGCTAACTGTGTGGCACGCCAACGGCGTTCACCGGCGATAATTTCGTATTTTTCCGGCGCAATCTGCCGCACGACGATGGGTTGCATAACCCCTTGCGCTTTGATTGATTCCGCCAACTCTTCCAGTTGTTCCGGATGCATATCACGGCGCGGCTGATATTTACCGCGCTGACAAAACTCCACCGGAATGTGGGCGAGCTTGCCATCTGCAGGAAGTTGATGGGCGGCGGCGGTTTCGCCCGGTTCGGATGTGGGAGCAAGGGATGGCGGAGACATACCCAAACCGGCACTGAGAAGTGCATCCAGTCCCTTACCTAGACCTTTGCGTTTTGACGACATAATCTTGCGAACCTGTATCTGAATTCCGCCTGTTACGCGCGGAGTAAATCTTAGTGAGTCTGGTCTTCTGCCAGAGAGCCAGCTTCCGTTGGCTTGTAATTAGGATCGTTGCGCCGAATGATTTCCCCAGCCAGTGCCAGGTAGGCGATGGCGCCTTTTGACACCCGATCGAATGCCAGCACCGGCTGCCCAAAACTGGGGGCTTCCGCCAGCCGCACATTGCGCGGGATGCAGGTGCGGTATACCCGATCACCAAAGTGCTGGATCAACTGCGCAGACACGTCGTTGGTCAAACTGTTGCGCGGATCGTACATGGTACGCAGCAGCCCTTCGATCTTCAGCTGCGGATTGAGCAGCTGCTGGATCTGGTTGATGGTATTCATCAGCGCCGACAAACCCTCTAGCGCATAGTACTCGCACTGCATGGCGATGATCACACCGTCACAGGCGGTCAGGGCATTGACCGTGAGCATGTTCAGAGAGGGCGGGCAGTCGATGATGATGTAATCGTATTGATCCCGAACCTGCTCCAAACCCTGTTGCAGCAAGCGTTCCTTGTTCGCCAGAGACAGCATTTCCACTTCTGCGGCGGTGAGGTCACCGTTCGCTGGCAACACCTGATAACCGCCGCTTTCCGAGGAAAGAATGCATTCCGCCGTCGTTGCGCGTTGCGTTAAGACGTCGTACACACTGCGCTCAACAGTGTCTTTGTCGATACCGCTGCCCATGGTGGCATTGCCCTGGGGATCAAGATCCACCAGCAGGACACGTTTTTTGGTCGCAACCAGTGAAGCGGCCAGATTGACGCAGGTGGTGGTTTTGCCCACTCCGCCTTTTTGGTTGGCTACGGCGTAGATCTTGGTCAAGTGATGTTCCTTACGAACCCGGATAAGACAGCGGGCTATTGTGTGGTAGTTATTTTTTCAGGGCAACCGGGAAGATGGTTTTTTACCACCGCAACCCGGATTGCCGGCGTCAGCGTACCGGCTTGAGGATCAGCAGATGCCGTTCACCCTCGGTGTCCGGCACTTTCAGCGGGTAGCTCGCGGCCAGCTCAACTTTGCCCGCCAGGGGCAAAAGTTCATCGGCAGGGTAGAGGCCTTTCATGGCCATAAAAACGCCATCATTTTTCAAAAGGTGCGCACAACCTTCCGTCATGTCCTCCAGGCTTGCGAACGCACGACTGATCACGATTTGAAATTTTTCCGCAGGTTGAAACTGCTCGACACGTTGATTTTCCACAACAACGTTATTCAGGTTTAGCAGGTTTTTTACATGAAATAAAAAACGGGTTTTTTTGCCGTTGCTGTCAAGCAAGGTAAAACGTTTTTCAGGAAACATAATGGCCAGCGGAATCCCCGGTAAACCACCACCGGTTCCCACATCAATAATATTTTTACAGTGCTCATAAACGGGTTGCGCAAAATAGGGCACCACACTCAGGCTATCCAGAATATGGCGCGCTACCATCTGCTCAATATTGCGAATGGCAGACAAGTTATACGCCTTGTTCCATTTATCAAATTCGTTGAGATAGACCAGTAAATTTTTTAACTGAGTTTCATCAAGTGACACTGACAGTTGATCAGCGCCATCAATTAATTGTTGTTGTAGTTTCTGTTGTAGATCGATCAAAGCGAAAACTCATTATTAAATAAATGAACAATATTGAAGGACTTGCTGATGTGTTCAAGTTATCACCCGCACACATACGGGTGATACATCTGCAGATATTCATCACACGGCGCAGTGCATTTACATCAAACCCAATGCCACGGATTACTGATTACTTTTTTTATAAGCTCTCGGATCAATCACGAAGCCTGCTCAAAATTCGCAGAGGGTTTTGCTTTCTTCAACAGTCCATGTTTCTTCATGTACATCATTAGCTGCGAAATGGCCGCAGGCGTCACACCGGAAATTCGCGAAGCACGAGCGAGGGTTTCGGGTTTGGCATTCGCGAGTTTTTGTTTCACTTCGTTGGATAACCCTTCCACTTTAGTAAAATCAAAATCAGCAGGGATCAGCGTATTTTCATAAGCACGCATCCGTTCTATTTCTTCCTGCTGGCGATCGATATAGCCAGAATATTTTGCTTCTATCTCAATTTGCTCTGCTACAAATTCATCAACAACACCTTCGCCTTTTAAATTCGCCAGGTCTGCGTATTCCAGTTCAGGACGTTTCAGCAGGTCGTAAAGGTTGTATTCGCGCAGCAATTTTGTCTGCACTTTCGCTTCAATTTTTTCGGCTTCGGGTGAACCGGCTTGAATCCAAGTAGCTTTCAGGCGCTCCTGTTCCCGCGCAATGGCTTCGCGCTTTTCGCAGAAGGCACGCCACTGTTCTTCACCAACCAGTCCTAACTCACGACCTTTTTCGGTCAGGCGAATATCGGCATTATCTTCACGCAGCATCAGACGATATTCGGCGCGACTGGTGAACATGCGATAGGGTTCTTTAGTGCCCAGGGTAATCAGGTCATCTACCAGTACGCCGATATACGCTTCATCGCGGCGCGGGCACCAGCTGTCTTTTTCCTGCGCGCGCAAAGCGGCATTTAATCCTGCCAGCAAACCTTGTGCGCCGGCTTCTTCGTATCCGGTCGTGCCGTTGATCTGGCCCGCAAAAAATAATCCGCCGATGACTTTGGTTTCCAGACTGTGTTTCAAATCCTGGGGATTAAAAAAATCGTATTCAATCGCATAACCCGGACGAACAATATGGGCATTTTCAAATCCTTTGATGGAACGCACCAGATTCATCTGCACATCAAAAGGCAGACTCGTGGAAATACCGTTGGGATAAAGTTCATGAGTCGTCAAACCTTCCGGTTCAATAAATACCTGATGTGAGTCCTTGTCGGCGAAGCGATGAATTTTATCTTCGATGGACGGGCAGTAGCGGGGGCCGATACCTTCGATCACGCCGGAATACATGGGGGAACGATCCAGACCACCGCGAATAATATCGTGAGTTTTTGCGTTGGTATGGGTAATCCAGCAACACATCTGTTCCGGATGCATCGCCCGGTTACCACGCACGGACATGACTGGCCGCGGTTCATCACCCCATTGTTTTTCCAGGCCTTCAAAGTTAACCGTGCGCGCATCAATGCGAGGCGGCGTGCCGGTTTTCAAGCGATCAACACGCAGCGGCAATTCACGCAGCCGTCGGGAAAGAGCGATGGAAGGCGGATCACCCGCGCGTCCACCGGAGTGATTTTGCAGCCCGATATGAATCAAACCCCCAAGGAAGGTACCGGCCGTCAGTACTACAGAATCGGCATAAAATTTGAGTCCCATCTGTGTCACAACACCACGTACCTGATCGTGTTCCACAATCAGATCATCGGCCGCTTGCTGAAAGATCCACAGATTCGGCTGATTTTCCAGCATATGGCGGATAGCCGCCTTGTACAGAATGCGATCCGCCTGCGCGCGGGTTGCGCGTACCGCTGGGCCTTTCCGAGCATTGAGCACCCGAAATTGGATACCCCCTTTGTCGGTTGCCAGAGCCATGGCACCACCAAGCGCATCAATTTCCTTCACCAGATGACTTTTGCCGATCCCGCCGATGGCCGGGTTGCATGACATTTGGCCCAAGGTCTCAATGTTGTGGGTCAGCAGTAGGGTTTTACTTCCCATTCGTGCCGCTGCCAGACAGGCCTCTGTCCCCGCATGGCCGCCGCCAATAACAATGACATCAAAACGTTCGGGAAAGATCATGGTTTAAAGGCCTCGCACGCCAGCCAGAAAGGGAATGGAATTTAAAAGGGGCGCCATTATAGAGCGGCGCGCGCGCTTGTACAAAACTTGTTCAAACTATTTTTCCCCGTTGTTTTGGTTTGGTCGGTGTTACAACAACGTAAAATTTTATTTAAATAAAAATATATAAAGTTTATTAATGAAAGGATTGATGTTGTTACTACTTATACTGCGGCACTTTTCTGTGGATAAGGTTTAAATATTCTTATAAATCATTTGGTTAGCCTAATCATAAGTCATGGGGCAAAAGCCTTATAAGCTGGCAGAAAGCTGCCACAAAGCTGGTGGTAAAAGGGTGAGTTATACCGGAATGGGAAGTTTTCGGAGTTATCCCCAAAAGTGTAAGCAGTTTTTAAGGGCATTGACTCACAGAGTTACCCACACAGGTTATTCAATCCTGTGAAAAACTCAGAAAAAACAGGTATTTATTGAATAAACCTGTGAATAAATGTGGATAACTTGTGTAACTGCTGGTGGTTAGTGCGTTTGAAGACAAAAAAGCTTACAAGAAGGTGAAGGTTTTGGAAGGGCGAGGGAGGGGGTAGGGTAATTTATTTCCCGATACAAAAACTGCTGAAAATACGCCCTAAAAGATCATCAGAGGTAAATTCCCCCGTGATTTCATTCAACGCATTCTGTGCCTGACGCAGGTCTTCGGCCAGAAGCTCACCAGCGGCGTAGCCGTGAAGCTGGGTTCTACCCGCAGCAAGGTACTCCTGCGCGCGTTCCAGTGCATCCAGATGACGTCGGCGCGCGGTAAAACCGCCTTCACCGGTTTGCTGGTAGCCCATGATGTCTTTCAGGTGTTGTTTCAGGGTGGCAATGCCAGCGCCTGTTGCAGCACTGATGCCGATAACGTTTTCTTCTTTGTTAAGGAAGCCGGCCGGTTCGTTGGTCAGGTCGATCTTATTGCGCACCAGAGTCAGTTTTTCCGGTGCGGGTAACTGGGCAACAAATTCTGGCCACAGGATCTCGGGACGCTGTTCGATGGAGCTGCGTGCATCGACCAACAGCAGGATGCGGTCAGCCTGACGAATTT
Source organism: uncultured Cellvibrionaceae bacterium (assembly GCA_964448175.1). Lineage (GTDB taxonomy): Bacteria > Pseudomonadota > Gammaproteobacteria > Pseudomonadales > Cellvibrionaceae > Cellvibrio. The sequence continues at coordinate 4,330 of CAYUVQ010000071.1, read as the reverse complement.
CCTGCCAGGCGCGCTGAATGCCGATCTGTTCCACCTCGTCCGGACTATCCCGCAAACCGGCTGTATCGATGATATGCAGCGGCATACCGTCGATGTGGATATGTTCGCGCAGTACATCGCGGGTGGTGCCCTCAATGCTGGTCACGATGGCGCTTTCGCGGCCGCTCAGGGCGTTTAACAAACTGGATTTTCCCGCATTAGGCCGACCGGCGATCACCACGCGCATCCCGTCGCGCAACAGGGCGCCCTGGCGGGCCTCACGAAACACGGCGGCGAGCCGCTGTTCGATGCGATCAAACTCCCGCGCGACATGGCCGTCGCTGAGGAAATCGATTTCTTCCTCGGGAAAATCAATGGCCGCTTCCACGTAGATACGCAATTGAATCAAGGCTTCTACTAATTCATGAATCCGCGCGGAAAACGCGCCCTGTAACGAATGAAGAGCGTTACGTGCAGCCTGTTCAGTGGTGGCATCAATCAGGTCCGCAATGGCTTCTGCCTGTGCGAGATCCAGTTTGTCATTAAGGAAGGCACGTTCAGAAAACTCGCCGGGCCGTGCGAGGCGCACACCCAGCCGCGTAATCTCGCGCAGGAGTAAATCGAGGATGACAGGGCCACCGTGGCCCTGAAGTTCGAGCACATCCTCCCCGGTAAAAGAGTGTGGGCCGGGGAAGAAGAGGGCGATGCCCTGATCCAGAACCTCGCCTTCTCTGCTGTGAAAGGCACAGTAGTGGGCATAGCGAGGTTGCAGCGGTTGCTTGAGGAGGGTCTGCGCAACCTGGCCCGCTTTAGGCCCGGATACACGCAGGATCCCGACACCACCGCGCCCGGTAGCGGTGGCGATGGCGGCGATGGTGTCGGTAGTGAGGTTCACGCCGTGGATTGCTCGATCAGGTTAAATCTTTTTGCCAGCGTTTTCGATCTGGCGAGTGATGATCCACTGCTGCAGGATGCCCAGGGTGTTGTTGGTAACCCAGTACAATACCAGACCAGCCGGGAACCACAGGAACATAAAGGTAAACACGATCGGCATCAGTTGCATAACCCGGGCCTGCATTGGATCCGGTGGTGTCGGGTTGAGTTTCATCTGGATAAACATGGTGAGCCCCATAATCAAAGGCAGCACAAAGTAGGGATCTTTCACTGAAAGGTCCTGAATCCAGAAAAAGAAAGGTGAATGACGCAGCTCGACACTTTCCATCAACGTCCAGTACAGAGCCAGGAATACCGGCATCTGAACCAGAATCGGCAGACAACCCCCGAGCGGATTAACTTTTTCTTCCTTATAAAGCTTCATCATTTCCTGGGACATCTTCTGGCGATCATCGCCACACCGTTCTTTGAGCTCCTGCAGCTTGGGGGCAAGCTTGCGCATCTTGGCCATGGAGCGGTAGCTCGCCGCGCTTAACTGGAAGAAAGCAGCTTTTACCAGGATAGTCAGCCCGATAATTGCCAGACCCCAGTTGCCCACAAAGCCGTGGATAAACTTCAGCAACCAGAACAGTGGTTTGGCGATCCACCACAGCCAACCGTAATCGACGGTCAAATCAAGATAGGGGGAGATTTCTTCAAGACGTTCAGTATCTTTCGGACCAGCGTAAAACTGGGCGTGCAGGCTTCCCTGGGTACCGGGGGCAATTTCAACCCGTTGGCTGGTGAAGCCCAGCAGGTATAAATCCTGACCGGAAAGTTTACGCAGGTGATAAGCGTTCTGGTGATCCGCAGCGGGAATCCAGGCGCTGATAAAGTAATGCTGCACCATCGCAACCCAACCGCCTTCACGGCTGGTTTTAAATTCTTTCTCGCTGAGATCACCAAAGCTCAGCTTTTTATAGTTCTCATCATTGGTCGTGATCGCAGCTCCGAGGAAAGGATTCATTTCCAGGGCGCTGACTTTATGGAAGCTCTGGCTGTCGCGCTTGATCTGGCCGTAGAAATTCGCGCTCCACACGCTATCGCTTTGGTTGTTGATCAGGTATTCCACTTCAACCAGATACTCTTCACGGGTGAAGGTAAATCGTTTGGTGATTGAGGTTTCACCCTGCTGATAGAGCAGATCAACGACAAGTTTGTCCTGGTCGTCAGCCATCCGGTATTCCGGTTGGGGCGCGGTGAAGATCGGACGGCCGGCAGCGCTGTCGGTGCCGTTAGCACCGATCAACCCGCTCTGGGCGACATACGTATGATTGGCACGGTCTTCCAGCAGGACAAAAGGTACATCGGGAGTATTCAGCTCGGCATAATGACGCGGCAAAGCGGCATAGGTGATATCTCCACCTAGCGTACTGATTTCCAGATGCAGACTGTCGGTAAAGACTTTAATGCGCTGGCTAGAGGGAGCTGGCTGGTCCGGTGCCGCGGGTACACTTTGATCCGCCGGCAGGCTGGGAATATCACTGGCCGCTGGGGCCGGGTTATCAAAATTAGCACCATTAGGAGCGGTTGCTACTGGTGTCTGGGGATCGGGGAGGTTTTCCTGAAAGTCATTCCAGCGAATCACCAGCATAAAAAGAACGGCGATCATCGCCGCGATTAACAGGTTCTTTTGCCAATCCATCTTATCAAGTGCCATCTGTTGGTTGAGTATGAGTGGTTTTCTCCGGGACCGGGTCAATTCCGCCGTCATGCCAGGGATGGCATTTTATAAGGCGACGGAATGTTAAATAACCCCCGTTTATAAAACCATGTTTTTCAATTGCTTCTTCAGCATAGTGCGAGCAGCTCGGGTAAAAACGACATTGGTTGCCAATCCACGGACTCAGCAGGTAGCGATAACCGTGAATAAACTTGATGGCAAGCCAACGCATGGTCGTTACCTCTGTTCGCTTGGGGCCGATTGTTGCGTCTGATTGAATTTGCGTAACAATCGTTGCCATTGCTGCTGGAGTTGTTTGGCAATCACGGGATTCGCTAACTCATCCATCCCTTTGCGGGCCAGTACAATAACATCTATACCCGTCAAAGATTGCTGTTGTTGCCGAAAACTTTCCCGAATCAAGCGTTTCATGCGATTACGGGCTACAGCGAGGCGAATATGTTTCTTGGCAATCACCAGACCCAAACGGGGGTGATCCAGCTGATTGGCACGCGCGAGGATAAGGAAATGCTGGTGGGAAAGACGAGCGGTGGCGCCATCAAAGACGCTTTTAAAATCGCTAGAGGAAAGGAGACGGAGCGACTTCCCAAACGTCTGCTTCACTCTAGCAACTCATTTTCTTGCGGAAGAAGCAATTAGACGGTAGTTAATTGCTTGCGACCTTTAGCGCGACGACGAGCCAATACCAAACGACCGTTCTTGGTAGCCATGCGAGCACGGAAACCGTGATTGCGGACGCGCTTCAAATTGCTGGGCTGGAATGTTCTTTTCATGAAACTGAACCTGTTGTTTAAGAGCTGCTAAATAGGGCAACCGTAGCGAAAGATCACACGGGTGTGAAAAGACGCGGGATTTTAATGAAAGCTGGTAGTTAAATCAATGTATTTTGTCAATTTACCCCTGGTTTCGGAGCAAATTAACACTATTTCCTGATATACCGGGTTGTCACCAGATTACCACAAGGATATTCACAGGTTTGTGCACAGTTAAGGTTAAAAAACGGACAATTTATTGCGCCAACGCTGTGCATAAATTCGCGGGTGAGTGTTTGTTAACTTATTGAATTTAAATGAGTAATCGATTTCTTATGAAATTATTTTTTTATGTCAACTGTGGATAACACGGAGGGGGGAGAGTACACTAGCCGGCTCATTTTGAAACAATAACGCCACACCTGGAGTAGGGTTTTGCCGCAGTCTCTTTGGAAATTATGTGCTTCGAGTCTACAGGGTGAATTGCCCCAGCAGCAGTTCAACACCTGGATCAGACCTTTGCAGATCGATGAATCGGCCGGCCCTAATGAATTGCGCTTGTTAGCGCCCAACCGGTTTATTTGTGACTGGGTGTCAGAAAAGTTTCTTAGCCGCATTCGCGAGTTAGTGGGTAATTATCAACAGGGAAACAGCTTCACGGTGGTGATCGGCATTCTTCCGAGACCTCAGGCAGCTTTCCAATACAATCGAGCAGCGACACCACCGGTTTCGGAGCCAGCCTCGACGCAAGCTTATTCACCTCAGCAAGCACAAATGAATGTTTATGCGGCTGTCGAACCGACTGTAACACCACCAGTATCTAGCATTGTACCGCCTGTTAAAGAAGCCGCACCGGAACCGGGTTTTGAGTCGGCTCCGCGCCATAACACGCAAGAGGCTGAAGTCGAAGGCGCGCTTAAACACAGCAACTATCTCAATGTCTCATCGACCTTTGCTACCTTCGTTGAAGGTAAGTCCAACC
>CAYUVQ010000070.1:8761-16896 GCA_964448175.1 uncultured Cellvibrionaceae bacterium | reverse complement strand
AACCACCGACACGAGGATTTTCAATCCACTGCTCTACCGACTGAGCTATCTGGGCTTGGAGGCTTGCGTGTGCAAGAGGCGCGTATTAAACCTGCTCGGCCAGATTGAGTCAAGCCTGCGGTGATAATTTTGTCCTATTTTTCAGCTCTCTTTATGCCGGTTGGTTATTTATTGCTCGGTGGCACAAAGCCTTCTGCCTGATCGTAGTCTTCTCCAGAGAGAAAGCGCGTCATCTGCTCGGATAAGTAGGTGCGGGAACCCATGTCCATCAGGCTCAAGCGCTTCTCATTGATCAGCATGGTCTGGTGGGCCATCCACTCCTGCCAGGCTTTTTTAGAGATGTTGTCGTAGATGTCCTGACCTTTGGCGCCGGGGTAGGGCGGCTGGTCAAGCCCCTCCAGCTCCTGTTTGTATTTGCGGCAGAAAACGGTGCGAGGCATGTTGACTCCTCCTGTTGAATTGACGAGGGGGGCAGGATAGCGGTGCTGGCGGGTGGATGCCAGCGGTTGTGTACGAAAGTCGGCCGTTACAGACCAAGCCTTCAATCACGTCAGTCAGCGGCGCGGGTCAGACTCCGCGAGTTTCTCCAGCAGTTTTTTAACTGGCGCGGCCAAGCCGACGGTACCGGGCTGATGTGGGTTATACCACAGCGTCTGGTGCGCTTCGGCGATACGTCCGGGTTCTTTTTTCAACTGCAGCAACACGGGCGTTATATCGAGATGGTAGTGGCTGAATGTGTGGCGATAGGAGTCCCAGTTTTCGCTGCTGCTGATTTTGCCAAAGCGATTTTCTGCGTAGCTGGTTGCATCAACATCCGGGGCTATTTCGGGAAAACTCCACAGCCCGCCCCAAATGCCTTGGGGTGGTCGCTGCTGTAACAAAATGTCGCCGGCGGGGTTGCGCAGCATCAACAGTTGTACGGTTTTTTCCGGCAAGGTTTTTTTGGGTTTTTTGCCGGGGTAGGCGGTGACCTCACCGGTTGCATAAGCGACGCAGGTGGTCATTACCGGGCAGCGTTCGCAGGCTGGCTTGCTGCGGGTACACAGGGTTGCGCCGAGGTCCATCATTGCCTGGGTGTAATCGTTGACGCGTTTGTCCGGCGTGTGTGCTTCCGCATGGAGCCATAAAGTTTTCAAGGTGCCGGCTTCGCCGGGCCAACCGCTCACGGCGTGGTGCCGGGCGAGCACGCGTTTAACGTTGCCGTCCAAAATGGCCGCGCGTTGTTTAAACGCGATGCTGACAATTGCTCCGGCGGTTGAACGGCCGATGCCCGGTAGTTCGGCCAGCGCTTCTACACTGCTCGGAAATTCGCCGTGGTAGTCGCGCACAATAGTTTGAGCACACCGATGCAAATTGCGCGCGCGCGCGTAATAACCCAGCCCGGTCCACAGATGCAGCACATCATCAATGGGTGCGGCGGCGAGGCTGGCTACATCGGGAAAGCGAGCTATAAAGCGTTCGAAATAGGGAATAACTGTGGTGACCTGGGTCTGCTGCAGCATGATCTCGGACAGCCACACCCGGTAAGGGGTGATGCCCTGTTGCCAGGGCAGCGTTTTGCGGCCGTGTTGATCAAACCAGGTGAGTACTGCACGGGAAAAATCATTGCTCATCTTTTTTCTTTTTGAAGATATTTTTTAACAGGTCTTCAGCTTTTTTCCCTTCGCTTTCACCGCCTAATTTGTCTTCGAGTTTTTTCCGCAACTCGTCTTTTTTCGCATCGACTTTTTGTTCAACGGCCTCGATTCGGTCACCGTGTTTTTCACGTAATTTATATTCCGCAAAATCTTTGGTGAGCGAGGCGAGTGCCTGACTGTCCGGTCGGCAATCGCGCACCGGATTTAGATCCGTCAAGGATCCGTGGCAGCGCAGCAGTGACAGGCTGCGATTCAGCCAATAATTGCTGCCGATGATACACCCTTCGGTGCTGGTGGCGGCAACTGTCACACCGTCGGCGGTGGTGGCTGTGGTAGTTTCGGTGGGAATCAGCTTCAGCGGCAGGTGGAAATCGTAGCGATCATTGCCCAGGTCAAGGCTGCCATGGGTGCCCAGCATCAGTTGCTTGATGCCGGCAGAGAAGGATTCGACGGTGACGACACGATTGGCCATGGTGATCTTGCCCGAGAGATCTTCCATCTGGGTAAATTTGTCCCAGGTTTTTTGCGGATCATCCGCCCGGTTAACCAGATTTACCAGCTGGCAGAATTTCTCTTCAATGTTTAATGGAAAAAGACGGACCTGGGCACCGACAATATTGGTTTCGTTGACGAACGAATCGAGTAATTGATTCATCGTCACGCCCCGGGCTTTGCCGGTGGTAGTGGCGTTGATCGCGCCGGTGAAGTTGATCTTCTCGTTAAGCTCCATATCGCTCAGGAAAGGTTCCAGCTGAAAGCTGTCCACCTTGCCGTTGAAGTCAATGATGGCGGTGTCGCCGCGCCCATCCAGTCGGCCGGTGGCGGAGATGGTGCCGTCGTAGGCTACTGCCTGAGCTTTAGTGAGATTGACCAGCCCGTTAGCTGCCGTAGCGCGCAGGCTGATATTTTTCAGCGGCATATCGGCCACCGTCATTTGAGCAAAGTCGGTGCTGATATCGGCGTTCAGGGCTTTCAGCGTATCCAGTGGAATCAGTTCTTCATCGCCGCCGGCCGCGTCGGTGTCGGCGGTTTCGGTTTCGCTTTCCGGAGCCAGGTAATGATCCACGTTAATCCGGTCCCCGTTCAGCACCAGCTTAAGGGCGGTGGTATCGAAGTCGGTCACCGCCAGCGTACCTTTGATAGTGGTGCGATCCAGTTTAAGGGTGAGAGGATCAAAGGCAACCGATTGCGTGTTGCCCGCATAGCGGGTGTTGAGCGATACCTCCGTCAGCGCATATTGCTCGGCGGTTTCCATGTCGCTGCTTAAAGCGGCCAAAACATTTCTTGCGTTGAAGGCGGGAATACTGAGTTCGCCTTCAAAGCGCGGTTCGGTTTCCAAATCATTGGCCAGCACGCGATAGTTGATGGTGAGCTCCCCGTTCTTTGGTCCTTTAATCAGCAGCTTGAGCTGGCCGTCGCGCAACGCTAACGTGTTGAAATCTTCCGCCAGCTGCATTTGATGCTGTATCCGGGTTTCCAGTGTCAGTGGCTGTGCCGGTTGTTGTGCATCGCTGATGCTCGCCGTCAGTGATACATCCATATCGAAGGGTTCACCCTGCAGATTAAATTGAGCGACATTGAGGGTTATGTCCTGCAGAGCGATGTGCTGTCCGCTCTCTGCATCGCTGTAGGTTAAGGCACTATTGCTCAGGCTGATTTTTTCTATCGCCAGTTGCATTTGCTGGCCTTCGTCTGCTGCTGCGTCACTGGGGGCTGGTGCGGTGGCCTCAGCCGGCGCGGGTGTTGTGGTGGCTGCGGTGGAATCCTCATCCATCAGCGCTTCCCAGTTGCCAGTGCCTTGTTCGTCAACGCTCAGGTCAATTACTGCCCCGTCCACGAGCACGTGATGCACGACCACCTCGCCCCGAAATAATGGTCTTATCGCCAGCAGCAGGCTGGCTTCTTCCAGTTGTGCAATAGGTGTCTCGGGCGCACTGAGGGCGGCCACCCGAATCTGATTTACGTCTATGCCGAGGCTGGGCCACAGGGTCCAGCCAAGATCGCCATTGATGGTTAAGGCTACGCCCTGATCACGCGCGAGGGCCTCAATACGCGGCTTAAAGATATTGGGATCAAACAGGAACACCAGTAGAACCAGGGCCAGCAGGATTAATCCGATCAGCACAGCAAGACTTTTAAATAACAACTTCACAACGGGCTCCTTATGCCTTTAACGGCAACCTCATTGATGAGAGAACAGGGCTGGGGATTGAGCGGGCACGGCAGCGCAAGTGGAGAAACGGCGTGCCCTGAAAAAATAGAGTGCAGTGTAAAACGAAAGTGCCCCGCTACCAATGAATCGCTGAGCACCCGGGTCACTGAAAAGCATAAAAACTCCACAAGGTATTCCTAAAATATTCGAGTGCGGCGGTTTTGGGTTGCTTTTCCCCGACGCATGCCGGCAGAGCAGATTGACGTCACAATATGTATGACGGGGCTGTGCTATTCTTCATCGTGGTGCAAAATTTGATCGCCAGTACAAGGCGACGCTGTAATGCCATACAAAAATTACATGCAAATACGATAAAAGTGACACAAGAAAGAAGTGACACAAGAAAGAAGTGACATAAGGGAGTGGCCGCTCAGGCAGTTCACCACCATAACTTGGGGAAAACATCATGCCTTATATTCTGCATGAGTTGCGCGGGTCGAATATTTCGCATTATGAACTCGCTGAACATATCACTATTGGACGTAGTACCAGTAACCAGGTCGTGATTGATGACGCTACCGTCAGCGCGCAGCACGCCATCATCGAAAAAACGGATACCGGCTACCAGATTCGCGACCTCGATAGCACCAATGGTGTTTACGTGAATGGCAAACGACTTACCGTCAGCCCGATTCAGGCCGCCGATAATATTGTGATCGGCACGCATAATCTGCGTGTGGTTGACGCCCTGCCCAATGAACTGGAAAAAACCGTGCGGATAAAAAAGAGCTGGATTCCCGGTATCTATTACACGGACCGCTGACGCGCTGAATTCATGCGATCCCTGATGCAACGTTGCATTAATTTTTTGGATTTACGACTGCTGGTGTGGGTGCCAGGGCTGTGGCTCGTGTTGAGCACCGCAGTGCCTGAGTTTTTGATGCAGCTTGATCGGCAATTATTTCTTACCGGTGCATCATTATCGCGTGGCATCCAGCGGCCACCGGTGATCGACATCCTGGAGTTTTCACCGGTGCAGATGCAACAGCTGCTCGACAATCCGGCCCGGAATCCTGAACTGTTACACTTGTTGGATCACCTGAAAGAGAAGCCGCAGCGCACGGGTATTATTCTTTCCGAATTGCCGCGACTCGCTGTTGCGTCCCAGTTAAAAACAACAGGCGATGAAATATCTTTGCCAGTCGTTGATACCATGGTGTTGCATCAACACGCTGCAGCCCAACAGAACGTACAACAATGGTTAACATCCTCCGCCGTAATTATCGGCAGCCATACATTAACCCCCCGCGTAAATAAGACGCACCAGCTTCATGTGACAGAGCCGCGTTGGGCAGCGCATTACACATGGTTACCGGCTTCAATGCAGCCGGAATTTTTCCCTGCAGGAACGCAGCTGTCATTAACACAGCCCGAGATAACACAAACAACAACGGGTGTACCTTGGCAGATCTTTCCTATGCCGGTGCAAAAAACGCAGCAACAGCAATTGCACCACGCGTTAGTCTGGCATCACGCAGATCAGTGGTATCCCACCATGGCGCTGGCGTTGTTGCAGACTCAGGAGCAGCTGGTCTGGCGCAACAAAACAGAAATGGAAGGCGCTTCCCTGACGCGTCTGCGCACCAACATAGACGGCAGTGTCCTTCCGGTGTTTCAGGTGGAGGGGCCTTTTCCTCCCGTTACCCGTCATTACACGCTGCAACGTTTTTTGCAGCAGCCCATTGATGAACCCGCACCATTGTTATTGATGGGGCTGGCCGATGATCCAGCACTGCTCGGATTAGCGGGATTGATGCAAAGTCTATACACCGATAACTACCACACCTCGCCCTGGTGGTTTCCGGGCGTAGAGAAACTGTTGTTGATCGCGCTGCTGGTATATCTGTTATGGATTCTGCCGCGCATGAGTGGTGGCGTTGCGTTGTTAACGACACTGTTGTGCCTGGTGTTGTTGCTGGTGATGCAGCTCGGTGGCCAGATAACGCAATCGCGCTGGTTGCCGTTCGGCCTTGCGATGCAATATCTGCTGTGGGGATTTATGGTGATGGTGCTGTGGCGACACCAACAAAAACCCTATCGCCATTTACAACAGCGTCATCAGGATGTGGCCTGTCAGTTGAGCCAGCAACTGATGCAACAGGGACAACTGGATCAGGCAGTAAGCGCACTGGACGGCTGTGCGACCTCGGAGCGGGTGCTGCAATTGTTGTACGACATCGGTGGGCAACACGAACGTAAACGGCGCGGCACTGATGCGTTGAAAGTTTATCGCCTTTTACATAAGCGCCATCGCGCATTTCGGGATGTGCCTAAACGCCTGAAACAATTAACGGAAAAACAACATTCGCCAGCGGAAGATATCGAACTGACATTAAGCAAAACCGTCGTCCTTGCGGACCCGCACAGTCGCCCACAGTTTGGACGCTACAACATTGAGCGTGAATTGGGGCGCGGCGCTATGGGTGTGGTGTACCTCGGCCACGATCCACAAATCGCCCGTCGGGTGGCCATTAAAACGCTCGATTATTCGCGTTACGATACCGGTGAGTTAGCGGCTGTAAAGGCGCGTTTTTTTCGCGAAGCGGAAGCGGCAGGACGCTTACGCCATCCGAATATTGTGACTGTCTACGATGTAGGTGAAGAGCACGATCTTGCCTTTATCGCGATGGATTATGTGGCGGGTCAACCGCTGAGTAATTTTATTGCGCCGAAAAACTTACTGCCGATCCCGCAGGTGTATCGCATTGTGGCGGAAGTGGCCGAAGCGCTGGCTTATGCGCACAGCCGGCAAATTGTCCATCGCGATATCAAACCCGGCAATATTCTTTATCATCCCGACAGCAAAAAAGTCACGGTCACGGATTTTGGTATTGCGCGTATTGTGAGTGATGCGCGCACGCAGACCGGTGAAATTGTCGGCAGCCCGTTGTATATGTCACCAGAGCAGGTGAAAGGGCAGAAGGTGGGGGAAGCCAGTGATATCTTCAGTTTAGCGGTGACATTTTTTCAATTGCTCAGCGGCGAATTGCCATTTCACGGTGACAATATTGCGGGATTGAGTTACCAGATCATCCACGGCAAACATAAAAATATTCGTGACCTGCGTTCACAAATTCCCAGCAGCGCCAGCCGTATAATCAATAAAGCCCTGCAGAAGGAACCGGGGGATCGTTACAGTAATGCCGGTGAAATGGCGCGCTCGCTGCGCAAGGCATTACAAAAAGATTTTGCATAATAAATTTATAAACCCGTGGCTTTTTTTGTGAGGAAAATGTTATGGCAATGCTCGTACAACTTATTGACGATGTGGTCGCCAACAAATTTGAACTGCGTCAGGGCACCTTGGAGATCGGACGGCACCCAGCCAGTGATATTCAGATTGATGACTCCGCGGTGAGTGCCCGTCATGCGAATTTGCTGATCAAACCCAACGAACATTTTCCGCAGTTTAATGAGTATTACCTGATCGATCTCAGCAGCACGAACGGGACCTTTATCAACGATCAGCGCATCAGTGGCACCCAGCGTCTGCACCATAATGATCAGGTGCGCATTGCCTGGAATCAGTTCAAATTCATCGATAACAACGAAGCTACCCTGGAAAAAACGGCGCATATCATTCCGGTGGTATAACCGGTGTCCCTGTGGCCAGTGTCGCAGACGCTGGCAGAATCCTGCCCTCACCGCTAGAATACGCGGCCTCACTCGATCAATTCACGCCTCCAGATCGCCTCTTGAACGGCGGTTGCATTCCGACAGGACGACATTCCATGGGACACAAAACAGCACTTTTTACCCTGCACCAGGCTATGGGCGGCAAGCTGGTAGATTTCGGTGGTTGGGACATGCCTCTGCACTACGGCTCGCAACTGGAAGAGCACCACAAGGTGCGCCGCGCGGCCGGTATGTTTGATGTTTCCCACATGACAGTGGTGGATGTCAGCGGTGCGGATGCCAAAGCCTACCTGCAGATCCTGCTCGCCAATGACGTGGTCCGCATCGAAAACCAGCCGGGCAAAGCCCTCTACAGCGCCATGCTCAATGAAGCCGGCGGGGTTATTGATGACCTGATCGTCTACAACATGGAAGGCTGGTTCCGGGTGGTGGTCAACTGTTCAACCCGCGAAAAAGATCTGGCTTGGATGAACCGCGTCGCGGCCGATTTCAGTGTAGAACTGCAGGAACGTGACGACCTCGCCATGATCGCTATCCAGGGGCCGCAAGCCCTTGCCTTAACCAAACAGGTTGCCGGCGCAGCCCATGCCGCCATCATTGATCAACTGACGCCGTTCCTGGGCAAGCCAAGCGGCACCTGGTTTATCGCC
>CAYUVQ010000070.1:0-8661 GCA_964448175.1 uncultured Cellvibrionaceae bacterium | reverse complement strand
GATGAGCGTGGAATTATCACCAGCGGCACATTTTCGCCGACCTTGGGCTATTCTATTGCTTTAGCCCGGGTTCCGATGAGCATTGGCGAGCGTTGTCAGGTGGAAATGCGGGGCAAGTTAATTGAAGTTGAAGTCGTAAAACCAGTTTTTGTGCGCCAGGGTCAGCCCTTGGTGTAACGCCAAAAAATTCGTAGTGAGTCATCCATTATTTTTCACAGGACATAAGCAATGAGCGAAATTCGCAAAGAACTCAAATATCTCAGCAGCCATGAATGGGCGCGTGTAGAAGAAGACGGCACCGTAACCATTGGTATTACCGATCACGCTCAGGAAGCGCTGGGCGATGTGGTGTATGTCGAAGTGCCGGAAGTGGGCAGCACCGTCAGCGCGGGCGAAGAAGCGGGGGTGGTTGAGTCGGTGAAGGCTGCATCGGATATTTACTCGCTGGTGTCCGGTGAGGTGATTGAAGTGAATGAGCAATTGCAGGATGCGCCGGAAACCGTTAACTCCTCGCCCTACGATGACGGCTGGTTTTTCCGCGTCCGCCCGGATGACCTGGCTGAACTCGATAACGCACTGGATGCGGATGATTACCGCAGCGTGGTGGAAGACGAAGAATAAAAAAGCGCGGCATATGCCGCGCTTCTGCTTTATCCACTCTCTCGGCTGCAGGTGATGTTTCGGCAGGGTTGGGTAGCGTTGTGCGAGACCATCACCGACATGGATATCGGTGCTGAGCCTACAGGGAGGTATTCACGGCGTGTCTCGCACAGCGCTACCCAATCCTTGTCATCAACCAAAAACTAAGCCACCTGATCCAAGGTCACCGTCGTAATCCCTCGCTGCCCCAGCCACTCCGCCAGCTTCGGCAATTGCTGCACAATCAAATGTGGATGGTTGTGTTCCCGCTGTCCGTCGTGCATCAACACAATATCCCCGAATTTAATATCGTGCAGGCGTTGGGCTACACCGGTTTCGGTGCCCATCGGACCCCAGTCAATAATGCTGTGACTCCACAATACTGTGGTCATGTTTTCCTCTTGCACCTGCTTGAGCATCGCGCGGCGCAAGCGTCCGTGGGGCGGGCGGAACCAGCGCGGTGATTCGCCGGTAATCTTGCGCAGGGACTCACTGCCGCGCGCAACTTCATCCCGTGCGCGGCCGGGAGAAATCATCCAGGGGTGGCGATGGCTGTAGGTGTGATTTCCGACGGTGTGGCCTTCATTCACCATCCGCTCAACGAGACGGGGATATCGTTCGGCCGCTGCGCCCAGCACAAAAAAACTTGCACGGAGGTTATGCAATGCGAGCAGATCAAGAATAGCCGGCGTGTACACCGGGTCCGGCCCATCGTCGAAGGTCAGACACACGAGCGGGTTATGCAGGTAACCCGACACATTTTTAAGGTTTTTAAGAATAGTCGACGAGGCGGGCTGCCGCGCCTGAGTCGGATTCAAAACCACCGGATTCACTGTTACGCGCTTTGCGATTTCGGAATTCATCAGTGCGAGACTCCTCGGAAAAATAATTGAGCAGATGCGAGCGGGTCAACCAAAATGCATGCGGTTGTAAGCGGTCATTTTCCCGTGCGGCCAGCGTTGGAAAAAAAGCCTTTAACAGCAGGCGGAAATAAAATTGACGCATGCGGTTGAGCCAGGAAGCGGGCAGGCGCTCGATCATAAAACCCACCTTCTCCCCATGAGGCGCAATCCAGGTCACCCCGTGTAACGCTTTTATATGTTGAAACCTGGCTTCGCTGGCCATGAGCGTCGCTAAATGATTCAGCGACTTCACCAGCAGGCGACGAAAACGCAACGCACCACGGGCGTATTCGCGCGGGCTGGAGCCTGCGTTAAAACAGTCGTGATTGAAATGGATGATCGCCAGAGGATCACCCGGCTCCAGCCAGGTACCGTCGTTCATCGCTTTGCGTTCGCCGGCATACTTCTCGTAAGACAGGCTCAGCAACTCATCAATTCTTTCCACCCGGTGCAGGCGGCGCCATAGGGCATCGTAGCCACTCATTACGCGGTAAAACAAACTTCCTGACATCGATTATTCCTGTGCTGAGTGGCGTTGCCAGCGACCAATCCGTTTCTCGCGTTCGAGATTCTCGATCTGGGTCACGATCGTTTTCGCGGCGTAACGGTGGCCTTGTTGTTCGGCGCGCTTTTTCATCTGGCGCAGCTCATCGGGGTGGTCAAATAACCGGTGCAGTGCGTGCGGCAAATCCGGAAGATCCACGCGCAGGCCGGCCCCATGCTCCTGCAGAAACTGAACGTTGTGCGCTTCCTGACCGCCCAGACAACAGGTGGCGATGAACGGACGGCCGCACGCCAGGGTTTCGCTGACGGTGAGTCCGCCGGGCTTGCCTACGACTACATCGGCGGCACGCAGCAGGTTAACCATATCATTGGTCCATGAATACAACTTGAACCGATCAGGGTTGAGGCGGGCAAGCTGTTCCAGTTCGCTGTGGCCATTTAGCGCATTGCCGGCGGTGACCAGGACCCGATAATTACGGGTTTCATCGAGCACCAGCTGGCGGACTGCCTCCACCGTACCGATACCGCACTGGCCGCCGGTAATAAGAATAGTGGGGCGCTCGTCCAGCCCGAGGTTCTGGCGCGCGCGGGATTGGGAGGGCGGATTCTCGAACGCCGGCATCAACGGAATACCGGTGACCTGGATGCGTGTGGATGAAACGCCCTGATCAATCAATGCCTGGGCCACCCGGTCATGACCAACGCAATACATATGCGTCGTGTCCCGCACCCACACACCATGCGCGCCGTAATCGGTCGGCACACCGATGATAGGTTGGTTCACGATGCCTTTTTGAATCGAGCGGCTCAGCAATGCGTTCGGATACATCTGGGTCGCCACCAGTAAATCCGGTGCATAGCTGGTGACATAGTTTTTAACCCGCGAGGCCAGGATGCTGTAAACCAGACCCAGCAGCCCCTGTAATACAAGACGCCCTGCCGGGAAACGCGGGCGATAACAAATGCCATTGATCAGGGTATTAATCAGCGCGCTGTCGAGATTTTTGTACGAGTTGGCGAAGGAAAATAACGAATGCTCATTCACATCGGGATACCAACGCCGCTGCTGTTCGGTCAGGAAATCCACCAGCTCTTTATCCGGCGGGGTCTTACCGGCCAGCTGGCGATAGAGGTCCTTATCCATGTCATAGAGCTTCTGGTACAGCTGGGGGTGCTCGGCCGTCATGCGCAGATAGCCATCTTTGACCGCGGCACTGACGTCTTCATCAAGCAAATGAGTGACATCAAGACATTGGGTCTCGATGTCGGGGTAGCGATTGCGCAGGGCAAGGTCAATCGCTTCCGCGGCGCGGGTGTGTCCGTAGCCGGGGCTGGAGGTAAGAAACAATATTTTCATGCCACACGCTTCCTTTTTGATTTCCGGAAATCCATGGTTATTGTTGTTTGCCAGAGGAAAAAACAACGGGGTAAATAAACGAACGGCAATGCACAAAACTTTAGCGCGGTTAGTCGGAAGATGCACCAGAGAGTGTGTAAGGAATTGCACATCGGTCGATGAAAGGCGTTGGCCGTTTCGGAATTTGCCGTACGCTAGACTGCTATTTGGCGACGACAAGGTCTGTGCGGACACTCACATAAGTTTGCGTGCCGATAAGCAGAAAGAAGCGTCGCCAGCCGTTGGGAGCCACCGAGGAGGATTTGCGAGAGTGAAGCGTGCCGCGACCGCCTTAGTCTTCTTCATGGGAGGGCTTTTTCGCGGGGTCGGATGTTTGTTCCGGTTCGCGTTCCAGCAGCGCCAGCACGCGCGGCATAATCAGAAACACGCCCAACGCCAAGAAGGTGCAGAGAATAGCTGAGGCTTCGCGCCCCAGTCCCGCCGCGACCCCGATGGCAGCGGTCAGCCAGATGCCGGCGGCGGTGGTCAGCCCTTTAAGGTGCCGCTCATCACTGCCTTTAATAATTGCTCCCGCGCCAAGAAAGCCGATGCCGGCAATCACGCCCTGCACCACGCGGCTTATTTCCGCATCGGTAATCCCCGCCTGCTGGGGGATCAATATAAACAGCGCCGCGCCTATAGCGACCAGCATGTGGGTGCGAATACCCGCCGCCTTACCGCGCTGTTCCCGCTCAAAACCCAAAATGCCCCCGAGCAAAGCAGCCATCAGTAAGCGCACACTGATGCGCGTGATTTCAGTTACGTCTTTAATATCGGAGAACTCGGCTGCAATGGTGCCGGAAATCTGTTGCCATACACTCATCGTATTTTCTCGCTGAAAGGCACCAATACAGTGCTGGTTGTTGATCCTGTTTTTACAGCGTCGTCACAGTATTACTCCAGACGTAGTTAGCCACGGTGCGTTAACTAACAGTCGCTCCTGGCGCGCAGTTTTATGATGGCGCACAGGTTCTGTTGCTGAGGGAATTCACCTGAATCACACACCAGGCTGATGCCGTTGCTGTGTAGCGAACGCAGCCCACTCTCTCACTTTCCTTTGAATAGCCTTCGTTGAAATGAACCCCCTCCCGGTGGGAGATTTCATTTACAGATCGGCGCACGGCCGGCGTGATTTATGCAACGCTTTGTAAGCGGAGGGACTGTTCGCTAAACCGCACAGGAGAATCTGGCAGCAAACCAATTGTTATCGGGGGAGTCTTTTAAGTCTCTGATGCAGTAATTATCGGCAATAGAAAATCCAGCAGGAGATTAAATGGATGATGTGTAAGGTCATTGCACAATTTTGGAAGAATCCAAAATATGGAACGCTTAAAACCGGGCTTGCGGCACTGTTATTTTTCAGTGTGATCCCAGTCATTCACGCTCAGCAGAACACATCAGTTTCCAGTGTGGCTTCATCAGCAGCGCAAGTTCCCGCGCCGGTGGTCACGGATGAGGAACCCAACGCGCTCTTTAATGCGATCGAAGCTCGCGCAAAAGCGCTGGCTCAAAATAACTTCAAACCGATTGATGCACAGATTCCCGCCGAACTGGCTAACATGAGTTACGACCAGTACCGCTCCATTCTTTTTCGCCCGGAAGCTTCCCTCTGGCGCGGTGAATCCCTGTTCGAAATTCAATTGTTTCATCCCGGTTTTTTATATCGCGAGCCGGTGGTGTTGCATATGGCCAGCAGTGAAGGTGAGCCCTCGCTGAAATTCAAACAGGATTTTTTCAACTACGTCGGTCAGGCAGAAGCACTGGCTGGCAAGGCACCGGAAAATATCGGCTTTGCCGGGTTCCGCGTGCACTATCCACTTAATACCAATGAATACAAAGATGAGTTTTTAGTATTCCAGGGCGCTTCATATTTCCGTCTCGTCGGCCCCGGCCAGGTGTACGGATTATCGGCGCGGGGTCTGGCGATTGATACGGCCGAATCCAGCGGCGAAGAGTTTCCGGTATTTCGGGAATTCTGGTTGATAAAACCGGCGCCGGATGAAACCCGGCTGGTGTTGTACGCGCTGCTCGACAGCCCCTCTGTAACCGGCGCGTATCGCTTTGAAGTGACTCCCGGTGCGCCTACCGAGATGAACGTCGAAGCGCGTCTGTTTGCACGACGCGATATTAAAAAGCTGGGTGTTGCACCACTGACCAGCATGTTCCATCACGGTGAAAATACGACCCGCTTTGTCGATGATTTCCGGCCCGAAGTTCATGATTCTGACGGCCTGTTGATCGCGGCCGCTAACGGTGAATGGATCTGGCGTCCGCTGAGCAATCACCGCGCACTGCGCGTGTCATCCCTGGTCGACGAAAACCCCCGGGGTTTCGGTTTGCTGCAGCGGGACCGCGATTTTAATCACTATCTCGACATGGAAGCTGATTACGAATTGCGACCCAGTCTGTGGGTGATGCCGCAAGGTAATTGGGGTAAGGGCCGAGTGGAACTGGTGGAAATCCCGACGGATAGCGAGGTCAATGACAATATCGTGGCCTACTGGGTACCGGAGCAGGCGTTCAAAGCCGGCGAATCCCGCCGCTTCAGTTACCGGTTGCGCACGTTTGATCAGCACCTCGCGGAACAGGGCGGCGCACGCGTCCTGCGCACTCGCATAGGCTGGGGCGCGGTGCCGGGGCAAAGTAACCCACCGCCGCGCAGTAAGCGTCAGTTTATTGTGGATTTCGCGGGCGGGGAGCTGGAAAACCTGTCAGCCGATGTTCCGCTTGAAGCAGAGCTGCAAAAGAACTCCGGCACGATTACCGACTTGATGGTGATGCGCCTGCCTGATCAGAAAACCTGGCGTGTGTCATTCAAACTGGAACCCGAAGGTAACAATCTTGTGGATATGCGCATGTTTATCAAGCTGCGCGACCAACGCCTGACGGAGGTATGGAGTTATGTCTGGTATCCCGATGCCGTTCAATAAATTGCAGCGCCGCGCATTGCCGATTGATGCGCGCCTGCAGCCTGACAACAGTATTCGCCTGCCGGGCGAATCCATCAGACGCCCGGTTTTTTTTACGCTGGTATTGGCCACAACCATTGCTGGCGTAAGCATCATGTTCAATATTCTCGCCGCCAACAATCTAACGCCGCTTGAAGCGGTATTGTTATTTTTGTTCTCGATTACGTTTGGCTGGATTACGACTGCCTTCTGGAGCGCGCTGTGCGGCTTTATATTGCAGATGACTCAGCGTGACCCCCTCTCGTTAAAAAAATTGGATTTCGATCGCTATCGCCGCCAACCCATTACGACCCGCACCGCCGTCGTGATGCCGGTGTATAACGAAGACACGCGGCGCGTTATAGCAGGCTTTGAAGCCAGTCTGCGCTCGCTGGCGGCGACCGGTGAGCTGAAACAATTCGATTTTTATCTGCTGAGCGACACCACGAACGCCGAGGTGGCCCAGGCCGAGCTGGATGCCTGGCAACAACTATGTGAACGACTGGGGGATTTATCCGAACGGGTTTTTTATCGTCGACGCGAAAAAAATATCGCCCGCAAAGTAGGTAATCTCGCCGACTTTTGCCAGCGTTGGGGCAGCAATTACGAACACATGATCGTCCTCGACGCCGACAGCATCATGACCGGCGATTGCCTGTTGCAGATGACGCGCGCCATGCAGGCCAACCCGCGTTCCGGTTTGATCCAAACCGTACCGATTCCGGTGCGCCAGACAACTTTTTTTGGGCGCTTCGTACAATTCGCGGCGGTGTTATACAGCCCAATGCTGGCCACAGGTTTAGCCTTCTGGCAAACCAACGCGGCGAATTATTGGGGGCATAACGCCATCATCCGGGTACGCGCTTTCATCGACTATTGCGGCCTGCCCACGCTGCCGGGAAAAGCGCCGTTCGGTGGCGATATCCTGAGTCATGATTTTGTCGAGGCGGCAATGTTGCGCCGGGCCGGCTGGGACGTATTTCTGCTGGCAGATCTAGAAGGCAGTTATGAAGAAGTGCCGTGCAATATTATTGATTACGCCAAGCGCGACCGTCGCTGGGTGCAGGGCAATATCCAGCACCTGGGATTGCTGAACATCGCGGGTCTTCATCCCGTCAGCCGGTTGCATTTTCTGCTGGGTGCGGTGGCTTATATTTCTTCATTGATCTGGCTCGCCATGTTGGCGTTGAGCACAGCGGACGCCGTAATCCGCGCGATTAACAGTAATGTTTATTTCACTGAAGCACATCAGTTATTTCCCAGCTGGCCCATCGCCAAAACTGGACTGATCGTGGCATTAATCACCCTGACTATCACACTCTTGCTACTGCCGAAAATCATGGGCGTCGCGGTAGCAATTGCCCATCGCAACGCCGCTTTTGGCGGCACCTGGGCAATCATCAAGGGAGCTTTTATTGAAACGCTATTCGCCATTCTTATTGCACCCATCATGATGGCGTTCCACGCCTACTTTGTGGTGTCGGTGATTCTGGGATTTAAAGTAAATTGGGATGCGCAGGAACGCGAAGGCCGCCTATTGCCCTGGGGCGAAGCCATCGCCCGCACGTGGAAAGTGACGGTACTTGCCGTTGCCTGGGGAGCGGTGACATTTTTCTATGCGCCGATTTTTTTCTGGTGGCTGACCCCGATCCTTACGGGCCTTGTGCTCTCCGCACCTATCGTTCGCTATTCCAGCAGCCCATCGGCAGGTAAATGGATGCGTCGCAAGCAGATCTTTTTGTGCCCTAGTGAAACCGAGGATGATCCGGTGTTGCAGGATATGCAGCGATTGTTGGAGCAGAAAATATCGCCACTGCCCAAACCTGCCATGGCTCCCGCATTGCCACCGGATAACTGGACCGATATGCGGGAACAGAATCTGGCACAGCTGCCGTTTTGAAACGCAAAAAGCCGGGAAAGATCCCGGCTTTTTGCTGCTGCCTATCGCACATATCACGCACGGTTACATGCTGAAAAAAATTAACTGGCGGCTTCGATTTGTTCGCTCACGGTTAACCAGTTTTCTTCGCATTCCATCAACTGCGGCTGCAGCCTGGCCTGTTCGGCCAGTAGTTCCTGTAAGCGTGCTTTATTAGCTTCTTCATAAACGGCAATATCACTGAGTTCGCGCTCGATGTCACTGAGTCGGAGCTGCAGCTTTTCCATCTGACTTTCGAGGCTTTTTAATTTATTGGTCAAAGGTTTGAGCTGTTGCCGCTGGGCTGCGGATTGCTGCCGCAGATTTTTTTTATCCACCTTGGGCGATGCATCA
>CAYUVQ010000069.1:0-16973 GCA_964448175.1 uncultured Cellvibrionaceae bacterium | reverse complement strand
GCCGACAGCGTGTTCAGTCTGCTCGATCAGGCGCCGGAGCGCGATGAAGGTACGCGGGAAATCCCGCGCGTTCAGGGTCAGGTCAGTTTTGAGCATTTATATTTCCGCTATGCGCGCAGCGACCGGCCAGCGCTGAAGGATATCAACCTGGAAGTTAAGCCGGGTGAGGTGGTTGCTCTGGTGGGACGCTCCGGCAGTGGAAAGTCAACCTTAGTGAACCTGCTGGCCCGCTTTTATGATTATGACGAAGGTGAAATCCGTATCGATGGAATTCCTTTGGCGGACCTGCGTCTGGCGAACTTGCGCCAACAGATTGCGTTGGTGAATCAGCATGTCACGCTGTTCAATGATACGGTTGCCGGCAACATCGCCTACGGTAGCCTGGTTGATCGCGATATGGATGCGATTCGCCGCGCGGCAGATCTGGCGCACGCCACAGAATTTATTGAACAATTACCGCAAGGTTTTGACACGCTGATCGGTGAGAGTGGTGCGCGTTTGTCGGGCGGTCAGCGTCAGCGTCTGGCCATCGCGCGGGCAATTTTAAAGGATGCACCCATTTTAATTCTGGACGAGGCAACCTCTGCGCTGGATAACGAATCGGAGCGTTACATCCAGTCAGCACTGGAAAGCGTTATGCAAAATCGCACCACTTTTGTGGTCGCACACCGGTTATCAACCATCGAACGTGCCGACCGAATAGTGGTGATGGATGCAGGAGAAATTGTTGAGCATGGCACTCATGCCGAGCTTCTGGCGAAGGGTGCACATTACGCGAAGTTATACTCGATGCAATTTCGTGATGCGTCACCGGATGGCGAAAACACGGTGGAATAATCCGGTGTGGTGGCTGTCATCACAGGAAATTTAACTCATGGGTTTTAACAGGATAAAACCCTCAAGGAAACATCATGAATCTGACAATGCCTTTTTTTGATCGCGCGCGCGTACTCGTGGTGGGTGATGTAATGCTGGATCGATACTGGCATGGCAACACCTCGCGGATTTCACCTGAGGCGCCGGTCCCGGTCATAAAAGTCAGTCAGTCCGAAGAGCGTCCCGGTGGTGCCGCGAACGTTGCACTTAATATCGCCGCATTGGGTGCTTCCGCTTCATTGATTGGAACTATTGGCGATGATGATGCCGGCATTGTGTTACAGCACCGTTTAAAAGCTGCTTCTATTCACACTGATTTTCAAATTTCCCGCAATAAACCGACCGTCACAAAACTTCGTGTTATCAGCCGGCATCAACAGATTCTACGCATGGATTTTGAAGAATCGTTTGATGAGCGTGACAGCAATGAGTTTGCACGAAAAGCTTCTGCCATCATGCCCCAGATAGATGCGCTGGTATTATCCGATTATGCCAAAGGCAGCCTGCAGGATTGCCAGGCGCTGATTGCAATGGCGCGCATGCGCCGAATCCCGGTTCTGGTTGACCCCAAAGGAAAAGATTATTCGCGCTATCGCGGCGCAACGCTGCTTACGCCGAACATGCTGGAGTTTGAGCAAATTGTCGGTGGCTGTGACAGTGAACAGCAGATGGTGGCCAAAGGTGGCGAGCTCATGCGGCAACTGGATTTGCAGGCGCTGCTGGTGACTCGCGGTGAACAGGGTCTGACATTGCTGCGTCCCAATCAGCCCGAGCTGCATTTGCCGGCGCGCGCGCGCGAAGTGTTTGATGTAACGGGTGCTGGGGATACGGTTATTGCGGTTGTCGCCGCGGTGCTTGCCTCCGGCCAGCCATTAACGGAAGCCGTTGCCCTGGCGAATCTTGCTGCCGGTATTGCGGTAGCTAAATTAGGTACGGCCTCCGTCAGTGCTCCGGAACTGCGTTTTGCATTGCAGGGGGAGCAGGGCTCCGAGCGCGGCGTGGTGACGGAAGAGCAACTGCTGCAGGCGGTAGAAGATGCGCGGGCGCGGGGTGAAAAAATTGTATTTACCAATGGCTGTTTCGACATCATTCATGCGGGCCACGTCGGCTATCTGGAAGAAGCGCGCAAACTGGGGCACCGGTTGATTGTTGCGATCAACAGTGATGCATCGGTAAAACGCCTCAAAGGCGCGGGGCGCCCCATCAATCCCGTGGATCGCCGGATGGCGGTTCTTGCTGGTCTGGAAGCGGTGGATTGGGTATTGGCATTTGAAGATGATACACCGGAGCGCCTGCTGCGCAATTTACGGCCCGATGTATTGGTGAAAGGCGGTGATTATCAGGAGCATCAGGTAGTAGGGGGCGAGATCGTCAAAACTTACGGTGGCAATGTGAAAGTATTAAGTTTTATCGACAGCTGTTCTACTACCGCTATCGTGAACAAGATCCGGCAGCAGTGAAGTTTCCGCTGTGAAGAATTTAATACAGGCAGCGGAAAAAAATAATATCGTTGCATTGAGTTCCAATGTTTCTTCAATCCAGCCTGCTGTGGATTGTGGTATAGCCAATAACGATTTATCAAACGGCCAGGTGCACAGATAACAGAACGCGCCCCAATAAATAAACGACATAATCGGTGTGGACAATAAAATCTTAATTCTGGACGGCTGTATATCCGGACTTCTGATCCATGCTCCGCAGTAGATTATTACGCCGAGTAAGGCCGCGCCGCGCACTGACAGTTCGATCATCTCCCATCGGCCATTCTCTACACCTCCCAGTCTGTCTATATCCAGCTCACGCAGCAACAGCGTTAAACAGAACAATGCAAGGCCGCGATAAAGTAACCGGTATAACGAATCGGCATTATCGTCATAGCTGTGATAGCTATATAACAGACAGGCCAGCAGCAAAAAAATATTCTGCCCAACTTCCAGCAGTCCGCTTTCGGACGTGCTGATGACACCCTGGCTCCAGAGCCGATAAGAGGCCAGGCTGACCAATGACAAGATGGGCAACATCCACAATGGATGACACAGCGTTAACCAAAATGTGCGGTGAGGTATCACGGTAGTAACCGTATTCGTAGCGGGAACGCGTACGGCGCTCCGCTACACAATGGAGTTATTTGGGTGGATACTGGCTCAGGAGTTTATTCATTACAGCAGCAAGTTGTGCTTCGCTGCTCAACGAAAAATATTTCAATGGAACTGCTTCAGCGCTGCCTCGCCAGATTAAATTGTTGGTGGACGCGTCGGTGATATCGATAATGATGATGCCTTCCTGTTTATCGTTAGGCAGGCTTCTGCCACCACCCAATCCGATACTGCCGTGCCGACCTACAGGTAGCCCGATGGATAATCCCAACCCAGTAGAAGAGCCGGTACTGATGCGCGTGACGATGGTCATATCTAACAAAAGATCTGGATTGCTGTCGGTGCGATTTAATCCCTGGCCCGTTAATTGATTGTCAGCCATTCGTTGGATTTGCTGGGCGTTAACCCCCGGGATTTCAGAATTGGCATTACGCCAGTTGTATGTGTTGTGTACGGTGAAGTCTGTACCCGGTTTATAGTCCTGATTGTATTTAGTGCTGGCGCATCCGCCTATGAACAAGACCAACGCGAGTAAGGAAAAATGCAAAAACGAATTTAATTTTGCGGTGCTCGCCAGTTGTACATTCATAAAAGTGTCCTCGGGGATAAAGTATGATGCCCAGGTTATCTTCAATGATTCGACCATCTTTACCACGAATCATTACCATTTTTAATCCTTACCGATGCGGTTTGCAAATGATGTCGTTTTATTTCAGACTTGCTCCGCTTTCAATAACCGATGACGAGTAGTCTTTATGGATTTAATTCAGGCCGTAGTGTTGGCATTGGTGCAGGGGCTGACCGAATTCTTACCGGTTTCCAGTTCGGCGCATTTGTTACTGGTTCCCATCTTTGCCGATTGGCCCGATCAGGGATTGGCATTTGATGTAGCGCTGCATGTGGGTAGTTTGGCTGCCGTGGTTATCTACTTCCGCCAAGATATCAAACGCATGATTGTTGCCTGGATCGCCTCGATAACCCGGCGCGAGTTGAATGAAGACAGCCGGCTGGCGTGGGCCGTTTTTTTCGGCACGATTCCGGTGTGCATCGCAGGATTTTTCCTTAAGGATATAGTGGCTACCGCCATGCGTTCACCCTTGGTGTCGGCGTTTGGCTTGATTGCATTTGGTCTGCTGCTGGCCTGGGCGGACTGGCGTCATCGCGGCCAACGTGTTGAAGCGCAGATGAATAAATGGGACGTCTTGTGGATAGGGTGCGCGCAGGCGCTGGCACTTATTCCTGGCACCTCCCGTTCCGGTATTACAATTACGGCTGCGCTGATGTTGGGATTCACCCGGGAAGCAGCTGCACGATTCTCATTTCTGCTGTCGATTCCGGTCATCATTATTGCTGGAGCGGTAGAAACGAATGAATTGATTCACACCCGTGTTGCGGTAGATTGGGTTGCCATGGCCGTAGGGACGGTGGTGTCCGGCATCAGTGCTTACTTGTGTATTTATTATTTCCTCGCCTTTATCAATCGGATTGGCATGCAACCTTTTGTTGTATACCGCATCGCTCTGGGTATTTTGCTGATCGTGCTGTATTGGAATCCTTCGGTTTAACGATCAAACAAATCTGACGACACTGGTATCTTTTTCGCGGCTCTTTCCTGCCGCGGCCAGTGCGTCAAGGTAGATTTGCCAATTGTGTTCCTGCTGCACGGCTAGCTGATAAAGATAATCCCAGGTATAAATGCCGGAATCGTGACCGTCATCAAATAAAATTTTCAGAGCATAGTTGCCCGCGCGTTCAATACCGCTGATACCCACATCCTTTTTGCCAAACTGTAACACCGCCTGATTGGGTCCATGGCCTTTCACTTCGGCACTGGGTGAATGTACGCGTAAATATTCGGCACTCAGTTGGTAAGACTGAGTACCGAAATGTAACTCCAGCAATCTGGATTGCTTGTGCAGCTGCACCTTGGTTGGAACCATGGGTGTCACCCGATATTTTTATTACAGGATGTAGCGGCTGAGATCTTCATTTTTGGCAAGTTCACCCAAATGTTGATCAACATACGCTGCATTAACTTCCAGCTCATTCTTTTCATCGCCGGCATCGAAAGAAACGCCTTCCAAAAGTCGCTCAAGAATGGTGTGTAAGCGACGGGCTCCGATATTTTCGGTGCGCTCGTTCACTTCCCAAGCGGTCTCTGCAATGCGACGAATACCGTCTTTGGTGAATTGAATCTGCACGCCTTCCGTTGCCAGTAGAGCCTGTTGCTGTTCGGTAAGGGATGCGCGTGGCTCGGTGAGGATTCGCTCAAAATCATCCGGCGTTAATGCACTCAGCTCAACCCGGATCGGCAGGCGCCCTTGCAGTTCCGGAATCAGATCCGAGGGTTTACTCAAATGAAATGCCCCCGAGGTGATAAACAAAATATGGTCGGTTTTGATGATGCCGTGCTTGGTGGTGACGGTGCAGCCTTCGATCAGCGGCAGCAAATCCCGCTGTACCCCCTCGCGGGAAACGTCTGCACCTGAGGTTTGCCCGCGTCGCGCAACCTTGTCGAT
The DNA here is from genome assembly GCA_964448175.1 of uncultured Cellvibrionaceae bacterium. Taxonomy (GTDB): domain Bacteria; phylum Pseudomonadota; class Gammaproteobacteria; order Pseudomonadales; family Cellvibrionaceae; genus Cellvibrio. Next base: position 11,482 of record CAYUVQ010000069.1, on the reverse strand, counting down.
CTCATCGATAAACACGATACCGTTTTGCTCGGCGGCTTCGATGGCCTGCGCTTTAATATCCTCGTTGTTGACCAGTTTTCCGGCCTCTTCTTCCTGCAGTTGCTTGAACGCCTGCTTCACCGTCAACTTGGTTTTTTTGGTCTTGCCATTCGACAGAGATGAAAACATATTCTGCAGCTGGCTGGTCATGTCTTCCATGCCGGGCGGTGCCATGATTTCAACACCAACGGGTGAGGCGGCCAGATCGATTTCGATTTCTTTATTGTCCAGTTCGCCCTCGCGCAATTTTTTTCGAAATACCTGGCGCGTCCCGGAATCGTTATTCAAGGTCGGATCGCCGCCGCGCGCCGGCGGCAACAATGCATCGAGAATACGCTCTTCAGCCGCCTCCGCTGCGCGATGCTGCACGGTTTTCAAAGCCTGTTCGCGGTGCATCTTGATGGATACATCAACCAGGTCGCGAATGATGGACTCAACATCGCGACCGACATAGCCCACCTCGGTAAATTTGGTAGCTTCGACTTTAATAAAAGGCGCATTGGAGAGTTTAGCCAGACGCCGCGCAATTTCGGTTTTGCCGACGCCGGTTGGTCCAATCATCAAAATATTCTTAGGTGTAATTTCATTGCGTATGTCAGCCGGTACCTGCATGCGGCGCCAGCGGTTGCGCAGGGCAATAGCCACAGCGCGCTTGGCTTCCTGCTGACCAACGATGTGTTTATCTAATTCGTGAACAATTTCACGGGGTGTCATGGTGGACATAATCTGCATCCAAAAAAATTAATAATCCAAGGTTTCGATGGTGTGGTTCTGGTTGGTGAATACACAGATATCACCTGCAATGTTCAAACCTTTTTCGACAATGGTGCGTGCATCCATTTGTGTATTCTCCAGCAGCGCGCGCGCGGCGGCCTGGGCGAATGGCCCTCCGGACCCGATGGCAATCAAATCGTCTTCCGGTTGGATGACATCGCCATTGCCTGTGATGATTAACGAAGCATCTTTATCGGCTACCGCAAGTAACGCTTCAAGCCGCCGCAAGGCTCGATCCGTTCGCCAGTCTTTGGCCAGTTCGACTGCGGCACGTACCAGTTGGCCATTGTGAGCTTCAAGCTTTGCTTCAAAGCGTTCAAACAGGGTGAAAGCGTCGGCGGTGCCGCCGGCAAAGCCGGCAATGACCTGGTCTTTATACAGGCGACGCACTTTGCGCGCGTTACCTTTCATGACGGTATTGCCGAGTGAAACCTGGCCGTCGCCGCCAAGTACAACCTGGCCTTCACGGCGTACAGAAAGAATTGTGGTCACTGGGGGAGTCCTATGTTGAGCTTGCGGACTGCGGCGCATAGCCGCAGGGATTCCCTGAAAAGTGGGGGCGGAGGAGGTAATTTCAAGCGGAGTGTGTTATCCGCTGCGCTGAAGAATTTAAGGTGTTGCGTTCTTGTCGCGTTTTAACATGAGCGCATTGTACTGATTGGCCACCAGCGTGGAACGCGCGCTGGCCAGGCGTGATTGATCCTGAAACGGGCCGACAATGACACGATGCCACAGCTCGCCATTACGGATGGTGACTTTTTCTATGCGTGCATCAAGGTTGAGCAGAATGAGCTGTGCCCGCAATTTATCGGCATCGGTATCATTCCTGAATGAGCCAACCTGCAGAATGTACTCCATCGTATCCGGTTGCGTCGTGGTAACTTTTTCTACCGTTTGGGCCGGTTCTGTCGCGGGCACTATGACTTCGCTTTCCTGCAGCAACTTATAAAAGTCAAACCGTGGCTTGGGTACCTTTTCTTCGTCCTGCGTGCGGGTAACCTTTGGCTTCGCCGGTGCGGGCTTTTCCACTTTGGCGGGCGGGGGTACCACATCAGCCAGATAAATGAGAAACATGATGAACGCGCCAAGAACGCTACCGATCAACAGCCATACCCAACCCGGCACAGACGGCTTGGCCGGAGCGCGGCGACGGTTCTGGGAGCGATTTTTTTTAGCGTAATCTCGAGGCATGGCTACTTCATCAAACTCAGGGTGGGCGCAATTGTACTTGTGCGGCGCGGGTGAGTCACTATAACCCGTGGCTTCTAATTCATTTCCTGCGGATCTACGTCAATCGACCAGCGAACGCGTCTGGCCAATGGCTCGTTTTCCAGTTGCAATGCCAGTTGCGCCAGGAGCTGTTGCAACGGCTTGCGTTGCGCGCTGTTAAATTGCAGTTGGTAGCGAAAACGGTCGCCGCGCTTTTCCATCATGGCCGGAAGCGGGCCAAGGTAGTTGAAATGAGGTGTTGTCGGTTGCCGCTGCTCCGCATATGACCGCGCCAGGCGCAACAACTCCACCGCGAGGTCGGGGTATTTGCTTTCCGCACGCAACAGCGCGAGATGCCGATAAGGGGGTAACTGCGTAATGTGGCGTTCCGCTAATAGCAGTTCGGCTAACGCATGATAACCCTGTAACATCAGGGTCTGCACCAAGGGGTGTTCAGTGTGGTGGCTTTGGAGGATGACTGTCCCCGGCTTGTCTGCCCGACCTGCACGTCCGGCCACCTGTAACAGTAACTGTCCCATACGCTCCGGCCCGCGGAAGTCAGCGCTGAACAGGCCGGCATCTGCATCAATAATGACTACCAGAGTGACCAGCGGAAAATGGTGCCCTTTGGCGAGCATCTGGGTGCCCACCAAAATACAGGGTTCGCCAGAATGTACTTCCTCCAGTAATCGATGCATGGCGTGTTTGCCGCGGGTGGAGTCGCGATCAACACGCAATATGCGGGTCTGGGGGAATAGCTGGCGCAGGGTTTCTTCACTGCGTTCGGTGCCCTGGCCTAATGGCTGCAACTGGTGGCTATGACAGTGGGGGCAGCGTAGAGGCAGGGCGCGTTGATAATCACAATGATGGCAATGCAGGTGGCGTGGATGCTGATGAACCGTCATTCGCGCATCGCAGTGATTACAGTTAGCCAGCCAACCACAATCATGACACTGCAAGGTAGGTGCATAACCCCGACGGTTGATAAACACCAGTACCTGGTGGCGCGCCTGAATCTCCTCTGCAATAGCTTTCAGCGTCTCCTGTGCAAACCCTTCATGGAGTGCCTGGGCCCGAATATCGAGCAGGTGGATGCGCGGTGGTGAGGCGGCGCCGGCCCGGCGAGTCAAGCGCAGATATTGATAACGACCCTGTTGCGCATTGTTAAGACTTTCTAACGCCGGCGTGGCTGACCCTAGCAGCAAGGGGATTTTGAGCTGGCTGGCGCGCATCACGGCCAGATCACGAGCAGAATAGCGAAAGCCGTCCTGCTGCTTGAACGAGTTATCATGCTCTTCATCCACAATAAGGATGCCGGGTTCTTTAAGCGGCGTAAAAATTGCGGAGCGGGTACCGATGATTACCCGAGCTATGCCTTCTCGTGCCTGGACCCAGGCATCAAGCCGCTCCCGATCGTTCAGACCGGAGTGCAAAGTAACTACGGGTACCGCAAAACGTCGTTGAAACCGCTGTAAAGTCTGTGGTGTAAGGCCGATTTCCGGAATCAAAACCAGCGCTTGTCTGCCATTAGCCAGAACCCGCGCGATGGCCTGCAGGTAGATTTCGGTTTTGCCGCTGCCGGTGGCACCATCCAGCAGGCTGACCTGAAACTGGTTCAGGTTGATCGCCTCCAGGGCGGTTGCTTGTTCTGCATTCAATGTCAGCGCCTGTTCACGCAAAATGGTGGAAGAAGGTTCCGGTGTGAGTGCTTGCTCACTATGTGAAATAAGCCCTTTTTCCAATAGCGGTTTCACGGTAGTTAAAGGAATTTCAAGCGCTTGCAGGTCTCCCCGGGTTAGATAAGGACGTTCCTGTAATGCCGCAAGCAGTGCCGCCTGTCTTGGGGCTCGTTTCAAGCTGCCAACCGGCAGGCCTTTCCCGGCAGTAGTAAGCCGATAAACCGCCTCGGTACGCAGTCGGGCGGGTTCTCCTTGGCGCAGAAGTGCTGGTAAGGCGGTATGTAATGCCTCGCCAACGGGACTTTGATAATACTCGGCGGCCCACAGACACAGCTCCAACACATCAGGGGTAAAAGCCGGTGTTTCATCCATACGCCCCAGCGCGTGGCGCAGCTGCGATGAGCCAACCGAGGCCTGCTGCTGGACGGACAGCAGCACGCCGACAACCTCCTGCCGCCCAAACGGCAGGCGTAACAGAGTTCCCGGTTGCCACAGAGCGGCTTGCTCCGGAGGTACATCTACCGGTGGCAGGTAATCAAAGCGGCGACGCAAAGGCGTGGGAATCGCAACCTGAAGAAAAACAGTGGACATTGAATATTAGTCTTGGTGGTTGTCATTAAGCAGGCGGCAGGATAGCGCATTACGCCCACTGGCGGGGCGGACCTTTTTAGCCCCTTCTGGTAACACTACTTTCCCCTTGCGTTATGGAAAGATTCTGATAGTATCCCCGCTCTTTAATTTCCGCCCTATTACCAACCGTTGTGCGGTGCTCGACATATGCTCGGGTGGCGGCACAAAAAACGACAAGGCAAGCATCATGAAACCAGAAATTCATCCCGGATACGCTGAAATAGCTGTTAACTGCAGCTGTGGCAACACATTCAAGACCCGCTCTACATTGGGCAAAGATTTCCACGTCGACGTCTGCAACGAATGCCATCCGTTTTATACCGGTAAGCAGAAGATGGTAGATACTGGTGGTCGTATTGATCGCTTCACCAAGCGCTTCAGCAGCCGTATTGGTGGTAAGAAGTAAGACCGATGATGCTTTCTCGCCTCTTGTCGGGAAAACAACTTCCAGAAACGCCGAAAGCCTTTGCTTTCGGCGTTTTTGTTTGGGCTTTTGTTTTTCCCATTCTGGTTCAGGCTGGCTGCCCCGCCGTCCGCGTTGATGAAACGGTACGGCTCGCGCAGGTGGTGGATGGTGATACGCTGCGCTTACAGGACGGCCGGCGGATCAGGGTGCTGGGTATTAATACCCCGGAAGTGGCGCGCAAAGGTCAGGCGGGGGAGGCTTTGGGGGCGGAAGCCTCGGCTGCAAGCCGCGAGTTTCTTCCTGCGCAGCAGCAGGTTCATCTGGTCTATGATCGTGACCAGACTGATCGCTACGGGCGGATGCTCGCTCATGTGTATAACGCCCAGCGGCAGAGTCTGGCGGCGCATTTGCTCGAGCGTGGCTTGGCGTTACAGGTGGTGGTTCCGCCTAATTTAAGCGAGGTGAAATGTCTGGCACGGCAGGAAGCCCGTGCTCGCCAGCTGAACCGGGGCATTTGGCGGGAGAAAGGGTGGCAGTTGCAATCCGCGGCAGATGCTAGCCTCGACCAAACCGGTTTTCGTCGTGTTAAAGGCAAGGTCACTAAAGTAACGGTTTTGCGCGATATCTGGATCGAACTAGATGGGCCGATTGTGCTAAAAATCGCGCAGCAGGATCGGCATTACTTTCCGGAGGCCCAGTGGCAATCCTGGGTGGGGCAACAAGTTGAAGTGCGCGGTTGGTTGAGCAACCGCGCCAGTGAGTTTCAGCGCAAGCGGGGGTTTAAACCGCTCCAAATGCAGGTGCGTCATCCTCTGATGCTTGAAAAATATCCTGTTTCAAATTAGCTGACTAGTAAACCAACTCTTCTAAAACAACTCTTCCGGTAATACTTCATCGGCTGGCTGTTCTATGCCGGGCGACATGCTGTCACCCGCCTGGGGCGCCTCTTCGACGCGGAAGATTTCAAAAATAGCGTCTGGATCTCCCGGTTGAGCGCGTGCGCCGGTATCACGGTTTATGCGGACGGTGACGATGCCGTTAGGTTGCGGTACCGTTTTTTCTTCCACTCCCTCCAGCGCGGTACGCATAAAATCGATCCAGATCGGTAAGGCAGCTGAGCCACCATATTCGGTGCGCCCCAGAAGCGTGTTCTGATCGAAGCCCACCCAGGTAACTGTCACAACGTCGGGGTTGTATCCTGCGAACCAGGTGTCTCGTGGGCCATTGGTGGTGCCGGTCTTACCGCCGATGTCGCTGCGGTCGAGTTTGCGCGCTAATCGCCCCGTCCCCATGGTAATAACGTCTTTCAGCATGGAATCAATGATGTAAGCCACACGCTCTTCAATAATGCGTGGTGCATAGCGAGTGGTATCAATAGGTTGCGGAAGAATCTCGGCGGCCAGCGACTGCTCGAAAGGAACGTAACCTGACTCTTCGTCAGGAAGAGCCTCTAATAAGGCTGCGGCCTGCCGCGCGGCCTCTGCCTGCTCACACTCTTTGCAAACGATAGCGGGCTGCGCCTCATAAATAACCTTGCCTGACGCATCTTCAATGCGGGTGACAAGGTGAGGTTCAATTTTGAAGCCGCCGTTGGCAAAGGTGGCATAGCCAGTAGCCATTTGCAGTGGTGTCAATTCGTGGGTACCCAGAGCCAGAGTAAGGTCGCGGGGAAACTGAGATTTATCGAAGCCGAAGCGTTCCAGACTGGCAAGTGCTTTATCCAGCCCCAGGCTACGTAACAGGCGAATCGAGACGAGGTTGCGAGACCGATACAGCCCTTGGCGCAGGCGGACCGGGCCGGAGAACTTGCCGTCGTCGTTCTCCGGGCGCCACGATGACCCCGTAGCGGTGTCTTCAATTACGATGGGGGCATCGTTGATGATCGAGGCGGGAGTAAAACCATTCTCAAGAGCGGCCGTATAGAAAAAGGGTTTAAAAGCAGAACCTGGTTGCCGGGCGCCCTGAACGGCGCGATTGAAGTGGCTTTGACGAAAATCAAAGCCACCTACCAGCGCGAGAATGGCGCCATCCTGTGGGTTCAGAGCTACCAAGGTGCCCTGGACAGCCGGAACCTGGCTGAGGCGCCAGGCACCTTCCGTGTCGCGGGCGATACGGATGACGTCGCCGTAATGGAGGAAGTCTCCTGCTGTTGCAGGGGCTGGTCCGCGTCGATCCTCAGTAATATAAGGGCGAGCGCTGGATAGTCCTTGCTCCCATCCCAGCTCAATAATCTCGCCTGAGCTGGTCATTGCCTTGATTGACTGCTCGGCCACTTCGGTAACAGCTGCTGCCTCGAGTCCGCCGAAATTCGGAACATCCCGCAGTTTTTCTCGCCAATCACTGAAGTCGTCCGATGTTGAAGGTTCGAAGCGCTGCTCCGGGCCGCGATAACCATGACGCTGATCGTAGCTGAGCAAGCCGCTGATTACGGAAGCTTGAGCGCTCGCCTGCATGGTGCTGTCGACGCTGGTATACACCCGATATCCGTCGTTATAAGCGTTTTCCCCAAATCGATCAAACACCTCTTTGCGCGCAAGTTCGGCGACGTAAGGGGCATAAAGATCCAATGTGAGACCGTGATAGGTGGTGTAGATAGGTTCGTTAAGCGCGGCATCGTGAGTGGCTTGGTCGATATAGCCCAGCTTTAACATGCGCCCAATAATCCAGTCGCGCCGAACCAGCGCCCGTTGCGGGTTGGCAAGGGGATTGTAGGCGGAAGGAGCCTTCAAACTGCCGACGATAGTAGCGTACTGCGCTAGTGAGAGCTCACTAGCATCCTTGCCGTAATAAATCTGGGCGGCAGCCTGTAAGCCATAGGCACGATTACCAAAGAACATTTTATTGCTGAACAGCTCAAGTATTTCTTCTTTTGTGAGCTGGCGCTCAATTTGGAAAGAAAGAAGTATCTCATTGAACTTTCTGGAAAATACTTGTTTGCGGGTGAGGAAGAAATCGCGTGCCAGCTGCATTGTGATGGTGCTGCCGCCGGACTGGATTTGGCCTGTTTGCAATAATTGTGAACCTGCTCGCAACAGGCCTTTTAACGAAACGCCATGATGGTCGTAGAATTCGGCGTCTTCGGCGGCAAGTAAGGCTTTGATATATAAGGGAGGAAGCTGTTCGAAGGAGAGAGGGGTGCGACGCTGTTCGCCAAATTCACCAATTAATTGATTGTCCCTTGAATAAACACGCAAAGGGGTCTGTAATTTAACTTGCTTTAACGTTTCAACCGACGGCAGGTTAGGACTCAAGTAGAGATACATGCCAGCCAGTGTCACCAAAGTAACGCTGAAGCCGGAAAGTAACAACCAAAAAAAGGCTTTCAACCAGGATTTTTTAATAGGCATTTTTTCTAACGGAATTAATGAGTTAGGAGTTTTGCGACAAGTGGCGGGCATTATACGGGCTTTTTCCCTGTTTACATATCAGCTGGTTTGTTGCAGGCTTAAGTTAAAGTGCTATAACATAAACAGCGTCTAAGTTACGGATATAGATAGAAAAATGGGCATCTTAGGCTTTCTCGAGAAAAAAGCTAAACCAGTGTTGGGGCTGGATATCAGTTCAACGTCGGTTAAATTGCTTGAATTAACCCGTCACGGTGATCGCTATCGTGTCGAGACTTATGCCGTCAGAGCTTTACCACCAAACGCCGTGGTTGAGAAGAATATCAATGACCAGGAGGCTGTCGCCGAGGTCATTAAAGCGATGGTCAAACAATCCAAGACCAAGCTGAAACACGCAGCGGTCGCTGTGGCCGGTTCAGCGGTGATCACCAAGGTGATCGATATGCCGGCCGGGTTAAGTGACGATGCGATGGAAACACAGATTTCCCTCGAAGCTGATCAATATATTCCCTTCCCCCTCGAAGAAGTAGCTATCGATTTCGAAGTTCAAGGCGAATCTCCTCGTAATCCTGATCAGGTTGAAGTATTGCTGGCTGCCTGTCGGCGTGAAAACGTTGAGATGCGCGCAAACGTGCTTGAGCTTGCTGATCTGACTCCGGAAAAAGTAGATGTCGAAGCCTACAGTATGGAGCGCGCCTACGAGCTAATCGCGGATCAACTGGAAGATCAGGACGGGCAGGTTGTCGCGATAATCGATGTAGGCGCTACGATGACGACCCTCAGTGTCCTCGTTGACGGAAAAACGGTTTATACCCGCGAACAGCTTTTCGGGGGTAAACAGCTCACCGAGGAGATCCAGCGGCGTTACGGTTTATCAATGGAAGAGGCTGGTCTGGCAAAAAAGCAGGGCGGTTTGCCGGATGATTATGAATCTGAAGTCCTGGGTCCTTTTAAAGAGGCTGTTGTTCAACAGGTAACCCGTTCACTGCAGTTCTTCTTCTCTGCCAGTCAGTACAACGATGTTGATTACATCATCCTTGCGGGTGGGGTGGCATCGATGGACGGATTGGTTGGCTTGATTGAGGAGAAGCTGGGTACTCAGACGGTGGTCGCCAATCCTTTTGCCGGCATGTCGGTATCATCGCGCGTTAACGCAGTAGCGCTGGCCAATGATGCTCCTTCGTTGATGATTGCCACAGGCTTGGCAATGAGGAGTTTCGACTAATGGCAAAGATTAACTTATTACCCTGGCGCGAAGCCTACCGTAAAGAAAAGAAAGATCAATTCGTTGCGGTATTGATTGGTGTTTTTATCCTGTCGGCACTGCTGGCTTACGTGTGGATTTCCAGCGTCGAGTCAGCCATAGAAAATCAGAACTCACGTAACCGTCTACTGGAGACTGAAATTGCCGCTCTGGAAAAACAGGTGCAGGAAATTGCTGAGCTCAAAAAAGTGCGTGACGACTTGCTGACACGTATCAGAGTGATTCAGGATCTGGAGGGTACTCGCCCTGTTATCGTGCGGTATTTTGATGATCTTGTACGTGCGGTTCCCGATGGAGTTCATCTGAGTTCTGTGGTGCGCGTCGGAGATACCATCCGTATTGAAGGTATTGCTGAATCGACCAACCGCGTCTCCAGTCTGATGCGTAATCTCGATCAGTCCGATTGGTTTACGTCTCCCAATCTGACATCGGTAACTGCCGCGCCCGCAGAAGGTGAGCAAGCCAATTCATTCAAGATGACTGTGCGCACATCTGCTCCGCAGGATCAGGCTGATGCGGCTGCAAATGAGGAGGGTAAATAACATGTCATTTGCAGAATTCAGAGAACAGCTCCAAAACTTTGATGTAAACGATATTGATTTTGAGAAAATGGGCGTCTGGCCTGCGCCAGCAAAAATTTTCGTGGCGGTGCTGTTGATCGCGGTAGTGTTTGCGGCAACTTATTACGTATGGATTAAAGATCTGAATATGCAGCTTGAAACCATCGTTAAAAAAGAAGCTACATTAAAAGAGTCTTTTCGTAAAAAGAGTTTTGAAGCAGCGAACCTGGAAGCTTACCGGGCGCAGATGGTTGAAATGAAAACCACGTTTGATTCGCTGTTGTCTCGTTTGCCAACTGACACCGAAGTGCCGGGGTTACTTGAAGATATAGACACACGTGGCTCAGAAAGCGGGTTGACCATCAACAGTATCAAGCTGGAAGCAGAGCGCGCTGCGGAATACTACATCGAGCTGCCCATCAGTATTGATGTTGAGGGTGGATATCATGATCTGGGTGGTTTTGTCAGTGGTGTAGCCGGGATGCCTCGTATCGTGACGCTGCATGATTATTCAATCACTCGCAAAAAAGATAGTGCGGAGCTGGCAATGAAAATCTCTGCCAAAACCTATCGCTACAAGTCGCAGGAGCAATAGGAATGAAAAAAATTTCTTATGCTCTCATCTCGGGAATGTGTGTGCTTTTTCTGACTGCCTGTGACTCTTCGTCCCAGCACCAGGACCTGCACGACTTTATGGCCGAAACCAAGCGGCGCCCGCAGGGCCAGATTGAACCGCTTCCAGCGTTCCGCCCCTACCGTCCATTTGCCTATAGCGCAATGACATTGCGCAGTCCGTTTGATCGCCCCATACGGGAAGAAGACAAAGCGTCGATTAAAGGTGGCCGGACGGTTGAGCCTGATATGAATCGCGAGCGCGAATATCTCGAGAGTTTTAACATTGCCGGCTTGAGAATGGTGGGAACGCTGACGAAGTCAGGACGGCTCTGGGCCTTAATTGATGATGGGCAGGGTGGTGTACATTCAGTCACCGTCGGCAATTACATGGGCAAAAACCACGGCAAGATCATTACTGCGGATCGCGCACAGCTCGAAGTGCTCGAAATTGTCTCTGATGGCGCAAACGGTTGGGTTGAGCGTCCCAGAATTATCAAATTAGAAGAAAAGGAATAAACCATCATGGGTGCTTTGTTCTCATTGGGGTTAAAAATGCGAAAAATAGCCTTATTACTCGTTTGTCTGTTAGCACCTGTAGCTTGGGCAAATACGCTTGATGATATTCGTTTTGCTGAACTTCCGGGCGAGCGATTTGAAGTCAGAATGACTTTCTCGGGGCCGCCGCCTGAGCCAGCTGGCTACACCATTGAACGGCCCGCGCGTATCGTGTTGGACTTTCCGCAGGTGGTCAGTGCGCTGAAGGAGCGTCGTTATCCGTTGTCCTTTGATAATGGCCAAAGCGCCATGGTACTGACTACGGAAGGTAGAACCCGTCTTATACTGAATCTGGATGACCTGACTTCTTACACCAGTCGTGCAGAAGGCAACACCTATATTGTGGAGGTGGGAGCTAGCGATGGCGGCTATGCGGCTAATGTTGTGACTCCCAGTGTTACTGTCCC
>CAYUVQ010000068.1:0-17064 GCA_964448175.1 uncultured Cellvibrionaceae bacterium | reverse complement strand
CTATTTCTTGACTGGAGATAGCGCAGAAAGTTGTGTAATTTGCCACACATAGACCTGGTTTTTTGGTTCGTCGTGGCAAGTTGCGGTCGTTGGGTAAGGTGGAAGAACGACGCAAAAACAGGCGGTGAATGGAGATTGGCAGCCGACAATGTGGTCCTAGAAAAGCTGTTAAAAGGAGGGTGGCCCGGTCGCACGCTTTGAATGACTCCGGTCTATAAGCTGACAATATTGTGGAGTTTATGCGAAATTGGTCCTTGTTATTCCGTATTCATGGCGTTAAATTCCCGGCGTTTATTTTCCCGGAACGCCTGGGTGGTTTTGCTGGAGCGGTTAAAAATTATCAAGATGCTCTGATGGAATATCGGTCGGCTTTAAAATCTTCACCCGCTGCAAGAGCTTTGGCTAAACGAAAAGCTCATCTGGCATTCGAGAAAATGCAAATGCAGTTCCGCCATGAACTCATGGCAGTAAATGGGCAAGTAAAATCCCGCCGGGGAACGCCCCTCACCAGCGCACACCGAGCAACAAATATTGCTGACAGCAGCAGAAATTTTGTCTCACTCAACGTAACCAGTCAGGTCCAGGCGAGTAATCTCGTTAAATTTACCCAGCACGCCAAGTTTTTAGGAAATGGTTTAGCCGTGATTGATTTTGGGGGTCGGATCGGGAATATCCAGAACAGCTATCAGGCTGGCGGGGAGTGGGAGCGTGATTTATTTATTGAGTCTAGTAGTTTTGCCGCAAGCGCAGTTACTGGAACCATTACTGCAAAGGCTGGGGCCGCCTTCTGATGATGGCTACACCAGTGGGTTGGGTCGGGTTAGTAGTTGGAGGTGCAATAGTTGTAGGAGTTGCTGCTACAGCATCTATCGGTATGAATAATTATGTCAAGAATAGTTCAGGCTCAATGTATGACAACATTATGAAGCGGCTTGGCTTATGAAAGAACTGGAGTCTACTATTTTTGCATTAGCAATGTCGGGTATGTTTATTGCTTGGGTTCTTTTTCTGATCTTTGGGCAAGTAACCGTCCGCAAGCTAAGGAAAAATCCGGCTATGAAAGGTAAGCTGGGTACTGAGTTTGCGAGTGGTTATGACATATTCAATGTCGCCAGTGCATTGTCGGCACCCAAGTGGTTTAGGGATAAATTCAGTCAGTCACCGCTTTCTTTTCTGGCAGCGGATTACAAGGCGCTGTATGAGAACACCAGTCTCCTTGACCGAATATTGGGGCGAGTTTTCTGGATTCTGCTATCAGTCTCGACTTCGGTCATGATCCTGCTGATGGTGTTAGACATTTTCGGGGTCTTCGATTAACGTCCAGCATCCAGCCCACATCACTTAAAACCAGACCTTATTGCCAGGGCGCCCCGCATTCGCTCAAGATAATGCTCTGATACCCCGCGCCGCCTCAGCATTAATATGCGCACTCACTGGTGCGGCGATAATGAAAAAGTCATCAGTAGCTTGTAAGGACTAGCCGCAATATAGCATCTGTTGGGGGATGCGGGGAGCTTGTGGTTCGAGCGGGTTGCAGAGGTTCCCTCGGTGTATTCGGTAATCTCATAAAGCCGTCCCGGCAGTCTCACCGATCAAGCTACAGGTGAAAGAATAAAGCAACGCTACTGCCACGGCTTTCCCTGCGTCCGCTCCAGATAAGGCAGCTTGATATGCAGCGCAGCCTTGGCAACGATATGGGCGCTCACGGGGGCGGTGATAAAAAGAAACAGCGTCACCATTAATTCGTGCAGACTGAGTCCTTCACCGCGGGTGCTGAAGAACACCATAGAGGCGAGCAGTACACCGCCAACGCCGAGGGTAGTTGCTTTGGCGGGGCCGTGCAGGCGCATGTAGAAATCCGGCAGGCGCACCAGGCCGATGGAGCCGATCAATGCAAAGCTGGCGCCGCTAAGTAAAAGCAGCGAAATTATTAATTCAACAAATGAAAAATTTTCCACAGTGTTACCTCTACTATTCGATGATGTCGCCGCGCAATAAATATTTTGATAACGCGACCGTTCCCACAAAACCCATCACGGCAATCAATAAGGCAGCTTCAAAATAAATGGGTGAGCCTTGGTAAATGCCATACAAAATTAACAGGGCGATGGTGTTTATATACATGGTGTCCAACGCCAGGATGCGATCAGGCAGTGATGGACCGATGGTCAAACGCCACAGGTTGAGTGCGATAGCGATGCTGATCATCAGCATCGCCACAGGGATGATGGTCATGAGCATTCGAAGATCTCCTTCAATGGTGTTTCATAGCGCCGTTTTAATTCGGTAATGGATGTATCTATGTCATCGACGTGCAGGATATGAATCAGCAACGCGCTGCGATCCGCACTCAAATCGGCGGAAACGGTTCCGGGGGTAAGTGAGATCGTGCTGGCCAGCAGGGTGATGGTGAAATCTTCTTTCACATCCAGCGGCAGCGTCATAAAAGCGGGCTGCAATTTTTTGGTGGGGCCGAGGACGCGCAGGGCCAGTACAGCGTTGGCTATGACGATGTCCCACAGCACCAGCAGCACAAAGCGGATGGCCAGCAGGGGTTTGCGCAGCGTTGTGGTTTCGGGCCAGAAGGCGTGGGTCAGGAACGGGATCAGCCAAGCCAGGATCGCGCCCAGCACGATATGGCCTGCGCTGAATTCATTTACCAGCAAAAGCCACAGTGCCCACATGAACACACTCAGGGCCGGGTGGGGCAGCCAGCGGCTCATAGTGCGCGGACCCCGTACACGGGCTGAGGAATTGTGAGGTTGCGGGCGGGTCGATTGTTCGTTGGTGAGGCGACTCATGATCAATCTCCTTGCAGCGGGCGGTGATTCAACACCGCATCAATATAGTGGCTGGGATTCATCACCTGCTCAGCGATACCCCGCGTGTACTCAATGGCGTAATTGCCCCAGATCATTAATGCAAAGCTGAAACCAATCAAACCGGAGATAGCCAGCAGCGACCAGACATCGGCTTTGGGCGCCTCTTCCACGCGCTCTTCCGTGCGCCAGAAGATCGTGCTGCCACTGCGGCTGAGGGCGGTCAGCACGGCGAGGCTGCCGGTCAGCACAGTGATCCACAGCCACACAGCTTGAACACCGGTGGCGGCCTGCAGGATGAGCGCCTTACCGATAAAACCACTCAGAGGTGGCATGCCGATCACGCTGACGGCACAGGCGAAGAAGAGACTGCCGAGCAGCAGCGGTTGCCGCAATTTGGGGCCGGCGATGATCTGATCCGCTGTTGCGCCACGCTGGCGCACGATCAGGTCCGCCAGTAAAAACAGTGCGCCCGAGATCCAGGTGGAATGCAGCAAATAAAAAATCGTTGCGCCCAGGGCGACTTCGCTATTAATAGCCACCCCGGCAAGGAGCGTCCCGACTGAGATAATTACCAGGTAAGCGATCTGTACCCGCAGCTCCTGCACACCCAGTGCGCCAATAAATCCAAGCACCAGCGTGATCAGCGCCAGCGGCCATAACCAAGGCAAGATCAGATTGGCCAGTGCGCCGGCTTCATCGCCGAAGATCAGCGTGTAAACACGGATGATGGTGTACACGCCGACCTTGGTCATGATGGCGAACAGTGCCGCCACTGGCGCACTGGCCGAGGCGTAAGTGCGGGGCAACCAGAAATACAGGGGCACCATCCCCGCCTTAAGGCCGAAGACCAGTAACAGCAGGATCGCGGCGGCGGCCACCAGCGGCGCGTCTGCCGAGTCCACCTGGGCGACCCGCTGGGCCATGTCTGCCATATTGAGTGTGCCGGTCAGGCCATAGAGAATCGCTACGGCAATCAGGAAGAGCGCCGAGCCGGCCAGATTCAACACCACGTAATGCAGGCCGGCCCTGGCCCGCGCCGCGCCCTTGTCCTGCAGAAGCAGGGCATAGGAAGCCAGCAGCAGGATTTCAAAGAACACAAACAGGTTGAAAATGTCGCCGGTCAGGAAGGCGCCGTTGACGCCCAGCACCAGAAAGTGGGTCAGGCTGTGATACGACTGCCCGCCCTGGGGCACTTTGTCGGCGGTGGTGTAGAGCAGGCTGAAGAATGTCAGCGTACTGGTGAGTACCAGCAGCACCGCACTCAGGCGGTCCAGCACCAGCACGATTCCGAACGGCGGCGCCCAGTTGCCCAAGGCATACACCACCAGTTCACCGGTGTTGGCGGTAAACAGTAACTGCAGGGTCACCAGGGTCAGCAGAGCCGCACTGAGCAGGCTCAGCAGGTGACCGAGCATCCGGCGCTGCTCCGGCACCAGCAGGAGCAACAGGCCGGTTAACAGCGGTAGAAGGATCGGCAGGGTAATCAGGTGGTTCATTGCGCCTCATCCTCCGTCGCCGGACGGCCATCGACATGATCGTTACCGAGATCAGCGCGGGCGCGCAGCGCCAGAACCAGCAAAAAGGCCGTCATGGCGAAGCCGATTACGATGGCCGTCAACACCAAAGCCTGGGGCAGAGGATCGGTATAAGTGTCGCCTGCGCCGATCACGGCCGGTGCGCCGCTCTGCAGGCGGCCCATCACGAAGATGAACAGGTTGACGGCGTAAGAGAGTAAGGTCAGCCCGATGATGACCGGAAAGGTACGGCCACGCAGCATCAGATAGATTCCACAACCGGTTAGCACAGCAATAATGAGCGAAATCAGGGCTTCCATGGAGCCTCCTCTGGTGTGGTTGCGGTTGTTGATGCAGGCGTGTCATAGCTGGTCTGGGCCAGCTTGCCCAGATTGGACAGGATCACGAGGGTCGCCCCTACCACGGTGATGTACACCCCGGTATCAAACGCCATGGCTGAGGCGAGCTCAAACTCGCCCACGATAGGCCAATGAACATGAGTAAAGGTGGACGTGAGGAAGGGGTAGCCGAATATCCAGCTCGCCAGGCCGGTCGCCGCCGCCAGCAACACCCCGCCTGCGGCAACGCGGCGGTATGACCAGCTGAGCCGCTGGTGTACCCAGTCGGTACCGCTGGCCATATATTGCAGAATCAGCGCCACACTGGTGATGAGACCTGCGATAAACCCGCCACCCGGTAAATTGTGTCCACGCAGGAAGATATAGAACGACACCAGCAGGGCCAGAGGCAAAAGAATACGTGCTAACACCATGAGGATGGGCGGATGAGGGTCTTTTGACCAGACGCGCCCACTACCATCCGAATTAGGCACAGAGAGCTGCAGTCCGCGCAGCATGACAAAAATGCCCACGGCGGCGATGGCCAATACCGTGATTTCTCCCAGCGTATCGAAACCGCGGAAATCCACGAGGATCACGTTTACCACGTTGGTTCCCCCACCGCCGCTGACGCTGTTGGCCAGATAATAATTTGCGATGGTTTCATAGGGGCGCGTAAGCACCGCCCAGGTAAGCAGACCCATCCCCAGCGCTCCCCCACCGGCGAGCAGGATGTCACGGCTGATCCGTAGCCTGCTGGATTCGCTGGGGCTGACCTGGGGCAAAAAGTAGAGGGACAGCATCATCAGCACAATGGTGACCACCTCCACCGACAATTGCGTCAGCGCCAGATCCGGTGCGGAGAAGCGGACAAAGATCAGCGCGACGATCAGACCCACCACGCTCAGCATCAACAAGGCAGCAAAACGGTTGTGGTGAATAATGACGGTACCGATCGCGCCGACGATCAGCACCAGAGTCGCCAGCACGCTTACACCATCAACCGGAGCAACGGCCACACTGCCGGTGAAACTGGCCAGCGGCCATAATTCAGTCCCGGCGGCGACTATCGCCATGCCCACAAATAACGCCATATAGCGCTGCAAGGAACCATTTTCCAAGCGCGTGGTGAAGGCCTGGGCCATGCGCACGCTGCGTTGCACCCGGGCTTCGAACACGATTTTCTCATCGCGCCGGTATTGCCGTTCGTAAAACGCAAACAGCCCCTTACGCTGGTAGTACAGCAGCAGGCCACCAGCCAGTGCAATGAAACTCATCATCAGTGGCAGGTTGAAACCGTGCCAGATGGCGATCTTGTAGTGGGGGATGTCCGCTCCAATGACCGCCAGGCTGGCGGCCTCCAGAAAGGGCGCCACAGTGAAATTAGGGAGCGTGCCGACCAGCACGCACAGAATCACCAGAACCGCCATGGGCACGATCATATAAGGCGGTGCTTCGTGGGGTGGAAACTTTGGCAGGTCGACCGGCTCGCCGTTGAAGAACACGTCGTGGATAAAACGATAGGAATAAGCCACGGCAAAAATACCGGCAAGCGTGGCCAGCAGCGGCACCGTCCAGGCAAAGTGGCCCAGGGTTTCCAGGTGCAGGGTTTCGGCAAAGAACATTTCCTTGCTTAAAAAACCGTTGAGCAGCGGCACACCGGCCATGGCAGACGCCGCTACCATGGCCACCGTTGCCGTCACCGGCATGTAACGCCACATGCCGTTAATCCGCCGCATATCACGCGAGCCGGTTTCATGATCAATAATTCCCGCTGCCATAAACAGCGAGGCCTTGAAGGTCGCGTGATTGATGATGTGGAACAGCCCGGCAATGGCTCCGAGCTGGCTGTTCAACCCGAACAGCATGGTGATCAGCCCCAGGTGACTGATGGTGGAAAACGCCAGAAGGCCCTTAAGATCATGCTTAAAGAGGGCAGTGTAGGCACCAAAGACCAGCGTGGTCAGGCCCGTAGCAGTAACGATATAAAACCACAGATCAGTACCCGCCAGGGCCGGATACATGCGGGCCAGGAGAAAGACCCCCGCTTTCACCATGGTGGCGGAGTGCAGATAAGCTGACACCGGTGTGGGCGCAGACATGGCGTGCGGCAGCCAGAAGTGGAAGGGAAACTGAGCCGATTTAGTAAATGCCCCCAGTAGCACCAGAATCAGGGCCACCGGATACAAACTGTGTGCGCGGATAATATCGCCTGACGCAAGGATCACGCTCAGGTTGAAACTGCCTACGATGTTGCCCAGCAACAGAGCACCCGCCAGCAACGCCAGGCCACCACCCCCGGTAATCATCAGTGCCATGCGCGCGCCCTTGCGGGCATCAGATTTGATCGACCAGTAGCTGATCAGCAGAAAAGAACTGAGGCTGGTTAACTCCCAGAACACAAACATCAGCAGGATATTGTCGGACAACACGATGCCCAGCATCGCCATCATAAAAATCTGTAACAGGCCGTAGAGTTTGCCGAGCGAGTCGTTTTCAGCGAGGTAATAGCGCGCGTAGAGGATAACCAGCAGTCCGATACCGGTGATTAACAACCCGAACATCATCCCCAGCCCATCGAGCCGTAAACTCAGGTTCATGCCCAGGAGCGGCAGCCACTCCTGATGATAAAACACCGTCTCGCCCGCAAAGATAATCGGCAGGTGGTAGATCAGCAGGCCGAGGGCAATCAGCGGTGCGAGGGATGCCGAAAAAGCACACAGTGTACGGCCGTAGCGTTCCAGTAGCAGAGGCAGACAGGCCCCGAGCAACGGCAAAAAAATAACGAGCAGTAGTGTCATGGAGACAACACTCCCTGGAGGCAAAAGAATATCCGGTCAGTCGAAAAGCTGACGATAGTTAGTGCAATGAGGCAGCTCTGCCAGCCAGAGGTGGGTCAGTAAAGAAGGGTCGGCGTTTCACACGAAAACAACGTGCGTGCAACAGCAACTTAATATGCAGGAGTGACATCTTGTGTCCCGTCAGGATTGTGTATGGATAACAAATGCGACGCCCAGCCGTGGTTAAAGCCCGACAGTTATACCGTGAGATGTGAAGTAGCGCCAGTGTTTCTTGTATCGCACTTAAAAAATTTTTGCTGGCGAAATCCACGTAAAGACTAGCGCGTTCGTCGCGCCAAACAACGTTCGCAGCAGCGTTCTGTTGCGTTAAATTTTGTAAGCAAAAATAACCCGAACGAATGAAACAGTTTTCATTGCGACGCTAAATTACGGTGTAACCCGTCGCAATGAAATCCGGTTGGCAGATGCCGGAGAGGGAGCAGCTAAAACAAATCCGTAAATAAAAACCCTAACGCGATGGCTTGCGCGTGGTCGTCGTAATCAATCAGGGACTGACCATAACCATTAAAATATTTTATGTAACCACGAATGGTCTGCGAGCGGTGCGATACCGGAAAGCTCCAGCCCAGCTCCACCGCCCCTTTATTATCGCTGCGCAGATTGTTACGCAGCATCATGTTGAAGATGTTCTGTTTACGTTTGTAAGCTGCATTGAATTCAAAATTGCCCATGTACTTTTCAATATCAGGGTTGTCATCGCCGCGCGGATCGCCAGGATAATCCTGCTTATCCTCTGGCAATCGATACCAGGGCGTAAAAGAAAAAACAAAGTTTTCTTTCTCGAACACGGTATTAAACATCAGGCGATTCCAGCTGCGCGATAACTCGCCGCTCTGACCGTTGGACTGGTGATTGAGAATGCCTTCGTTCAGCACGTTGCGGAACCCAAAAATCTCCCAATCATTCGTGAAGCTCAGGATCAATTCGGGTTGATGATTGGTATCGCGAAAAGGTGCGGAAATGTCCCGGTTGTAGACTTGCCAGAAGGCTTGGTTGGTATAACCCAGAAACAGGTGGCCGTTGTCATCAAAAATTCCTTCGCGCAGCAGAATCTTAATGCTTAGTTGAAATTCTGCTTCTGTGTGACGCAGGTTTTGCAGCTGATTATCAGCGGCCACGTAAGGTTCGTTATTGGGGTCATCCTTGTAGCTGGCGAGCATGATGTAATTGCGGCGATGGGGCGTAAGCGTAAAACGGTTGGTGCGATTCAATGCTTCAATCGCCATTCGCTCATTGAGTGCCCGCCGTTCAGCTTTTGGTTCGGTCGAAAGGGTTTCTGTTTCCAGCTCCTCGGTCTGTGACAGCACCTTTCTTTCCAGCAGGAGCCGGCAGGCAGTTTTAAGTTGTTCAACGGACATGTCATCCGCTGCGCCGGTCACGCTGGAACGCAGGCATTCGTTAAGATCAGGAGGCGGAATGGTAATGTCTGTTGCAGAGGTCTGAGCTTGAGCACATAGGACGAAAAACAAGAATCCGCTTGCCAACAACAACCGGTTTGCCATGGGTACCACCTGAAATTGAAAAAGTTTGCGGGCTATTGTAGGTATTGCGTCTGGTAAGGCAAGCACTCATTTTTTCTACGCACGGCACTGCACATAGGCGATTTAGGGCAAAGTGGGAAACGCGGCGGGGAAGGGCTGGAATGGTGAGTTCAACTCATCTGTAACCAGTTTTCAATATCGGCTTCGTGCCAGTGAGTGATCAATCCAACTCCATCCTCAATAACGGTGAGATAGACATCCATAATGTCGGTGGCAACGGTGAATAAGCGATTGCTGTCAGTAGTGATGGCTCCGCCGTGCAGTACCTCGTTCTCTACCATGCTGAGCAGGAACATCAGTTTAATTTCGTAACTTTTCAGCTGGCCCAGCAAACTAATGTCCTTTTCCAAAATTCCTGCAAGACGCTTGGCCTGATGGCGCAGTTTTTCATTGTTGACCCGTGTGCACTGAATAACATAACGCAACTTGCTGTCGTGATGACTGTCGCATTGACCAATAGCGGCCGCGTAAGTGGCGAGGGCGCGGATGCGGCCGATCTGCTCCACCACGGCCGGCATGAGCCGTAAGGAAAAGTGCAGTACTTCCAGATGACGAAAGCGGTTGGGGTGGCGGACTGTGTCGACCGGGGTGAGCGTTAGCGTAGCGGAAGACTCAACTAAGGTTGAGGCAGGTTGCTCCAGTTGCTTCGCCAGTGTGGCGAGCATATTCAGTAATTGTTCGATCAGATGGCAATGCAATTCGTAGTTGTCGATGACCGAGTCCTGCTGCCAGTCGCGGCTGATCGTGACCCAGGCGCTGTGCAGGTTTTCCTGATCCCAGCCGGATAGAAGTCTCGCGTTGTGCGCGGCAAAACTTTGCAGTGACATAAATCGGCGCTCCAGTTGTAACTGCAAGCGCCTGAACTCTTCCCGGAAAACCGCGTTGCCACCCAGGAGCGCCATGCTCATGCCACGATGACGTTGAACCGCTTTGATCAGCTGGATAAGTTGCCGGGTCAGGTTGAGGGCATCCTGTTTCTGGCGATAGAGTGCACAGAACTGGTCGAAGACCTCTGTATGAGTGCTGGCGGAAGGTGCAGAAAATAAACCCTTGTGTGCAATCATGGTGCGCGCGCGTCTTTGCTGTGAAGAAAAAAGTACAGATGGACTGAGTTTTCCGCCCTGTGGGGGTGCATCAGTAAACAGTGAGCAACAGCTATGCCAGCGGCAGGGGATTCGCTCGATTGGTGACCCCGTAAAGTACCCGGATCGGGTTGCATTTTTATTCACAGGCTACCAGCCTGTGGCTTTTTATTTATGGAAGGAACATACCTATGAAATTGATCGCGATCAGTGGGAGCCTGCGTAAGGGCTCACTTAACACCGCATTGTTGCACGCAGCAGAACAGGCTTTACCCGCAGGTGTAACGCTGGAGCTGGTGCCCATAGCTGAGGTGCCTATGTATAACGAAGATATCGACGGTGATGACAAACCCGCCCCGGTAATACGGCTGAAAGAAGCCGTAGCGGCGGCCGATGGTTTGTTGATCGCTACTCCGGAATATAACTACGCACTGCCCGGTGGCCTGAAGAATGCGCTGGACTGGCTGTCGCGGCCCGCGTACAAGTCGGTCCTGGCCCATAAGCCCGTGGCTATCATGAGTGCCTCCAAAAGTCCTACGGGCGGTGTTCGCGCGCAAGGGCAGCTGAAACAGGTTCTCGCCGCTGTTCTGGCGGAAGCTTATCCAGCGCCGGAACTCATGGTGCCGGTGGCACACGAGGCTTTTTCCGACGCGGGCTTGTTAACCGACGAAAAGGTGAAGAGCCGGCTGCAGCGGTTTATCACCGATTACCTCGCCTGGATCGAGGCGCGTTTTAAATAATCTCAGGCGCCCGTTGTTCGGGCGCGCATTTTTTCACGTTGACCCAGGCATTGTTAAGCCTGGGTTAAATAGTGTTATACGCCTGTCAAAGTACCGCCTCGTATACTAGAGTTCATCCCAAAATAACGAGGAGAACGCTCATGAATATTTCCCGCCGCCAGTTAATGGCTTCCGCCGCTCTACTAAGCACCTTGGCACCACTGAAACAGGCAGCATTCGCAAAAGCGTTGGCAGACACCGGATTGAAAGACGCCTATCGCGATGATTTTCTTATCGGCACCGCCATCAGTTCAGCCACGCTGGCCGAAAATGACACGAAGATGCTCAATTTGATTGCCCGGGAATTTAATGCGGTGACGGCAGAAAATGCGATGAAATGGGCACCGATTCGGCCCACGCTGGATAACTGGCAGTGGGATCTCGCCGACAAGTTCGTTGAGTTCGGCACGCGCAACAAGATGCACATTGTTGGCCACACGCTGGTCTGGCACAGCCAGGTTCCGCCGGACATATTCCTCGATAAAAAAGGCAAGCCACTGAACAAAACGGCCTTGTTCAAAGTGATGGACGAACATGTCACCACCTTGATGGAGCGTTACAAAGACCGTATCCCTACCTGGGATGTTGTAAATGAAGCGATCGAAGATGACGGCCAGTGGCGCAACAGCCCCTGGTATCAGGCGACCGGCGCGGACTATATTGCCCGGGCGTTTAACCTCGCTCACGAACTCGATCCAAAAGCGCATCTGACCTACAACGATTACAACATGGCCATGCCGGGTAAGCGCGAGGCGGTGGTCGCGATGCTGAAAGACTTTAAAAAACGCGGTGTACCGATTCACGGTGTAGGTCTGCAGGGGCACGTGAGTACCGGACATCCAGATCTTGCGGAATTTGAAAAAAGCATTGTGGCGTTTGCCGAGCAGGGTGTGCGCGTGCACATTACCGAGCTGGATGTCGACGTGCTGCCCACCGTATGGGGCATTACCGGTGCGGACATTGCCACCCGTTTTCAGTACCGTCCTGAGCTGGACCCTTTTATCACCGGCCTTACACCTGAAGGCGAGAAAGCGCTGAGTGAACGCTACGTGGCGCTCTTCAAGATCTTCCTCAAGCACCGGGATAAAATTGATCGCGTAACCCTGTGGGGCGTGAGCGACAAACAAACCTGGCTTAATGATTTCCCAATCCCGGGCCGCACCAATTACCCGCTGTTGTTTGACCGCGAGCTGCAGCCCAAGGACGCCTACTTCCGGTTGCTGGACCTCAAACGCTAAACCCTCTGTCTGCGCGGGCACTGCCGGCGCAGACTTGTTCCCCCGTTTATCCCCGCCCTCCATCCACGCCGATCAAAGATTTCGTGGTTGCCGTATTGCGCGTTCGATTTCAGTTGCAGATTGCCCGTGCGGCAATTGGGCGATATTGAGCACTGATCGATTGCATAAACTCCATAGGTAATAAATATTGCACAGGTGAAAGCATTCAAATATGATCTAAAAGTCATATAAACCATAATAATGCGTATATTCTTAATATAGTGATCACTTCCCACATCTTAAAACTATAAAAACGAGGTTAATTATGTGGAGCAGGTTCCTGACCCTGGCCACACCGACTGATGGTCTTCATCACCGGCTGCGTATCGCCTGCCTGATTGGCTGGGCATTCGCGTGCATAGCATGTACCCAGGGTGCTTCGGCAGATCAAGCGCTGCGGATCTGGTTTGATGCACCGGCGAACGATTGGGAGCGCGAGGGCCTGCCGATTGGCAACGGTGCTATGGGCGCTGTTGTTCAAGGCGGTCTTGAGCTGGACACGCTTCAATTTAATGAGAAAACTCTGTGGACCGGCGGCCCCGGCTCGACGCAGGGTTACGATTTTGGTTTGCCCCGCGAGTCACGCCGGGCGGCGCTGGCGCGGGTGCGTAAAACGCTGAATGAACAAGGCCGCATGGCGCCGGAGGCGGTAGCCCAGCAGCTGGGCCATAAAATTTCCGGCTATGGCGACTATCAGACCTTCGGCGATCTGCAGCTCACCTTTCCCCCTCTTGCTGAAATAAAAAATTATCGCCGCGAACTGGATCTGCAGCGTGCACGGGTGCGTGTGACCTACACACACAACGAAATACATTATTCCCGCGAGTATTTTGCCAGCTACCCCGACGGGGTTATTGTCGTGCGCCTTACCGCAGATCAACCGGGCAACATCCATTTCAAGGCTCGCTTCAACACACCGGATAACCGAAAGCAGACCTCGGTTGCGCGTGATGGGCGCATCACGCTCGCGGGCCGGCTGAATGACAATCGCCTCGCTTTTGAAGCACAGGTTCGTGTTATCAACGAAGGTGGTCGCCTGGTCAATACGGGTGATGCAGTAACGGTAACCGATGCTAATGCGGCGACCCTGATTCTCGCAGCCGGTACCAATTATGCGTTGTCCTATCCACGCTATCGGGGCAATGATCCACACCGGAAAGTAACGCGCGCGGTCGAGCGGGGCAGCCAAAAAACCTATGAGCAATTATGGAAGGATCATCAGGCCGATTACCGCGTGCTGTTTGATCGCGTAACGCTGGATATCGGGCAAACCATACCGGATCTCGCCACACCGCAATTACTTGCCACTTATCGCACCGGCAACGCGCAACAGGACCGTGCGCTGGAAGCATTGTATTTTCAATACGGCCGCTATCTATTGATTGCCTCATCGCGCTCGGGATCACTGCCGGCAAATTTGCAGGGCGTATGGAATAACTCAACGACGCCGCCGTGGAATGCGGATTACCACGTGAACATCAACCTGCAAATGAATTACTGGCCGGCGGAAATCACCAATTTGAGTGAAACGACGGGGCCTTTGTTTGATTTTGTGGATGGGCTGGTTGAACCGGGTAAAGTCTCCGCCAAAAAAATACTCGGCGCAGATGGCTGGACGCTGTTCCTTAATACCAACATCTGGGGCTTTACCGGCGTCATTGAATGGCCTACCGCCTTTTGGCAGCCGGAAGCAGGTGCCTGGCTGGCGCAGCATTATTACGAGCATTATCTATTCAGCGGTGATAAAAATTTTCTGCGTGAGCGTGCCTACCCGGTGATGAAAGGTGCGGCGCAATTCTGGCTCGATGCCTTGGTAAATGATCCACGCGATGGCCTGCTGGTCGTATCGCCAAGCTATTCGCCCGAACAGGGCGACTTCACCGTTGCCGCCGCCATGTCCCAGCAAATTGTGTTTGATTTGCTGCGAAATGTTTACGCCGCTGCAGAGCAAACGGGCGACACGGATTTTCAAACACGCGTCGGCCAGACATTGCGCAAACTGGATGCCGGTGTTCGTATTGGTTCTTGGGGGCAGCTGCAGGAGTGGAAACAGGATCTTGATGATCCTGATAACGACCACCGTCATGTTTCCCATTTATTTGCACTGCACCCTGGTCGCCAGATCAATAATACTGAGGACCAAAAATTGCTTGCGGCAGCGCGCATCTCACTGAATGCACGTGGCGATGGTGGAACGGGCTGGGCGCAGGCATGGAAGATTAATTTGTGGGCACGCCTGCTCGATGGCGACCGCGCTCACAAACTGTTGGGGGATCAACTCACTGCAAGCACCTTGCCCAATCTCTGGGATAATCACCCGCCTTTTCAAATCGACGGAAACTTCGGCGCAACAGCGGGCATAGCCGAGATGCTGCTGCAAAGCCAGAATCATGAACTTCATTTTTTGCCGGCGTTACCCACAGCCTGGGCCACCGGTTCGGTCACCGGGCTGCGTGCGCGCGGTGATGTGACGGTTGATTTAACCTGGTCGGCCAATCAGTTGCAGAACGCAAAACTGGTGGTCGGAAAAACCGGCACCCTTCGCATGCGCTCGCCCTTATTCAAACAAACATTCAAAGTCTTCAACCAATCCAATGGGGCCGAAGTCGCCACACAGGGCGAGGGTGACCGCCGACGATTTCCCGCCCAGGCAGGTGAAACCTATCTGCTAACCAAGGTATCAACGGAATAAATAATAACAAGCGACAGTAACTGTTTTGCGGCAAACGCAGTTCGGGAAATATCAGCGCAATACCACAAACACTGATTAAAAAGGTTTTTTAAATGCACTAAAAAGGTGGCTAGGAAAATGGCACAACAATAATAGGATGTTCAGGGTGGTCTAACTTTACTTGGAGAAAACTTCATGACAAATAAAAATAACGATCAATTTTTAAAGAAAAAATTACCACTGCATATCAAGCTCGCCTCCAGCCTTTCACTGCTCGGCGCGGTTGGATTGGCCGCTCCAGCGATAGCGCAGGACGCTGCAACAAATCAAGTGGAAGAGATTCTGGTGTCGGGTCAACGGGGAAGTATTCAGTCGGCGCAGTTGCTTAAACAAAACGCTGAGCAGATTGTTGATTCAATTGTTTCGGATGATATCGGGAAGTTACCGGACCGCAGTATCACCGAGGCTATTCAACGTATTCCCGGTGTAACTATCGAGCGGTTTATTTCTATTGGCGACCCGGAACATTTTTCTGCTGAAGGAAGTGGTGTCGCCATTCGCGGCATGAAACATGTACGCAGCGAACTGAATGGTCGCGACAGCTTCTCCGCGAGCGGTGGCCGTAGTTTGTCATTTGAAGACGTTCCTGCAGAGCTGATGGCGGGGGTGGATGTTTATAAAAATCCATCGGCAGATATGATCGAAGGTGGTTTAGGTGGAACAGTAAATCTACGAACCAAGATGCCTTTTGATACGGATGGTCAACATATAGCAGTATCGGCCAGTGCCAACTATGGTGATTTTGCCGAAGAAACTAAACCCTCATTTTCTGCGCTGTACAGCAATCGTTGGGATACTAATGCGGGTGAATTTGGTTTGCTTTTGGATGTGGCATCGTCAGAAATTGCAACGCGTACGGATGGTATTTTTATTCGTCCTTTCTTTGGTCGAACGGATATAACACCGGGAGAGACAACCTGGGTGCCGCGCGGTGCAGATTGGCGCACGATGAATTTTGAGCGCGAGCGTTTGGGAAGTTATGGCGCGTTCCAGTGGCGGCCAAATGATGAAACCGAGATTTATTTCACCGTGTTTCGCAGCGAATATGACATGAACTGGGACGAGGATGCCATCTTTGTATCAAATGACCCCTGGTCAACCAATCCGTCGGCGGACGCTGTTTACGACGAGAACAATGTCTTTGTCAGCGGCAGATTTACCAACTCTGCTCCACCAGATTGGGCGCCGCAAGTGCCGGGCATTCCATTCGGAGCGGATACCCGGATAACGACCCGCAAATCTATCACTACTGATTACTCCGGCGGCATAAAGTGGTTGCCAAGTGATACCTGGGAGTTCACCACGGATCTGCAGTTCACCGAGTCATCAACTGAAGCTCTCGATAACACCGTTGCTACGGGTATTAACCTGAACTATATCGACGTGGATCTTTCTGGGCGTTTACCTTCCATTAGTACCGATATAGATTATCTTGCTGATCCTACCAATTATTACTGGGGCTTCGCCCAGCCGCATATTGAAGATAGCAATGCAGAACAATTGGCATGGCGTGCGGACGCTCAATACAATTTCGAAAGTTCACCGATTAAATCAATTAAATTTGGCGTCCGGTTGACCGATCGTGAAGCAGATAATATCGACACCAGTTATCACTGGCAGGGCATTTTCCAGACCTGGATGACCACTGCTTGGGACGGTGCGTTAAATGTGGATGAATTGGGAATGCCCTATATGCAAGACGGCTCCCAAATGCGTCTGAATACATTTTCTAATTTTTTCCGGGGTGATGCAGACTTGCAAGGTGTGGTGTGGGCGCCGAGTCTCGACATCGTTCAGGGTTACCCTGACAGTCTTGTCCAGCTTTATGCAGACGCTGCAGCCTATGCAGACTCGCTCGGTCATGGAAGAACTGATGAAGAAGGTAACTTTATTCCCTTTTCTGAATTCTATCCTTACGAGTTGCGCGATAAGAATGATCCGCAATGGTTGAATATTCAGAAGGAAAAAACTTATTCGGCATATGGCTTGATGCGCTTCGGGTTCGATGATTTGGCAGTACCGGTGGACGGTAATATCGGTGTACGTGTTGTTCAAACGGAAGCAACATCAATAGGTAATCTGGTTTATCCCAACACGGTGCCGCAAGCCCCCTTTGGTA
>CAYUVQ010000067.1:15472-17421 GCA_964448175.1 uncultured Cellvibrionaceae bacterium | reverse complement strand
TGAGTGAACTAGACGTTGACCCCCTATCTACCGAAGAGACTCCAATAACGCGATAACTTCTTCCGTGCGCAACAATTACACCTCGTTGCGCATTCAGTCTTCATGAGCCCAACACCCATCCTTGCCTTTGGTTAACCACTGCTGGGAAAACCAGAAAAACCGTCCTTTCTCTCCTGTCGGTGCCGTGCAGTTGTAGCGCGTGCGCCCCGCCGGCAGCGGCTTGTTGGCCTGCACAATCAATTTACCGTCACGCACTTCGGTTTTAATTGCGCCTTGCCCGGATGCAAAACAATTTACGCGCGGCAATAATTTTTTATCTTCCAGCGTTAACACCAGCACGGGCTTTTGCCCGTGCGGCAGTACAAGATCTTGCAACGGATTTTTTAATTCCGTGGTTTCATACAGCTCAACGGAAGAGATAGCAAAAGGACGGGTGTTTACTTTGGTAGCAAAATCCTGCAGATCGCCATAGCTGCCACCAAAAGGAAAGCGCGGCAAGGCGAGCAAATCATTCAATGCAAACAGTGGCCCGGATTGCTGACCAAATGCGGTGAAATTTAATTCCTTCAACAATTTCTTTACGTGATTGTCATACTCGCCGTAGGGATAGGCCAGCAGGCGATGTTGTTGCCCGGTTTTTTCTTTGATGCGCTGTTCCGCATCCAGAATCTCTCGCTTGATTCGCTCCCGCCACTGAGCGCGCGTTTCACCTGCGCGCAAACGCAGCAAATGGCTGTGCTTAGTCGTATGATTGGCAATGGTGACACCGTGCTCACTCATTTCTTTGATTTGCGCCCAGCTAGCAAATGATTTTTTTTGTTGATCATGAGGATCGGTATTAATAAAAATCGTGAAGGGCCAGCCGCGTTTCTTTAACAAAGGATATGCTTCGCTGTACACAGATTCATAGGCATCATCAAAGGTAATGGCAACGGTTTTATCCGGCAGGGATTTACCTTCTTTAAGCAGGTGTACCAACTCCGGCAGCGGCACAATGTTAAATTGATGCTCAGCCAGATAATCCATATGTTGTTTAAACAACGCAGGCGAAATACTGGTGGAAGCAGGAGTCGAATCGCTGACGTGATGGTATTGCAGAACAACCGCAGCCTGGCTGCTTATGGCTGAAGCAAAGAGAAAAAGGAACGCGATGAAACCCCGCCGACGCACACTTGCTTGGAATATGGACCACAATAAAACAGCAACAGCACGATAGTTACGCACAACAGAAAGCTCCACAACAAAATCCTCTCGCTGATGATGTTAATGATCAGTCGCTATCATCCGAAACAAGAAAACGAAGTCCGATACCGGTAGACTCGACGCGCACGACTTCCATCTTTAATTCCGGTGCATCATCCGTCAACCCCTGTACCTGCCCGGTCACGATAGAACCTATGGGCGGCACCTGCTCCGGGTCGAGGACAACAAAGACTCCGCCGTCCGAAATATCGCGGGTTTTGACTAGCAATTCCCCGATTGTGTCGTGTTTGATTTTTATCCGGCAGGAAAACGGTGTGCGAACATGACGGCGCTGGTCACTCATGAATAAACCCTGTGTTATTGTCAAATATTCGCCTATCACTCCACAGCACCAGGAAATGTTTGCGATAGCGGTGCCGAGACAAAGAAGCTCTGAAAAAACCTGCATTGTGCAGAGATTTCTCAGAGCTGCCGCAGCTTGGAAGTCTGCGCGAAGCCTGCAAACCCCGCGCGACCACTTACTTCTCGGTCACCTCAACCTGGTCCACCTTCTGGAAGCCCCGTGGTAATTTATTACCACGTCGACCACGCTCTCCGCGATAGTGATCAAGATCTGCTGACTTCAAGGTGATATGGCGCTTGCCTGAGTATAGCGTAAGCATTTGACCCGGATTGATCACCGCCACCGCCACGACAAATTCTTCGCGGCTTTTTACTCGCGCCGAGGGGATATTCATGATCTTGTT
>CAYUVQ010000067.1:0-15372 GCA_964448175.1 uncultured Cellvibrionaceae bacterium | reverse complement strand
TGCTCATCCGTACCCATCAGGGCGCCTTCAAAGGTGGCACCGCTGGGGGGATTGATACGGCCACTGAGTGGCTCACCCTGCCCCCGCGCCGATGGAAGATTGTGCGCGGGCAGTGAATAACTGCGTCCGGTGGAATCAAGCAGAATAACGTTCTGATTACTCTTGCCGTGGATGGCAAATTTAAAGCTGTCACCCGCTTTGTAACTCAACCCGGCCGGGTCTATATCATGCCCTTTGGCTGCGCGAATCCAGCCCTTGTCAGAGATGACCACGGTTATCGGGTCGACACTCATCAACTCAGTTTCGCTGAACGCCTGCGCTTCGGCGCGCTCCACAATTGGTGAGCGCCGATCATCGCCATATTGTTGCGCAACTTCGATGAGTTCTTTACGCACCAGGTTTTTTAACTTCACTGCAGAGTCGAGAATTTTGTTCAAATTATCGCGCTCTTTTTCCAGGTCTTGCTGTTCCTGACGGATCTTCATTTCTTCCAGGCGGGCCAACTGGCGCAGCTTGGTTTCAAGGATATATTCCGCCTGCATTTCAATGAGATTGAAACGCTCCATCAATACCGGTTTGGGATGCTCTTCTTCACGGATGATACGAATGACTTCATCCACGTTAAGGAACACAATCATCAATGCTGCCAACCGCAGCAAGCGCTCTTCTACCCGCTCAAGGCGATATTGCAAACGGCGGCGCGTAGTAACGGTACGGAAGCTCAACCACTCAGTGATAATTTTATCGAGCGATTTCACTGCCGGCCGGCCGTCAATACCGATCATATTCATGTTGACGCGGTAGGTGCGCTCCAACTCGGTGGTGGCGAACAAATGCTGCATAACCTGTTCAAGGTCAACACGATTGGAACGCGGTGTAATCACCAGCCGGGTGGGATTTTCATGGTCTGATTCATCGCGCAGGTCAGCAACCATCGGCAATTTTTTAGCCTGCATCTGTGCCGCGATCTGCTCCAGAATTTTTGCGCCGGATACCTGATGCGGCAGTGCCGTCACAATGATATCGCCGGTGTCCGTGTCTTTGCTCCATACCGCACGCATGCGCACACTGCCACGCCCGGTTTCGTATAACTTAAGCAATTCACTGCGCGGCGTAATGATTTCTGCATCGGTGGGCATATCAGGCCCGAGCACGTGTTCGCACAACTCCGCCACCGTCGCTTTGGGGTTGTCAAGCATATGCACACAGGCATTAACGACTTCACGCAGATTGTGCGGTGGGATATCGGTCGCCATACCCACCGCAATACCGGTAGTGCCATTCAACAATACATTAGGAACGCGCGAGGGCAGGACAACCGGCTCATCAAGTGTGCCGTCAAAGTTGGGTTGCCATTCCACCGTGCCCTGGCCCAGCTCTTCCAGCAATACTTCGCTGTAGCGGGTAAGCCGCGACTCGGTGTAACGCATGGCCGCAAAGGATTTCGGATCATCCGGTGAGCCCCAGTTACCTTGACCGTCCACCAAGGGGTAACGATACGAAAATGGTTGCGCCATCAACACCATGGCTTCGTATGCAGCCGAGTCACCGTGTGGATGAAATTTACCGATCACATCACCCACGGTACGCGCGGATTTTTTATATTTTGCGCTGGCTTTTAAACCGAGTTCGCTCATCGCGTAGACGATGCGACGCTGTACCGGTTTTAATCCGTCTCCGATATTGGGTAAGGCGCGATCAAGAATCACGTACATGGAATAATCCAGGTACGCTTTTTCGGTATAGTCTTTCAGGGAAATGCGTTCATCCGCATCGGGTGGAGCAATCACTTCGGTCATGAAATATCCTGAATCAAAAATAACAATTTTTTGTTTCTAATAATTAAGTCGCCGACAATTGTCGGCGACTGGTTATCTGCGGCGCGATAAAAAATAATAAAATTTTCAGCTCAGCACCGTGCAGATATGTTTTTTTTATAAACAACTTTATCTACTTATTTATCTGCCTTGCACGAGGGGAATAGTTCCACTTTCCTTGACGCGCATGGCCGGCAAGAGCGCACTGAAATCCAGTTTCGCATCAAAATTATAATTGACATTGTCTTTTACACCGGCGCGGCTGAAGTGCTCTATCAGTCGCACCACCTGCAACATATTAGCCGAGACTTCCAGGCTTACCGGCGTCTCCTGATAGCCCTTAAGAACGGGAACGTTATCGGTCACACCACTGAGCACAGAGAAATTTTCGATGCCAATCGTATAAGAGATTCCCCGCAGGGACAAATCCCGGTCGTTGGGATTCAGGATCGCCAGGTCGACACCGATCCGTTGATTTAAACCACCCTGGGATGGCAGCAACCGCAACCCGGTAACTTTAACCGTCGGCTTTTCCAGACCAGGCTGCAGGGCGGCGCAACCGCCCAGCAGCATCAACGACACACACAACATAATCAAAGCAACATATCCACGTGGTTTTGACATGCAAATATCTCCTGTACAGTGGGATTCCTGTGGTGCGCTACACCCTGCGCACAAGCAATAAAATTGTGTGACCAACATCACACGCAGCAAGCAAAGACGGCGAACTGACATCAACGGCCCTTGCAAACACTGGTATACAAGCTACGGTGTTTATAGGCTTCTACCCTTTGCGATAGTTATTCGCATATTCAGGGACAACAGAAAACATCCGTTATTCGACCTGTTTGTCAATGCGCGTTTTTATCAAAGCATCAGCTATAAGAGACGCCCATTGGTTAAACGCATTTGTTTGGAAGGTTCTCCCTTTACTACTATGCCCAATCAACCACTCAACACCGAGGAATTACTCGGCAGCCGAGAAATTCGATTTCTCGACCGTAAAGAATCCAATTTTCCCAATCTTATGCGGTTGTGTATGGACTTTGAGTTTTGTGTACTGCAGTTACAGCATAAGCCCCACGGTGATAACGCGCCCGATGCCCAGGCTTTTGTGCTAACCACCCACGACTACCGCACCAACGACACGCCGGCTATCACCCCCATCTGCGACACCTTGAATGCTCTGGAAGACTATGTCACGCAGCATCAGGTAGACATCCTGCATGATTATTTATTTGGCGTGCCGGATGAAGATCTTTTCATCACCGGTTGAGCGTATTCCGCGTGATAACCCTGGCGGATAGCGCGCGAAAAACTCTCGGCCTCATGTGATATCAAGTGCGCGTTGATCGTCGCCCTCACACGCAAGTCAATGAACGGTTCACCCATGCCCAACCAGCCTTTCTCTTGCATTACCTCATCCGAAAAACCCGGGAGCAGCAAACGGTAATCCAGCAGGCTTGTGTAAAAACGATAGTCGGGGTCATGTTTCAATAAGTTGGTGGTGCAATTATCTAGCAGCGTATTGTAAAAGCCCGGCTGTCGCGCAATCTGTTGTGCGTCGACCATCATCGCATTGAATAAATATTGCCGTTCTTCGGCATTCAGCTGCAGAGGGTAAAGCAGCACGCGTTCACCACGAATGTGGGTGCGCAACCCGATAATGTCGACTTCGGTTCCGAGCACAACGATCTTGTTGTATTGCCGCATCAGGCCCAGAAATGGATTGTAACTTTGCCCCGGCCGCGTACGGGCTTCAACGGACGCCGCCAGAAATTGATCATTCGCAAATTCAAAACTAAGAAAAGTATGGGCGAGACCATAGTCACCAAAATGGGAAATGCCGAGCCATACCTGTTGCAGATCCGCAGGAGAAAAATCCGCCGTACGGTATTCGGCTCGCTGCACCCGGCCATCAGGGTGGTAGCGGAAGTCACGCAGATTTTCGATGCGGTAAAAAGATGTTTCCTCGTCCTGCCGCAGCTCTACCTGCGGCAAACGCGTTTGCAGGGGCGACCACTCACCTTCATGAGTGGGTACGCGAGTGAACAGATACATGAAAAATAAGATGAGCAGGCCGAGCAGGATTGGCGACATAAAGCGGCGGGCAACAGTGGTAGATGCGTTCATCGTGAACGAAGATCAATCCTGCAGTTCTTGCTCAAACTCCTCAAGCAAGTCCAGAGGCTCCATCTCGTCACCCTCAAGCTCGGCATTCCAGTTGACGCCGACCAACAAGACATCTTCGTGCATCCCCGGCAGCCAGTCTTCCAGAAACTCTTCCAGCTCAATGGCGACCGGTTTATAACCACTCCATTCGTCGCGGCAGTGAAGCTGAGCAAAAGCTTCCTGGGACCAGAGCGGCATCACATCCACATCGTCGTAATTTTCCGATGCACACAGCGCCCAGCCGTCGTCACTTTGCAGGCCCCATACGCAACCGATTTCCATTGCTTCGACGATAAAGCGGTCGATATTTTCACTAAAATCATCGCTGAGTTCAGTCATGATGGCAGACACTTTGTTTATTGAGGATTCGGGAAATGCTCACGCAACAATGATCCGGTTTAACCTTCTCTCACCGCCGTCGTGTACTTATAGCACCAGTTGCTGGCCATTGGCCTTTAACCAGGCGCGGCATCGCACATAATCGGGACAGACACTTTCCACCAGTTGCCAGAAAGCACGGCTGTGATTGTGGTGGCGCAAATGGCTTACTTCGTGGGCGACAAGATAATCCACAATAGGCTCCGGGGCCAGAATAATTTGCCAATTGTATTGGATCGCCCCGCGGCTGGTGCAATGGCCCCACTTGGTGCGCGTCGCCCGGATACTGACACCGGTGTGTTGCAGCCCCATGGCAAGACAAAGCTGATCGGTTTTTTCCGTCAGCAACTGCAGCGCTTGCTGCTGATACCAGCCCTGAACCAGGCGCCGGGTCTGCTCTGGCGCACTCATGCGTCGACGCCGCGACAACAGTACATGCAGCTGCCGATCGTGCAGCACCACCCGTGCAGCCGAACCACTGCCGAGCACCAGGGTTATTTCACTTCCGAGGTACGGCAACGTGCTACCAGCTACATAGGTATGCTGTGGAATAGCAGCCAGGGCCTGCCGCTGCTCCTCAATTTTCTGTTGGACCCAGTGAGTTTTTTCCCGCAAAAACTCATGCAGTACACTTTCCGCCACCTGTTGAGGTGCACGGACCAACACCTGGGCGGACTGCACTTCAATGCTGATGCTGCGGCGACGGGAGCGCCGGATGGTGAACTCGAAGGGGAAGTGTATTACGCGGGTTTCCGCCACGCAGTTGGTGCGCGTTTTCAACATCGGGTATTCCTGCTTTCGGTCAGCTGCGCGCCGCTTTGGTGTGAACAATTACCGCAGTGCGCAGACGAGTACGGCCAAAGCTGGTCATCAATTCAAAATCGTTGCGCGCCAGCGGGATAAACTGGCAGTCAATGGCGGTTTGGGCATAGGTTTCGGGGTCGGGATCATGAACATAGATACATTCGTCATCAAATCCGCTCATCACCACCCAGTGCGGTGCTTTTTTACTGTCCATGCGGTAGGTGCTGATAAGGATGATCGGCACGGCTCCTGCACAAAACGCTTCAATCAGGTCCTGCTGGCGGATGTCGCGGTAGTGGACCGGCACTTCCAGCGCCTGTAACTGCGCACAGAAATCATTATGAACCGCGGTCATGATGGGCTTCTTGGTCTCGTCACGCACGCCATCCAGAAACAACGGGCCCGTCTGATTCACCCAGACGGAAGTAGAAAATCCTCTCGCCTGAGCTGCCAGCGCCAAACCCATGGGATGACAACCGCCGTGCCCCGAGGTCATGAAGATCGTCGTGGCCTCCCGCCACAGCCGCAACTCTTCCTGCAACGACGGCTGGTACTCCGGGTCCAGGGAGGTCATAGCCATCATCAGCGAAGCCGGGCCGCAGGTAAAACGGGTGTTCTGGCACATCCACGGAATAGCGCTGTGCTGGGTGTCTTCATGAAAGACCCGGATACGCTTCTGGTAGCGCAGGGCATCGCTGTGGTCTTCGTAATAATCGTG
Source organism: uncultured Cellvibrionaceae bacterium (assembly GCA_964448175.1). GTDB lineage: Bacteria > Pseudomonadota > Gammaproteobacteria > Pseudomonadales > Cellvibrionaceae > Cellvibrio. The sequence continues at coordinate 9,483 of CAYUVQ010000067.1, read as the reverse complement.
ATATAGCCCGAACTGTTTGTAACCCAACGCTTCGTATAAACGGATCGCGCTTTTGTTCTCGCTGCTCACTTCCAGGCGCATATACAACCGGCCGCTGTCCCGCGCGCGCAGCTCCCCCAGATGCATCAGCCACCCAGCAAGCCCAAGACCGCGGAAGGCCGGATCGACTGCAAGTGAGTAGACACGGGCCAAGCGAGTTCCCCGGTGACACAGGATAAGAATATAGCCCGCCAGCTGCTGGTCCTTCCATGCCAGCAGGAGGATGTCCTGAGGCGTGGTCAACCAGCGGCGGAAGCTGCGGCGACTGAGACGATCGCCGCTGAAACATCGCTGCTCGAGCTCTACCAGGGCATCCAGATCAGCCAGAGTCGCTTCCGCACAATGAAAACCTGCCGGCACCGACGGCGCCAGTTGTGGTTTAGGAATCTGTTTGAGGTTGTGCATAGAAGCCCGCAATAAAAGGTTACCAATCTGAATCAGTTCGTTGCTAAGCCGGTCAACGCCTGCTGAATGACCTGACGCGCTTTAATCAGAACCAGCTCTCGCCAGTAGGCATCACCCGGACAAAAATGTTCACGCATAGCAACGCTGCTGGGGTGATCGGTCGAGAGCGGACCCTCGTTGGTCCAATCATGATGCTCCTGGAGCAGGACATCAAACAGCGAGTCAGTGCCATAACTACCGAATTCCAGGGTGACAAAACAGCCGCGCTGTTCCATCAGAGCGTGCCAGACATAATCCATCAGCCCCAGCTTGGGAACGGAGCTGGAGTCACCGCGCGCCGGGATGGTCACACTGGCCCCGAACCAGGCTTGGGCCTGCGCACTGCCGTGGCTCTGGAGCGGATGATCACAGATCAGCTCGCCATGGCCATAAGGGCCGAGACCAGTATGTACATCAATCACCGCCAATAGGCGGCGGTCCAGCTGAAAGCGCTCAATGACATCGGCGATCACCTGACGCCCGTGGGCCGGTTCGTGACCACCGAAGAAGGGGCCATGCGGGTCCACATACTGTCCACCACTGAGGGCCCGCTCAAAAGCCCGTTGTCCATGATCCTGCGCAAACTGCTGAAAGAGTTGTTGTCGCTGGGCGGTGGTACGGGCCTGCTTGAGCTGCGGCTGCAAAAGCGCGTAACCATCGCTGTGCGGCAAGGGCTGGGAGAAATCGATGAAGTTGCGATTTAGGTCGATTCCCAGCTCATCACACCGCCGTCCCCAGGCATAACCGAAAGGATTGAGCGGATGGATCATCAGGATGGCCACATCTTCGGGCAAATTCACTTTGCGTTGTTCGACAAGCCCCCACAAATCAATCTGCACCGCACTGCCCGCATGTCCTTCCACCCCATGGGTGCCGGCAATCAGCACCATGACCTTGCCCGCATCCTCATTGCCCAACCAGGCGACGCGGGTCACCAGCGCCTCCAGCTGAGGCCCCTGCACCCCCCGCACGGGAAATTTAAGGTGGTGTTTAACCAGCTCAATGTTAGCCGCCAGGCCTTCCAGCCAACGGCTCTGAGCCAAGGCATAGGTACCGGGAAAACAGGTAAGATCACTTTTATTTAAGACAACAGGCGAGTAAGGCATGCACATGAACCCTGAGGGAGATCAGCTACAGAAGCGAGTCTGGATAAATACAGAACCTGGCGCGTATAAACAGGTTTTTCATGTGTCTTAGGATAGCATTCAGCTGCCGTATTACTGGATCTTATTGCACAGAATGACAGACATTTCTTTTGCTTCCGACGGTTTTTGCTACCATGGCCCCGTTTTCCGGTAAGGTAAAATCGCCATTGAGGTCGCACCACTACGGAAAACACGCGCCCATCACCACCTTATCCATTACCTATTGGCCTAAGATTGCTTTATGACTGAAAAATTATTTGTGCTGATGCAACACCTGATCCCTCAACACGCGCTTTCCCGCCTCGTTGGTTGGATCGCCCGTTCCCAGACCGCGTGGATCAAAAACACCTTTATCGGCTGGTTCGTGAAACGGTACAACGTCGATATGTCGCTGGCTAAGGAAGAAAACCCGCTCGCTTACGCCTGCTTTAATGATTTTTTTACCCGGGAACTGAAAGACGGAGCACGCCCCATTGATGCGGATGTCAGCAGCATTGTCTTTCCTGCTGACGGCGCCATTAGCCAACTGGGCGACATCGCCCATGGCAGAATTTTTCAAGCCAAAGGGCAAGGTTACACCGCGCAGGAGCTACTGGGTGGCGATGCTACCCTGGCCGACGAATTTGCCGGCGGCAAGTTTGCCACGGTATATCTCTCACCACGGGACTATCACCGCGTGCATATGCCCTTTAACGGTAAGCTACGCCGAATGATCGCGATCCCCGGCGATTTATTTTCAGTTAACGACGCAACCGCCAAAGGTGTGCCGCGCCTCTTCTCGCGCAACGAGCGTGTCGCTGCGATCTTTGACACCGATGTCGGACCTATGGCTGTTGTGATGGTGGGTGCAATGATTGTGGCTGGCATAGAAACCGTGTGGGCGGGCGAAGTCGCCCCGATCAAACGCCAAATACATACTGTCGATTACGTGGCGACCAGCGGTACGGATATTGAGTTGGCCAAGGGGGCAGAAATGGGTCGCTTCAAGCTTGGTTCAACCGCGATTCTGCTGTTTGCTAAAGATCGCGTGGAATGGGACGAGCAATTCAGAGCAGGTTCTCCAACGGTCATGGGACAGCGTATGGGTCACATAAAACAATAAATCGTAACGGAACGATCAATGCCCCGTTTACTTTCGGCGCTTTGATCGTTCCGGTTTACCGCCCCGTTTTGGGGCTTCGTATTCGCTCCTGGTTTGCAACTGAACAGACACCACTCGTATTTCTGCCGTTTCGCTGTCGTGGCAATTCAGGTTATATGAGCGAATTCCAACATAATGTCTTCTTCTCGTTAATTTCCCTTTACAAGATAAACACACCAGCCCATACTGCGTCGGCTGGTGAAGAATACAGCTGATACTTGTCACTACAATCTCGATGAATACACCGTACCACCGCTCCTCTCCCGCAATGAACTGTTGCTCGAAAGGCCGCTGAATACTCCGTAGCACTTCATTTTGTTTTAGTCATCAATTCTTCTTAGGTCAGTACACCGCCCTATCCGGGTTAATTTCTTTTACAACGTAGCAATTTTTGCTCTGGAGATTTTTATGGCAGCCGCAACTGGTTCAGTTAAGTGGTTCAACGAAGCTAAAGGTTTTGGTTTTCTCGAACAAGACAACGGTCAAGACGTGTTCGTACATTTCAGCGCTATCGCTGGTTCAGGCTTCAAAACCCTGGCAGAAGGTCAACGCGTTAAGTTTAACGTGGAAAAAGGCCCTAAAGGCCCACAAGCTTCTGACGTACAGCCCATCTAAGCTGAACGGCGATTTGTCCATTCGTGGACAATGAGCATTAAAAACCACCTCCGGGTGGTTTTTTTATGCCTATTAATAAATCAAGATCAGCCTCGCTGAAAGCGTCTCAGCAGCGCCATCAGGCCGCGCTTCTCGGTTTTCATCAGGTATTGATCACGAATAGTGGCAATATCCACATCATAACTGCCCGGTTCAAGATCCCTGGCAATCTCGACCTTTTCGATTTCGTAGCGGGTTTTTTTACCGGAGTCGAGCAGCGCCTGTTTGCGTTTATCATCCTCTGAAAGATCCAGCAGACTGCATTCAGCCAAGGGTTGCTTACAGGCATCCAGTACCAGCATGACCTTGGGCTTCAAGCGCCGCTCGAAATTCTGTTCAACGACAACGCCGACTTCACCCGTACTCAACTCTACTAAGGTTCCCGTAGGATAAAGTCCGATAGCGCGGATGAACTCCACCACCAACTCTTCCTGAAACTGAATGTTGCGCAGCTCGTAAAGCTTGGCTACCGCCTTGGACGGGGCGATAGGATGACGAGATCCTCGAGGATTAGTGACGTGGTCATAGTAAGTAACGATACCAGCGACCTTACCTAACAGCGGAATTTTGTCGCCACGCAGACCTTGGGGGAAACCACTGCCGTTAAGACGTTCGCAATGGGTTTTAACGACACTGATCACACGCGGCTCAACGCCGGGTGTATTGCGCAGGATTTCCGCCCCCAACTCCACGAAACTTTCGTAGGTTTTTTCTTCGTCGGGACTGCGCTCAGCTTTGGTTAATAATTCGCTGTCGAGCATAACTTTGCCGACATCCTTCAAGAGCACACCCAACGCTAAAACATCCAGGTCGCGTTTGGGTAACCCTATATGACGTCCAAACAGAATCGCCCACACCGACGACCTTACCGCGTGGCTATAAGTGTACTCATCTTTTTCCTGCACCCGTGACAGCCAGGTAAAGGCGTCGGGGTTGCGCAGCACACTGTCGACCATCTCGCTGGCAACGCGCTTGGTTTCACCGATGGAGGCCGTCTGCAGCTGATTGCGTTCCAACTGGTCCAGCACCTCACCCACTGCACCGTAAACTTTTTGATGCAACTGCCGGGCTTTTTTTACTTCTTTTTGCAGCGGCTGAACTTCACGATATAAATTGCGCTGAATCTTGAGAGGCGCGACGGGTTCAGTCAGAAAACTGTTTTTATGGGCGTCGCGTGCGGCGCCTTTAAGGCGCCCCTGGGGTGTTAAGGTTTTAAGATCCGCTGAGACCGGTCCACGACCTTTTTCAACGTCGATGTAGACATGATTGCACAGTGTCTTAAGCTGAGTAATTTCACCCAGATCGCGAATGTAGAAACCTTGCAGGGGAAACGGCGTTTGTGACCAAGGCCGATCAAGCCCCGACACATACATGCCGATGGTCAGCTCGTTAACGTTCAGTTTGACCTGTTTAATTCCCACAGTGAATCCTCATCACCAACTGTTCCTGAGCAAACATCATCCACAGATGCCGCCCAGTTTAGTTAAGAAATGATCAACACACCAGAGGCGCCGCGACGCCTGCGCGTTCTTGTTAAAAATTTATGAATGATAAGGCGCCGACAATTCATGCACAGCACGAATAAATGCACCGGCATGCTCGGGGTCAACTTCCGGCGTGATGCCGTGGCCCAAATTAAATATATGGCCCGAGCCTTTTCCATAACGCTGAAGAATGGTTGCGACTTCTGCGCGAATTCGTTCAGGCGCAGCATAAAGAATTGTGGGGTCCATGTTGCCCTGCAGAGCTACCTGATTACCAATCCGTGCACGCGCCTCACCGATATCGGTCGTCCAGTCCAGACCAAGGCAGGTTGCTCCAGTAGCAGCCATCAGCTCCAGCCATTGTCCACCGCCTTTGGTAAACAGAATGACCGGTACCTGGCGCCCTTCATGCTCACGAATCAAACCGGAAACAATCTGCTGCATATAACGCAATGAAAATTCCTGATAAGCCTCATGTGAAAGTGCGCCGCCCCAGGTATCGAAAATCTGCACGGCTTGTGCACCCGCGAGGATCTGCGCGTTAAGGTAGGTGATAACTGATTGAGCAAGGGTATCCAGCAAACGATGCATCAGTTCAGGCTGGTTGTAGAGCATTTGCTTTGCACGGCGGAAGTCGCGACTGGAACCCCCTTCGATCATGTAAGTCGCTAATGTCCATGGGCTGCCGGAGAAGCCAATCAACGGCACTCGGCCATTCAGCTCGCGCCGGATGGTCTTTACCGCATCAAGTACGTATGGCAAATCGCGGGCGGGATCAATCACCTGCAAGGCATTAACGTCGGCCTCGGTCCGGACCGGCTTTTTAAATTTCGGACCTTCACCTGTCTCGAAATAAAGACCCAGCCCCATGGCATCGGGAATCGTGAGGATGTCGGAGAACAGGATGGCCGCATCAAGCGGGTAGCGCTCAAGAGGCTGCAGGGTGACTTCGCAGGCAAGTTCTGGATTAGTACACAACCCCATAAAGTCGCCCGCTCTTTCGCGGGATGCGCGGTATTCCGGCAGGTAGCGCCCAGCCTGACGCATCATCCAGACAGGAGTGACATCGACAGGTTGCTTCAGTAAAGCACGGAGGAAACGATCATTTTTAAGCTCAGCCATGAAATCAGTCTCTAATCGCGAGTGAGGTGTATTTAGTCATGCCACTCGATAATCAACTGACGGGGCTCAGACGGGGAACCGACTCGGTTTCTATTTTACGTCCTCGTAAAACGTCCACCGCGTCGGCTTTTCAGTGTCGCTTAAGCCGGTCAAAAGATCACAAGATGGCCTCAACGACTTGTTATCTTCTTACACTCCGAGATAGTCGAGGATGCCGGCAGCCGCTTCGCGGCCTTCCCAGATCGCCGTTACGACCAAATCAGAACCTCGTACCATATCACCACCAGCGAAGACTTTGGGATTACTAGTCTGAAATTTGAATTGTTGGTGCTCTGGAGCAACCACCCCACCCCACTCATTGGTGGATATTTGGTGATCAGCAAGCCAGGACGGCGGATTAGGGCGAAAGCCGAAAGCGATCAATACCACATCTGCCGGCAGGATTTCTTCACTACCTGGTACGACCTCCGGACGACGACGGCCTTTTTCATCCGGTTCGCCCAACTGGGTGGTTACAACTTTTACCCCTTCTACTTTACCTTCACCCACGACGGCCACGGGCTGACGGTTAAACAGAAACTGCACCCCCTCTTCCCGGGCGTTAGCTACTTCCCGTTTGGAGCCCGGCATGTTTTCTTCATCACGACGATAAGCACAGGTTACGCTGCTGGCGCCTTGCCGGATGGAGGTACGATTACAATCCATCGCTGTATCACCGCCACCGAGTACCACGACGCGCTTGCCTTTAACACTGATAAAATCGGCCGGATCTTTTTCAAAACCGAGGTTGCGGTTTACGTTGGAAATCAGGAACGGCAGGGCATCATAAACACCCGGAAGATCTTCGCCGGGAAAGCCGCCCTTCATATAGGTATAGGTTCCCATCCCCATGAATACTGCATCGTAATCACGCAGCAGTTCATCCATGGTTATGTCTTTCCCCACCTCTGTATTCAAACGAAACTCCACGCCCATTTCGCTGAAGATTTCACGACGGCGGGACATCACGGATTTTTCGAGTTTGAATTCCGGAATACCGAAAGTCAGCAGACCGCCAATCTCCGGATATTTATCAAATACCACAGGCTTGACGCCATTGCGCACCAATATATCGGCACAGCCGATGCCGGCAGGACCCGCACCGATGATGGCAACCTTTTTATCAGTCCATACAACCTTGGACATATCCGGCCGCCAGCCCATGGCGAAGGCGGTATCGTTAATGTATTTTTCAGCATTGCCAATGGTGACGGCCCCAAAGCCATCATTCAATGTACAAGCCCCTTCACATAAACGGTCCTGCGGGCAGACGCGACCGCAGACTTCCGGCAGGGAGTTGGTCTGGTGACTCAACTCCGCCGCTTCAAAAATGTTGCCTTCGGCAATTAACTTCAACCAGTTTGGAATGAAGTTGTGCACGGGACACTTCCATTCACAGTACGGATTGCCGCATTCCAGGCAACGATGCGCCTGACCCGCCACCTGGTCCTGAGTGTAGGGTTGATAGATTTCAACAAACTGATGCTTACGGGTAGCAATATCTTTTTTTGCCGGATCCTGACGCCCTACATCGAGAAACTGGAAAGTGTTACTTAAACGTTCGGCCATGGTACATGCCCCTCTTTAGCCCAAGATGATTATTCGCCGCGTTGTTTGAAGCTGACTAACAGCCCGGCCAAGCTTGCCGCCTTGGGTTTTACTAACCAGAATTTACCGACGTAATCATCAAAATTCGTCAGCAGATGCTTACCCCACTCACTCTCTGTTTCACGCGTAAATTCCTCGATCACGCCGTGCAGATGGTTGCGATGAGCTTCGAGAGATTCGGAATTAATGCGATGGATATCCACCAGCTCATGGTTATAGCGATCCACGAAATCATTGGCTTCATCCAGCACATAGGCAAAACCACCGGTCATGCCCGCCCCGAAGTTAACCCCCGTCTGTCCCAACACAGTCACAATACCGCCCGTCATGTATTCACAGCAGTGATCACCGGCACCTTCAACAACGGCATGAGCACCGGAGTTACGCACCCCACACCGCTCACCTGCCGTACCGGCCGCAAATAACTTACCGCCCGTTGCACCGTACAAGCACGTGTTACCCATGATGCTGGTGTTGTTGGATTTAAATTCAGAGTTACGCGGAGGACGGATAACAATCTTGCCACCCGCCATACCCTTACCGACATAGTCGTTGGCATCACCCTCAAGATACAGATTCAACCCACCGGCATTCCAGACACCAAAACTTTGTCCGGCGATGCCGTGCAGCTTCAATGTGATCGGCGCATCTGCCATGCCCTGGTTACCGTAACGTTTGGCGATCTCACCACTGATCCGCGCCCCGATGGAGCGATCGCAGTTGGTGATACGGAATTCAAATTCGCCGCCGGCTTTGGCCTCAATGGCTGGGAGGATTGTGCGAACCATGGCTTCTGCCAGCTCGCCTTTATCGAAGGGATGATTTTTGTCGACTTGACAGAGTTGTGGTTTTGTAGCGAGGTATTGATCGGTGTAAATAATGGGGGATAAATCTAGTTGTTGCTGTTTTGCGGTTTGTCCGTCTAAAAGTTGTAATAAGTCTACGCGTCCTACCAATTCTCCCAGTGTACGTACCCCCAGGCGTGCCATCCACTCCCGGGTTTCTTCGGCCATGAACTTAAAGAAGTTCATGGCCATCTCCACTGTGCCGATATAGTGGTCTCTCCGCAGCTTGTCCTGCTGAGTTGCCACACCTGTAGCGCAGTTGTTGAGATGGCAGATGCGGAGGTACTTACAACCTAACGCAACCATTGGACCCGTACCAAAACCAAAGCTTTCCGCACCCAGCATTGCCGCTTTAACGACATCCAAGCCGGTCTTCAAACCGCCATCAGTCTGCACCCGAACCTTGCCACGCAGATCATTAGCGCGCAGGGTTTGATGGGTCTCGGATAAACCTAATTCCCAAGGCGATCCTGCATAACGGATAGATGACAAAGGACTTGCCGCCGTGCCACCGTCGTAACCGGATATAGTAATGAGATCGGCATAAGCCTTGGCCACACCCGCCGCAATAGTGCCAACCCCAGGACGTGATACCAGCTTCACCGACACCAGTGCATCTGGATTCACTTGCTTGAGGTCGAAGATCAGTTGCGCCAGATCTTCAATGGAATAGATGTCGTGATGCGGCGGCGGCGAAATGAGGGTCACCCCCGGCACCGAGTAACGCAGACGCGCAATCAGGCTGTTGACTTTACCGCCCGGCAACTGACCACCCTCACCCGGTTTGGCGCCCTGAGCCACCTTAATCTGCAGCACTTCGGCATTCACCAGATAAGCTGGCGTTACGCCAAAACGGCCGGATGCGACCTGCTTGATCTTGGAGCTTTTTACCGTCCCGTAACGGGCTGGATCTTCACCGCCCTCACCACTGTTCGAGCGTCCGCCCAAACGGTTCATGGCTT
>CAYUVQ010000066.1:9129-17607 GCA_964448175.1 uncultured Cellvibrionaceae bacterium | reverse complement strand
CGATGAAGTACGCATCATCCTGCACCACCAGAACCTGCCCCAGATGCAGATCACCGTGGATGCGTTGCAGAAGACCACCCATGGCTTCCCCGGCCAGCTGATCCAGCCGCGCGAGGATGGGATCGCGCCGGACCAGCAGATTTTCCACCAGTGCAGCCTCATCACCAGCCAGCTCGTAACGGTGTTCATCCAGCAGTTGCAGCGCCGTCTCCATCCGGGCATGAGCTGCTTTGCGCCAGACCGCAACATCGGCTTCACTGGCAATTACCACATCAAAGTCTGGATTGTCCGAGGGCTGGGCCAGGGTCACATGCAATTCGCCCAGCCGGCGGCCGAGGATGCGGGCAAAGGCGTCCAGCTCGTCCAGCGCGGTGCGCTCGTTTTCCAGCGCCGAGTCACCGCCTGCCAGCTGATCACGCACGGCACGCTCCAGCGTATTTTGCGTCCACTGCCAGGCATCGCCCTGATTACTCAGGAAGCCCTGCAGCACCATCAGCGTGTAAATATTCCCCCGCGCGTCAACCCGGCGCACTTCGCCCAAGAACGGCGCGGTATGGGTGAAGCCTTTCTCCGTCAGGAAGCGTCCCGTCTCCACTTCCGGGTGAACCCCCGGCAACAGGCGGCGGTAGAGCTTGAGGAGCATGGTTTCGTCAATAGCGATGGAACTGTTGGCGTGTTCGGCAGTGATAAAGGTAATGTCTTCCTCGAGGTTCTCCGCGTTTTCTGTTACCTGCTCCAGACCGGCGGCGGGGATAAACTGCACTTCGTTACCTTCCAGCGCCAACACCAGCCGCTGACGCAGGCTCTGTACCACCTCCCGCGCGAAACCGGTGAGGGTCGCGGCATCGGTCAGCAGGCCCACCTGCCGCCCCTGTCTTAACCGGGCCATGGCCAATTGCTGGGGGATGACACTGCCTTCAGCTTTTTCAGCCGCGTAGCCCAACGGCAGCTGGTAGCGTTCGCTGCCGTTGTCATAGCGGATTTCCACCTCGGTCAGCGCGAACTTATGATCGGCTTCGCCAAAGGGAATAAGGTAGCTCAGGTGCAGTTTGTCATCCTCCGGCTGCCGCCCGCGATGAGAAAACCAATGGCGGCGTGAGATGTAATCCGGCAGGGACTCGTGTTCCAGCACGTTGATATTCGGGGCCTGCATCAGCTCCAGCAGATCCTTCTTGATGATCAGCGGCGGCAGGTCCGGCATGGGTTCTACGGGCGGCACATACCAGTTGGGCATCTGCGCCTCATCGGCCAGCAGGAACCAGTAAAAACCATAGGGCGGCAGAGTGAGCAGATAGCTGAGCTGGCCGATGGGCGGGAAGGATGAGCCGCCGATCATCTCCACCGGCACCTTGCCGGCGTAGGCCGCCAGATCCAGCTCCACCGCCTGAGCCGCACGGGACAGGTTAGCCACGCACAGGATCAGCTCATGCTCACCGTCCGGGCTGGTGTATTCCCGCAGATACGCAAAGATGCGGCGGTTGCTCGGTGCGAGCATCTTCAAGGTGCCGCGCCCAAAGGCTTGTTGCTGCTTGCGCACCGCCAGCATCCGGCGGGTCCAGTTGAGCAGCGAATGGGGGTCGACTTCCTGACTCTCCACGTTAACGGTCTGGAAACCGTAGAGCGGGTCCATGATCGGAGGCGAGACGAGGCTGGCGGGATCGGCGCGGGAGAAGCCGCCGTTGCGGTCCAGGGACCACTGCATCGGCGTGCGTACGCCGTGGCGATCCCCGAGGAAGAGGTTGTCGCCCATGCCGATCTCATCCCCGTAATAGAGGGTGGGCGTGCCGGGCATGGATAGCAGTAGGCTGTGCAGCAGCTCGATACGGCGGCGGTCCCGTTCCATCAGCGGCGCCAGGCGGCGGCGTATACCCAGATTCAGGCGGGCGCGGCGGTTAGCGGCGTAGTAGTCCCACAGGTAATCCCGCTCATCGTCGGTCACCATTTCGAGGGTGAGCTCGTCGTGATTGCGCAGGAAGATGGCCCACTGGCAGTTCTCGGGGATGTCCGGCATCTGCCGGAGGATGTCCGTCATGGGGAAGCGATCTTCCTGCGCGATGGCCATGTACATCCGCGGCATCAGTGGAAAGTGGAACGCCATATGGCATTCGTCGCCATTACCGAAGTACTGCTGGATATCCTCGGGCCAGAGGTTGGCTTCCGCCAGCAGCATGCGATCCGGGTAGCTGATATCCAGCTCCGCACGAATCTGTTTAAGTACGTCGTGGGTTTCCGGCAGGTTTTCGTTGAGCGTACCTTCACGCTCGATAAGGTAGGGAATCGCATCCAGCCGCAGGCCATCCACTCCCAGATCAAACCAGAAGCGCATGATGCTGAGGACTTCTTTAAGCACCAGCGGGTTATCAAAGTTGAGGTCGGGCTGATGGGAGTAGAAGCGATGCCAGAAGTACTGGCCGGCTACCGGGTCCCAGGTCCAGTTGGAATTCTCCGTATCAGAGAAGATGATGCGGGTGCCTTCGTACTTCTGGTTAGTATCAGACCAGACGTAGAAATCCCGCCATTTGGAGCCTTTCTTCGCCCGCCGGGCACGCTGGAACCAGGGATGCTGGTCCGAGGTATGGTTGATGACCAGCTCCGTAATCACCCGCAACCCGCGCCGATGAGCCTCTTTAAGAAAGCGGCGCGCGTCTGCCATGGTGCCGTAATCCGGGTGGACAGAGCGGTATTCCGCAATGTCGTAACCATCATCCCGACGCGGCGAGACGTAAAACGGCAGTAACCAGATGGTGTTAACGCCCAGCTCGGCGATGTAATCCAGTTTTTCGATCAGGCCCTGAAAATCACCGGAGCCATCGTTGTTAGCGTCGTAATAGGATTTAACGTGAACCTGATAGATCACCGCATCCTTGTACCACAGCGGGTCTTTAAGAAAGGTGGTCTTCGTTGTGTTAACCATCAGCAAACCTCGTGTTTTAAATCACAGACGAAACAGGAGGTGCGCAGCCGCGCTGCGTTGCCAGATAAAGCGCTATGCATTGATCAACCCTTATCATCCGGCGCTCCCTCTGCTTCTCAGCCCGCTGACGGTGCAGCCAGCAAACTCATTCAGGGTGCGGACCCACCCAGACGCTTCCACATCGCACGGGTGATCCGCTGCTGGTTAGCGTACTCCGCCCATGGGTCGGATTTCAGTGCGGCTAACCGCCGACGCAGGTTGCCGACGTGCCACTGCGCGGCGCTCTGCAGGTTCGTCAGTTCATCGCGGGTAATGGGAACGGACACCGGCAGGCCGGGCCGTGCGCGCACCGAATAAGCAGCTACCGTACTGGCGCCACGCTGGTTGCGCAGATAGTCCACAAAGATCCGGCCCACGCGGTTCTTCGGTCCCATGCGCGCGACAAAGCGATCCGGCAACTGCCGCGCCATAAACTGTGCAATGGCTTTGGCGAACTCTTTGACCGTGGCCCAGTCGTCCCGCCGCGCCAATGGGATAATCAGATGAATACCTTTGCCGCCGCTGGTCTTCAGAAAGGTTTCCAGCCCCAGCTCATCCAGTACCGCCAGGGTGAGGCGCGTCGCATCCACCATGCTTTTCCAGGGCAAGGCGGGATCCGGGTCCAGGTCGAGGATGATGCGGTCGGGCTTTTCGATCTTGTCGCTGGTAGAACCCCAGGTATGGAATTCGATTGTGCCCATCTGCACCGCGCCCACCAGCGCTTCCGGGTTGTCGATCTCCATCAGCCGGGCATGACCAGGATCGAGGGATGGGTCGAGCTGCTTGATGCCGGGGATCGCCAGCCGTTCGCTGTGCTTCTGAAAGAACTGCTCCCCGCCCAGCCCACCGGGCAGACGTAATAGGGATACCGGGCGGTTATCCAGCTGAGGCAGTATCCAATCGGCGATGTCGGCGTAAAACTGGGCCAGATCGATTTTCCGGGTACTGCTTTCCGCATCGATCTCGCGTTCAGGGTGAGTGATCTTTATGCCAGCCGCACCAGGATCTTTCCGGTTTTTCGGTTTCGCTGCACTGTCCGGCTTGCCCGCCGTTCCGGCTTTTCCGCTCCGGCCTTCATCAGCTGTGCCGCTCTTCTCAGCGCCCTTGGTTTCCGCTGCCGTGCGGGGCCGTTCGCGAATGATCTCACTGGCCGGCTTGTCGCTGCGCAGCGCGAGAAAAGATGCCTGCCGCAGACGGTGATCGCCGGTCCATTCTGCAAATTCCACTTCACACACCAGCGTCGGCTCCAGCCATTGCACCCCGCGCGCCTCGCTCGCGGAGATGCGATGGCTCAAGGGTGAGTCCGCCCGCTCGAGGGGTTGCAGCTGCCGATGAATTTCTTTCAGGCTGGTGGTATTAAAGCCGGTGCCCACACGACCGGCATAGAGCAGTTCCGGATCATTAACGTCCGCATGAACCCCCAGCAGGAGCGCTCCGAAACTGCTGCGGCTGCCTTGGGGCGCGGTGTAACCCACGATCACGAACTCCTGGCGCTGACGGCATTTCAGTTTGATCCAGTCGGCGCTGCGGCGGGACACATAAGGACTGCCGAGGCGTTTACCGATCACGCCTTCCAGTGACAGGGCGCAGGCGGTGGCAAGAATATCGGCGTGACCATGTTCGAAGGCGGCAGAAAAACGCACCAGACCATTGTTGCCGCGCGGCATGACCTGCTCCAGCTCTGCGCGGCGCTCCTCCACGGGCAGACGGCGAATATCGCGGCCATTAAGGAAGGGCGCATCAAACACGTAGTAGACGATGTTGTGACTGCGGCCGATCTCAAAGGCCCGCTGCAGCGCCTGAAAATCCGGCAGGCCCTGATCGTTGAGCACCACAACCTCGCCATCCAGCCAGGTATTCTCCAGCCCCAATACCTTGATTGCCTCCACCTGTTTGGGCATGCGGTGGGTCCAGTCATTGTCATTGCGGGTAAACAGGCGCACCTCACCATCGAGGATGCGCGCCAGAATGCGGTAACCGTCAAACTTGAGTTCATAAAGCCATTTGCCGGTCAGCGGTTCGGTGACCAGCGTGGCCAGTTCCGGGGCAAGGTGCTCCGGCAAGGGCTGATCCGGTTTAATGGGGCGGATGTTGTGCGAGGCTGAGGTCTTGCCTTTGGTCGTTTTACGGTCCGCGGACTTAGCGGTTGCCTTCGTCTTCTGGACTTTTTCCGGCAGCGGCGCGGTGCTGATCACACTGTCCGGCTCTTCTTTAACGATGTCGTAGTCCTCACCGCGCCGGGCCGCCTGATCGCGCTCTTTAATCAGCAGCCATTGTTCTTTGTCACCACTGGCACGCATGGTGGTGCGCACCAGATTCCAGTCGCCACTGAGTTTTTCGCCAATCAGGGAGAATTTGAGTTTGCCCGCCTTATAGGCGGCGGCCGGGTCATCATCCAGCGGCCGCCAGACGCCTTGATCCCAGACGATGACATGCCCCGCACCGTATTGCCCCGGGGGAATATTGCCTTCGAAGGTGGCGTAGGCAAGCGGGTGATCTTCCACGTGCACGGCCAGCCGCTTGTCTTTGGGATCAAGGCTGGGTCCTTTGGGGACCGCCCAGCTTTTCAAGGTGCCATCCAGCTCCAGCCGGAAGTCATAGTGCAACCGGCGCGCCGCGTGTTTCTGCACCACAAAGCGCAGCGCATTGGTCTGCTTAGCGCGCGCTTTTTTTGCACCGGTGGATTTTGTAGAGGCGGTTTTCTGTGTCGTGCGCGTAGCGGTGTCATCGCGCGGTTCGGAGGTGATATCAAAATTGCGTTTACGGTTGTATTCACTGCCGCTGGTGGTCGTGGTGGACTTCGCCATAATTTTGCTGTCCCTTTTTGAACAGAGAGTTTTACAGGACGGGGTTCACGGGGAGGTCGGACAGCATGTTATTCACCCGACCGGGACTTTGTCGCACTGCTATGTTTTCTTCAGAGCTGCGTTTCAGCATGACGATATTCTTCAGCATTTCCTCTGCAGGAGCCGCTCAACTACCCGCGGTTTTTTTACGTGTGGTCGTCTTTTTAGCGGCCTTGCTGGATGTCGTACTAGATGATTTTTTTGCGCGCGGTGAGGCTTTTTTTGTCTCAGCGGCGGTCGCCTTTTTTGCAGCCGGTTTGCGCTTCGCTGGCGTTTCCGTTTTATCGGCTTCTGTATCCTGCTTGCCGATATCTTTCCGTTCCCGTGGTTTTCCGCCCAGGCTGCGTTTGAGCAGCTCGGTCAGATCCACAATATCGGCGGTACGGCGCTCCTGCTCATCTTCCACCTGCTCAACCTGTTCAATTTTTCCTGCGCGGGCTTTTTCTTCCACCAGCTGCATGATTTTGTCGGTGAAAGTGTCCTGATATTCTTCCGGATTCCATTGGGCGGACATGTCATCAACCAGACGGCGCGCCATATCCAATTCTTTTTTACTGAGATCCACATCGGCAATAGCATCGCCAAAACCCATGTCATCGAGATCGCGCACTTCGTCTGGCCAGCGCAGCAATACCAGCACCAATGCCGATGCCAAGGGCATCACCGCCGCAAGATGTTGGCGGGTGCGAATCACTACCCGTGCCAGCGCGACCTTGTGGGTTTTACACAGCGTCTCGCGCAATAACGCATAGACTTTTTCCCCCCGCTTGATCGGACTCAGATAATACGGTTTGTCGATGCTGGTTAGCGGAATTTCTTCACTGTCTACAAAGGAAAATATATCAATGGTCTGGGTCGCCTTCGGATGAGCGGAACGGATTTCCTCTTCGCTGATGACAACATACCGACCCTTTTCGTATTGCACACCTTTTACGATGTGCTCTTTGGTAATTTCTTTACCGGTTACTTTGTTCACGCGTTTATAACCCACGGGTTCCATGCTGCGTTCATCCAGCCAGTCAAAATCCACACCCTCCGACGAGGTCGCCGACACGACGCCAACAGGAATATGCACCAAGCCAAAACTGATTGCACCTTTCCAGATCGAGCGTGGCATAGCGTACTCCTTGATGATGAGAGGTTTATTTCAGTAATACGAAGTCTTGTTAATGGCTGCCTTCTATATTTATGTCCCGCGTTTTTGTAAGAGATTTCACTGCGTCGTTCGATTCACTGCAGCTAAAACCGTTGCAGCGTCTCGCCACGGCGGTGCCTCATGTATTAAAGCGCCACCCCATCGCTGTAAACCACTTGACCGCTGCGGGTAATATCGGTGATCTGCTCCAGCATGGCATCCGTTACCGCTTCGGCTTCATCTTCGCAAACGCAATCAGATGCAATAACCCACAACACATTCACCGGTGAACCCCGGCGCTTGGATTGATATTCAATCAAACCGACAAAGCCTTGCTCGGCTTTCATAATGTCTGTCCACGCGGTGTGATACGAAAAATCTTTAAACATATGAAATTTCCTTCGCTGGTTTGCTTATGAACTTCAGTAGCGAAAGGAGTTTCGTTTATGGCAAACAAAAGACACATTAAGAGATGCACCAAAAACGCCCGCGCCCGATTTTGACTGCACCGCCATTGGAACAAGTATCACGCGCGATGGTCTGGATTAAGAGAATCTTTTGCGAGGGTACCACTATGTTTGACAGCCATCTTTTTCTGGTCAGTTATATCCTGAATAACCAACCCAAGACCGCAGAAATCCGGGCGGAGTCGGACAAAATTTCGGTTAACCAGGCGCGGGTATATCTGGAAGCGTTACACGCGGTAAATTCTTCCGATAACATTACCGACATTCAGGTGATGGGTATCCACCACAACCGCCCCCGGCAGACGCCTGGTCATTATCAACAACAGGAATAAGCCGCAGATGATGTCGCACCACCTGCAAGCATATCTGCCCGCTTATTCCACACAACCCTAGGTCGGATTAGCCAACGGCGTAATCCGACTACGCATGTTAATTTCGCAAACTACCGAAACCTACCCCAAGGGCAAGTGCCACCACTGGCACTCACTCCACCGCAATTGTTCTATGCCGGAATAGATTTCACCCGCGGTTCCCGCGCCCATACACGATGGTTAGCAATGGCGGCCGCGAATGCTGTGAAAACATCCTGTGCCGATCTGCCGGTAATCAATCCATCGTCCGCATCCAGGGCCAGCCGCGCGGTCAATTCGCACGCCGCGCCGCATAACGCGATGGCTTTAAGATGCTTGTATGCCTCCAGCAGATAATGCACCGCTGTACCACTGGCCACGAACGCTTTCGCCGCATCTTCACCGCCGGGAATAAATACCGCATCAAATGCAATTGAGGGCATTCCTTCCATTGACGCATCGGGTATCAGTGTTGTGCCATCCGCTGCTTTTACCGGAGCGGCGGACGGGCCAATTAATTTGACACTCGCCCCTGCACTGACTGCCTCTTTCATCGCAAAATCGATATCAATACTGTTGACGCCATCCACGATAAGAATCGCGATCTTGCGCGAAATAATATTGCCCGGCAGCAGATTCACCTGACTTAACGCCGGCGACATTTCCGACGTAGTTACGCGCAGTGGAACTGTCGGACCTTGCGGCGGTTTTACACCGATGTTTTCGG
>CAYUVQ010000066.1:2437-9029 GCA_964448175.1 uncultured Cellvibrionaceae bacterium | reverse complement strand
GTTACGCGCAGTGGAACTGTCGGACCTTGCGGCGGTTTTACACCGATGTTTTCGGCCACACGGGTAGCCAGCACCAGATCAATGTTGGCCAGAATTTCATTGACTTCCCGTTCACGGATATGCATCCGCTCAACTTTGCCCAATTCAAAACTGTAAGCGCCGATAATATGTTCCTGCTCATGCAGACTCATGCTTTTCCAGAACAGGCGCGCCTGTGAGAAAAAATCACCGAACGACTCGCTGCGGTCACGGATTTTGCGGCCCGATACGGGTTCAGGATACGAATCAAAACCACCGCCCGTTGCCGCTTCCGGCGCTTCCTTCGGCCAACCATTATCGATGGAATTGGGTTCGTAACTCGCACGCCCTTTGTTGATAGTCTGCCGATGAAACGAATCCCGCTGATTATTGTGGAAGGGACAGACCGGACGATTAATAGGAATTTCATTAAAGTTAGGCCCGCCGAGCCGCATAAGCTGCGTATCGGTATAGGAAAACAACCGGCCTTGCAATAAAGGGTCATTGGTAAAATCGATGCCCGGAACGATATTTCCGATATGGAAAGCGGCCTGTTCCGTTTCGGCAAAAAAGTTATCGGGATTGCGGTTTAGTACCATCCGTCCGATGCGGCGCACCGGCACCAGTTCTTCCGGAATAATTTTGGTCGGATCAAGCAAATCAAAATCAAATTTAAATTCGTCTTCTTCCGGCACCACCTGAATACCCAGTTCCCATTGTGGATAATCACCTTTTTCAATATCTTCCCATAAGGTCCGGCGATTAAAGTCAGGATCTTTCCCCGCGAGTTTCTGTGCTTCATCCCACACCAGTGAATACACACCGGATAAGGGTTTCCAATGGAATTTAACAAATACACTTTTACCGGCGGCGTTGATCATACGGAAGGTGTGAACGCCAAACCCTTCCATGGCCCGGTAGCTTACGGGCAGCGCCCGATCCGACATCGCCCACATCACCATATGGGCAGACTCTGGTGTTAACGAAACAAAATCCCAGAAAGTATCGTGGGCCGATTGACCTGTAGGAATTTCATTATGGGGTTCGGGTTTGACGGCGTGAACGAAATCGGGAAACTTGATGGCATCCTGAATGAAAAATACCGGCATGTTATTTCCCACCAGATCAAAGTTACCCTCTTCCGTATAAAATTTGGTAGCAAAGCCACGCACGTCGCGCACAGTATCGGCTGAACCGCGCGGCCCTTGTACTGTAGAAAACCGCACAAATACCGGCGTCTTTAGCGACGGATCATTCAAAAAATGGGCTTTGGTTAAATCTGCCAGAGGCTCGTAAACCTGAAAATATCCGTGAGCTGCCGAACCCCGTGCGTGCACAACCCGTTCGGGAATCCGCTCATGATCAAAATGCATGATCTTTTCACGCATTAAAAAATCTTCTAGCAGCGAAGGTCCGCGTTCGCCCGCGCGCAATGTATTCTGATTGTTGGCGATCTTAACGCCGGTGTTCGTCGTCAGCGATGCTTCTGTCGCATCTTCACGATAGGCTTCCAGTTGTTCCAGCTTTTTATTGGTATTTTCACGATCTTTGGTATCAGTACCGGCTAACTCACTGGGTTTGTCTTTGTGCGACATGTATCCACTCCTCTGGGGAACCGCAGACTTTTATGCATCATTTTGTAGTGTTACAAAAACAACGACGGAAGCTTATGCCTCCGTCGCATCAGCCCTGAAAAGTTCATCAGGATTTACGGCCGCCACCGTGACTATTCGCTCCACCTTTACGGCCGGCTTCAGCGGCGCGCTCCGGATCATTCTTGAAATTTCCACCGCTGACCTGACCACCTTTTCTACCAGCCTCAGCAGCACGTTCGGGATCGCGGGCAAAATTACCTTTACCACCTCGTTGTTGTGTCATAGTGATTTCCTCATAGTCGGTTTACAGATTAATGACTCCAGAGCATAAGCTCCTCATCATGGAGGATCACCACCTGGATAGGTTCGTTTTGTTTTTAGAGTATTTAACGATTAAAAAAATTCTTTAGATTTAACGGTGGCGCAACGCACATTGGTGGCGCCGAAGCTGGTGGTTTTTAAATCCGTTTATAGAAATGTTTAAAACAAACGCATCACTTGCTGTCAAAGCGACAGGTTTATCTGATCGGGAGAGAACTATCATGCCCAGAGGCAGCAAAGAAAAGTACACCGAAAAGCAGAAACGCAAAGCCAAACATATTGAAGGAAGTTACAAAGAGAAAGGCGTAAAGAGTGGTAAGGCTGAAGCCATCGCCTGGGCAACGATTAATAAACAATCCGGCGGCGGCGAGCGCAGCGGTTCGGGAAAAACCAAAGCGCCAGAGGAAAAACGTCAGGCACGTAAAACGTCAGCCCGTCGCGCAGCCGCTTCCCGCAAAGGCGTTTCCCGCGCTGACTCGCTCACCCTGGAAACCAAAGATGCGTTGCTTAAAAAAGCCCGCGCAAGAAATATCGCCGGCCGTTCAACAATGAACAAAGAACAGCTTATCAACGCGCTGCGTTAGCAACCTGTCTTGAACGGATACACATCATGCATTCACTGGCAGAAGTACCCCGCATAAAAACGCGTGTCAGTTGGTTACCCATGCGTAATCACATGCCGGAGCACGAGCGACAAAGTCATCAAAAACTGGCCGATAAAATTGCAGACCTGCTCGGTCTTCAAACGGCTGATCCCGATCGTGATGCCGGCGGCACTTATTTAATTCCCAGCGACACCCTAATCGGCCTCGCCGATAAGCAACGATTCGAGATCAATACGCCTGATGATTTTTTTGGTGGTTGGGTAGCAGAGCCTTTTATGGCTACCAAGGCCATCAGCCATTCATTATTTGATGGCGACAGCCAGGCACCGCCGGGTTGGAATCCCCAGTTTGCTTTGTCCACCAGCAACGCCGTACTGCGCGGCTACACCGCATTTTCGATCAAAGATGCGCATCACGCTGCCCAACGGTTATTACAGAATGGGCCACTGCGCATTAAAGCCGTCTGCGCTAGTGCCGGACGCGGCCAGACCCGCATCGAAAATAACGAACAGCTGGCCCAGGCTCTCGCGCACATAGACGAAACGGAGATCGCGGTGTGGGGTTTAACACTGGAAGAAGATCTGCAACGGGTGATGACCTTCAGCGTCGGTCAGGCAGAAGTGGCGGGCATGTTAATCAGCTATGTAGGAACGCAACAGCTGACGCGCAATAACCTGGGCGAGGAGGTTTACGGTGGCTCCCGCTTAACCGTTGTGCGCGGTGACTATACGGAGCTGTTGCAACTGCCGTTGTCTGAGCGCATCCGAATGGCCATTGCCCAGGCACGTATTTACGAAGCCACCGCCTTTCATTGTTTTCCCGGCCTGTTAGCTTCACGGCGCAACTATGACGTAGCGCAGGGTTTTACGCACGCGGGCGAATTCCGTTCGGGGGTGCTGGAACAATCCTGGCGCATCGGTGGTGCGAGCGGCGCTGAAGTGGTGGCACTGGAAAGTTTTACCCGTGATAAATCCTTAATGGTTGTGCGCGCCACTACGCGAGAAGTATATGGAGCCTGTCGACCACCGGAGCAGGCCTGCATTCTGTATCACGGCGATGATGCCGATGTTGGTCCAATAACAAAATATGCGGAGCTGATTGCTTATGACGACTCACATTAAACCTATCGCTATCAAAGTAGAAGACGTAGAAATTCCCGGTACCATTCTGTCACCGGGGGAGAAAGTACCGGGCGTGTTATTTGTTCACGGCTGGGGCGGCAGTCAACAACGGGACATCGCCCGCGCCAAAGGCATCGCCGGACTGGGCTGCGTGTGTCTTACGTTTGATCTGCGGGGGCACGAAGATAATCCACAGCAGTTGACCGAGATTTCCCGCCAGCACAGTCTTGACGATATCGTTGCGGCTTACGATCAACTGGCAAATCATCCCGCCATTGATCAATCCTGTATTGCCGTGATTGGCACCAGCTATGGTGGTTATCTTGCGACAATTTTATCCACGCTGCGCCCGGTGCGCTGGCTCGCCCTGCGGGCGCCGGCTTTGTACTGGGACGAAGACTGGAGCCGTCCCAAACAAAGTCTGGACCGCAACAAGATAGCTCGTTATCGCCGTCAGGCTATCTCGCCCGCCGATAATCGCGCGCTGGCTGCCTGTACCGAATTTTCCGGCGATGTGCTTCTGGTGGAGTCGGAGCACGATGACTTTGTACCTCACCGCGTGCTGATGAATTACCGCTCCGCTTTTATCCACGCCACCTCGCTTACTCACCGCACCATAAAAGGGGCCGACCACGCACTTTCCAGCGAAGCCTGCCAACAGGCTTACACCAATATCCTCACCACCTGGGTGAGCGAGATGGTCATTGGCGCACGGGTGGGTCAGTATCCAGCGGCTGCGCGGTAAACCAATCTGTGTACGCGCACGCACAAAGAAATTTTTTGCTACACCCTAGAATGTGGTAAGTCAGTTACATTAAGTGAAAACCAAGCGGCAGAAGCGAAACTTCTGCCGCCGATAACTTCCAAAGTTACTGCCATATCAATTACTCAAGGGTGAGCCTATGAACGGATTTAATCTTCTGCGCAGCAGTGTAGTGGCAATGATTCTTGGCGTGACATCACTGTTCGCATTCGCGAACGAAGATACCGAATTTTTTATTGACGAAGCCCTGATGAAAGGCTGGGTAGAAATTGCCAACGCCAAATTGGCGCTGCAGCGATCCAGCTCACAGGAAGTCAAAGGTTTTGCTCAACACATGATCCGCGATCATGAAAATATGAATGCAGAATTATTAAATCTGGCCCGCGATAAAAATGTTCCCCTGGCGGAAGGTGACGAACTACAGGAGCGCACCAAGCCGTTAATGCTCAAGGTACGCGTCGGCGAATTCTTTGACATCGCTTATGCCAACAATCAGGTCATCGCACACCAACAAACCTTGCGCTTATTTCAGCGTGCGGCACAGTCGGCTGATGACGATGTTAAAGCGTTTGTTCAAAAACAGCTGCCGATAATGGAGCGGCATCTGCGCATGGCCGAACAGTTAGTAGCGGCCACCGCAGAAACCCGCACCGATATTTACCAGGACCGTGAGGGCAAGACGGACAACCACCAACACCTGAAAGATCTCGGTGAAGATACAAGTCAGACCGACAACCTGTAAACCAACGCTGGAGAAGTCTTAGTATGGTAACGCCAGCGGAACATTTACTGGATTGGTTACGTGATGCACATGCCATGGAGCAACAGGCAGAGAAGTTGCTGATCAATATGGCAGAACGACTGGAACATTATCCGGCGTTGCGTCAGCGTATCGAACTGCACATCGAAGAGACCCATGCGCAACTGCAGTTGCTGAAAGGCTGTCTGGAACGGCTCGGCCACAACCCCTCGGTGATTAAAGACGTTACGGGCCGCTTGATGGCCTTCAGCCAATCCATGGCCGGGATGGCCGTTAATGACGAGGTGGTTAAAGGTACCTTGAGCAGCTACGTCTTTGAGCAGATGGAGATCGCCACCTATACGATTTTAATTGCCGCCGCTGAAACAGCCGGTGATATCGAAACCCAGCGTATCTGTGAACTGATCCTGCCCCAGGAAATCGCCATGGCCGATTGGCTTAATGAACACATGGCGGAAATTACCTTTGCTTTTCTATCGCGCGATGCCGATCCCGAGGCTGTCGCCAAACGCTAGCAAAAACTTGCTTATTTCAACGTTGTTTTAGGACGAGACATGAAGACGATTACTTTTGCAATCAGTTATCTATCAATCCTGCTGGTTTCATTCTGCTGTGTCATGGCAATTGCTGAAGATCAGCTGACCGCCGAAGGCTTTGTCGATCTGGCTTCAGCTAAAGGTATTGCGGAAATAGAAGCGGGGCATCTCGCGCAGCGCGAATCGTCCCACCCGGAGGTGAAACGTTTTGCGCGCATGATGGTGGGTGAGCACGGCTCGATTAATCGTGATCTTATTCGCCTCGCACGCCATAAAGATATTCCCGTCGCCGACGAAGCCGAATTAATCAACACAGCCAAACTGAATATGTTGAAAGTGCGCGACGGCGAATCTTTCGATATTGCCTATGCGCGCAACCAGATAACCACGCACGAAGAAGCCATTAGTTTATTTCAAAAAGCGGTATTCCTGGATGACAGTGACATCAGCCGCTTCGCAGAAAAAAATCTGCCGGTACTGCAGGAACATCTCGCCATGGCCGAACGATTACTCGTTACCGTTACACCGGCAGACATGGAACTGCCACCGCGCAAAACATTTGACTCTCCCCTCGATAAACCGGTCGAGACCCAACGACCTGAGTTACAACCGGCCCCCCGAGAAATGAACCCCGACAGCACTAACCTGTCGGAACAACCTACAGACGCTGTTCAATAACGAGGAGGTTCCATCATGCACAACACATCCCGCTTTTTTCGCGCAACCCGCATCGCTGCCATAGGTGCGGTGGCCTGCCTGACCCTGGCCTGTTCACCGAAAGATGAACCTCAGCCATCCACCACCAATAACTCACCCACCACGGCGAACCCGGCAACACAGAATCCACCACCACCTACTACGCAGCAGTCATAC
>CAYUVQ010000066.1:0-2337 GCA_964448175.1 uncultured Cellvibrionaceae bacterium | reverse complement strand
AGCGCGGCGTGGGCACTGTACCACCCACCACTTACTCCGAATAATTTCTCTGCACTGTCGCGCCGCATCGTATGGATGCGATCGGTGCGACAATTTGCCACATTGGACCCTGCAGTCTTTTCATCTACATTCGTTCCTATCCTATAAACAACAACATGGGGACGTTATGGGTCTGCGTTACACCAGCCTTGCCAGACAGATCCCACTGCTAAGCCTGGCACTCTTCGGTCACTTCAGTTTCGCGCATGAAGCAGCGCAGCAAAAAACGGTAGAAGAAGTTCGCGTATGGGGCGAACAAAAGGACAGTCGACAAGCCGGCTACACTAACCCCACCAGTCTGCTGACGCAGGAAGACATGGTCAGCATCAATATCGCCACCACCGAAGATCTGGTGAAGTACGAACCCGGCATCATCGTTCGCAAACGTTATATCGGTGACTCCAACGGCATACTCGGGCTGCGCGGCTCCAACATGTTTGCGACATCGCGCTCCATGGTATTTGCCGATGGGGTGCCCCTGCATTATTTTCTGCAAACCCGCTGGAACGGTGCGCCGCGCTGGACCATGGTGAGTGCCAGCGAAATTGCGCAGGTAGAAATTCTTTACGGACCTTTTTCCGCCGAATACAGCGGTAATGCCATGGGCGGTGTGGTCCTGATTGAAACCGCTATTCCGCAGCAACGGGAAGTCCACGTTGACCTGGATTATTTTTCCCAGGATTTCGAGGCTTACGGTTTTAAAGATACCCTCACCGGTCATAAGGCATTTATGTCTTACGGTGATAAATTTGGCGATTTGAGTTTTTATGTTTCTTACAATCGCCTGGAAAACGACAGCCAGCCGCAATCATTTTATTTTGACAACAGTGCGCCGGCTGATAATGCTGTTCCGGTTACAGGCGGCGTTGCCGGGCAGGATGTCTTCGGTAATGACGTGCTGTACTTCGGTGATACCGGCGTTGAGCAGAGCACCACCGATAATTTCAAAATCAAGCTGGGCTACGATTTTTATAACTGGTCTGCGTTATTAAATATTGCCTATGAAGATCGCAACACCCTGCGCGACCAGCCTAATTCCTACCTGACCAATGCAAGCGGCCAAACCGTGTATTCCGGCAGTGCGGCACAGGAAGGCACCGGTTTTAAACCCAGCCGTAATCTCCTCGGCGCGAGCAACCTGGATCGCCAGAGTTTATCAGTCGGACTGCGCGTAAAAGGTGACCTGAGTGAAACGCTTCGCGTTGAGGGCAACATCAGCGATTTCCGCATATTGAAAGACAACAACCGCGCTTCCCGTCATCACCCACTGGACCCGGTATTTATCGGCGACGGCCAGACCACCGACTACGATGACACCGGCTGGCAGACCTTCGAAGGGAAATTAATCGCGAGCGATATTGGCGTGGCGGGGCTCGAACTGGTCATCGGCGCGCGTTATGAATCCTATCGGATGAATCTTGATGTTTATGATTCGCTGAACTGGTTGCATGGTGATAACAACGGCTACACCAGTCGCAGCGGCGGCGAGACAGAAATCAGCGCTGCCTTTATACAAGCTAACTGGAATATCAATGAAAGTTGGGATCTGTCGCTAGGAGGCCGCTACGAATACTGGAAAAGTTTTAACGGCTATTTCGGCGATGATGACCCGGCCACCCCGGCCTTCGAAGTGGCTCGGGTAGCGCACGCCTCCAGCTCGAAATTTTCTCCCAAATTTTCGCTGGGATACCAACCCATTGAGAACTGGCGTGTGCGTTATTCCATCGCACAAGCTTATCGTTTCCCCATCGTTGAAGAATTATTTACTCAAAGTAAATCCTACTCCACGATCATTGCAGCCAAACCGGATTTAAAACCGGAGGATGGCCTGCATCAGAACCTGATGATCGAACGGCAGTTTGATACGGGTTATGTGCGCGTGAATTTATTTACTGAAACCGTTCAGGATGCCATTGAATCCCAATCCAACCTGCTGGTGGGCGGCGGTTCGGTTACAACGTTTTCTGCTATTGATGAAGTGGAAACCGAGGGTGTGGAATTTATCTTCAATCGTTACAGCGTCCTTGTACCAGAGCTGGATGTGCGTTTTAACCTGGCCTATACAAAGTCCACCATCGTCGACAACAGCACCGCCGAAGGCGCCAATCCCGCCACGACCATCGAAGGCAACGACTACCCGCGCATGCCCCGCTGGCGCAGCAATCTGATGATGACGTACCACGCCAGCGACCGTTGGGACATCAGCGGCACCGTGCAATACGCCGATAAAAGTTTCGGCCGACTCGACAACACCGACACCGCCGAAGACGTCATGGGCGCGCAGGATGGCTATACCCG
>CAYUVQ010000065.1:2019-17759 GCA_964448175.1 uncultured Cellvibrionaceae bacterium | reverse complement strand
CATATTCTTGCCGATCGTTTCTGTATGGTTATCACTGATATCAATAGTGATATTTTTGCCCACACTCAGCGACATATTCTTGCCGATGGTCTCGGTATGATTATCGCCTACATCAATGGTTTTGTTCTTGCCGATACTCTCGGTCTGATTATTTCCTACTGTTTTGTTGCGATCATTTCCAATCGATGAATTCTCATCATTGCCAATCGTTTTCGTCCGATCATGATCTACAGTGAGGGTTTGATCATGTTCAACCTGGGTATCAAAATTCTTTTCCGCATGCAGATAAATCTGCTCATCGCCTCTTTTATCTTCAAAGCGCAGCTCATTAAAGTTTTGCGGCGTGCCGTCTTTGGTTGACCGGGTTTTGATACCGCTCTGCGTCTTGGACGGATAAGTGGGTTTGTTCCAACCGTTATAAACGGAACCGGTAACCAGGGGACGGTCTGGATCGCCATCAAGAAAGCTGACAATAACTTCGTGCCCAATACGGGGGATAAATGACGAACCCCATTGGTTTCCAGCCCACGCCTGCATTACGCGTACAAAACACGAACTGTTTTCGTCTTTCTTGCCTTCACGATCCCAGATGAACTGAACTTTAATTCGGTTGTGCTCATCAATGTAAATTTCTTCACCTGCCGGTCCAACAACTACTGCTGATTGCGGTCCCTTCATTGCAGGTTTTTTATGTACATTCTTGGGCCGGAAATGGACATCGGCCGGAATGCAGATAAATTCGTTCTTATAATCAGAACTACCATCACTGCCAGAGAAATAACTGTTGTCATGAGCCTTATGGATTACCCTGGCCAGAATATAACTGCCCTTTTCTGAACCAGTAGCATGCTTAGCAACTTTAAATTTGCCGCCGGCAAAAAAACTGCTGCAGTCACTCTCGCCTTTGACTGTATTACGATCAGATTCTTCTGCATCAAGGCGAATCTTGACCAGGTCAGCCCCTATGGTTGTGTCATACAAACCAGGGTATTCATAATGTTCAAAGGTATCGTTTTTAGCGAACTGACTCTTGGTCTTGGTGCTGGTGTTAAGATCTTTTTTAGGTTCTTTAAAGTTGTAGTCGTTGAGAGACCACTTGCCCTTTTTAAACAGGTAAATATGCTCCCACGCTGTGATTTGCGTGTTAGGAGTATTTCCTTTGGAATATTCAAGATTGGTTTCAGCTACTTCTGTGTAGGCATTTTGCTGGTCCACCAGCACGAGCTTATGTTTTTTATCGTCATGCTCAAAATAATATGCAATACCATCTTCTTCGAGCAGGCGTGAAACGAAATTAAGATCGCTTTCATTGTGTTGAACACAATATTCCCGCTTGTTCCCGCCTGCAGCTTTGAAATCAAAATCGGAAAAACCAAGATCATTAAAGACTTGTGAAACAATCTCTTTCGTATTCTTTTCTTGAAAAATTCGGTGATCGTTAGTCTGTGACAAGAACCATAACCACGGCACCATAACCATCCGATATTGACGAAGATTATTTGCCTTAACTTCACCAAAGGTAAACGATTTGATATAGCCGTTGAATTTACGCTCTTGGCCGTTTTGGATAGTGACCGTAGCGGTTTTTCCAACAATTTGATCGGGATCTACTTCGAGATTTTCGGAAAGGACTTCTATCTCGAATTCAAACAGGCCCGAGATATATTCGGTACCTTCAAAGCTTGTCAGCAGAAATGTATCTTTTCCCAAGGAAAAGTCAGTGATTGAAATAAGTCTATTTTCTTGAGTGAGTTGACTCATGGGATAGCAACCTCAATATGACCTTCGCACCGGAAGCGTCGGGATCATCCTTGCCTCGCGATTATAATGCGAGCTCAGACAGAAAAGAGCCCTGAAGACATCGCCTTCAGGGCACTTTACTTTTACAGCAACTTAAATTACAGCGGCTTAGCTGTAGTCAAGTCATAACCAACACGCTGCGGGTTCGCAGACTTGTTAGTCTTATCATAATCGTTGTAGTTGACCATGATTTTGGAGAAGCTCAAAGAAATTGATTCGATCGGATCGCCTTCGCCGTCTGCAGAAACAGAGTAGCCGCTTACCAGAACGTCTTCCAGAGTATAGGTCATGAACTCAACAACTTTGTCAGCACCAGTTTGTACGAATTTGATGGTGACTTTTTTACCGCTTGAACCAGTAACAGCTTCTTTGAACAAGGCAGTTGCTGAAGTGTCAGCAGGCTTGGTCATAGTTACTTCACTGATGGTTGGACGGGTTGCTTCGCGGTTGGACAGATTACCTGGCTCCATAGAAATACCGCGACCAACACCGAACTGAAGGGAGTGGACAGAAATGTGGTCTTTGTAACCGTCAGCAGTCACATTTCCTTTGATGCCTTCATATTCAACATAAATTGCCATTTTACTTTCTCCTTACCTTTCTTAAGTACCACACGGATTACGATAATTTCTACTCTGCAAATGCATCATATCAATTACCAATTTAACAGACTAAATTCAGTATTAATGCACATGAGTAAGTTGGTGCAATAAGCGAATGCTAGCCCAGTTTCTTCTTTCAAACAACGTTTTGATGTCGCTTTTTCCTAATCGATATAACCCGCAATAAAAACTGTTATGAACGATAGTCAGAAAAATTTACACCTTTAGTGATGCGTTCTGTTCACCCGAAAATGCAGGCAAAAAATGAGAACCGGAGCACACTTAACCGTTCTCAAAATCATTGACCTATAGAAAAAAATACGCCAGCAATTGGGCTTAAAAAGCATATTGGAAGTCAAAGTACATATTCATTCCATCCCCAGGTTTTTCGCCGTCTTCAAGTCCGCTGTTACTCGCATGGACTGGCACTGCAAACACCAGGTTACCTCTTAAGCTGGTGAGATAGTTCAGCTTCAATCCGAATCCAACGTCTCCCAAGTGTGCTTCGGTGCCTTCCGCTCCTTCCTGCAGCGGGTGGGCTTGGCCATAACTGTAGTCCATAAATACGAAAGGCTGGATGAGATTTTCAAAACGCTCGCTGCCGACCCTTAGCCCCCCCAATGAAAGCCCCCGGAATATCCAGTCAGCTCCCAGATATAACGCATCATCTGCATAGTATTCGTTGACAACATAGCCCCGTGCACGCGTGGGTCCCGCTAGAGAGTATTGATTAACAGAAGCCAGCGGGACCCCGGAGTACTGACCCGAAGCTCTCAATACTACCCTGCTCTCCGCTGTTGTGAGCGGCACTTTCATAAAGGTCAGCATTGAATAGTCAAACGAGAAGATCACTGGAGCTTCATCCTGCTCTTCTTCAGCGCCTTTAACGAAGTCGCTGGCCAATAATGAGATGTTCCCTTGATGTAGAAGCCGACTCTTTTCATTCAATACGTCAAACTCATAAAAGAGTTCGATGTTTCTGACTTCATCATCCAGAAAGTCACTGTTGACTTCCCCCAGATTAATCTCTGATTCGATTTGAGAGGCAGCCAGACCGATAGCGTAGTTCTTAACCCGGCTCCGCTTAAGTTGATATTTGATAGAGGTATCGACAATGGATGACTTACCGGAGATCTCCAGGCCAGCCCCCTGTGTTTCGGAGTTACCGCTACCCAGAACGAAGTCATTAGTGGATGCGCCCAAAGAAAATTTTACGCGGGGGTCTACTACTATCGTGTTGTAACGAATCGATCCATACGTAGAGTTTTCTGGTGCAAATGAGCCGAGCAAACCGATATGTAGCTGATCACCGATACCCAGTGGGTTATGGAGCAGAAAATCAGTGTAGAGGCGATACTCACCCGAACGCTCGGAACCGTGATTGTCAACCCGGACGTTGGCATCGTACCAGCGCTCAGAGGTGACATTCACGTTTAACTTGGTATCACCCACCTGAGAGCCGGGTTCAAAATAACCTTGCGCCGAAAGCCCGGGCAAATCGTTGGTTAGAAAGAGTTTTTCTTCGATGCGGTCGTTAGTTACTGGTTGAGCTAATAAGCCTTTAAAGGTGCGTTCGATGGTCTTGGTTGAGTAACGTTTATTATTCTGAACGTCAACCTCCCCCAGCTCACCTAGCAAAAGCGTCAAGGTAACTACGCCATCGCGAACATGCTGCTGAGGGATATAGGCTTTCGCCAGTATAAAGCCTCGCTCTCTGTAATATCGCGTAATGGTATTCGCAACAGTTTCGACCATTCCCAGTGTAATCCCACGCTGGCGGCGCTGCTCACGAATCAGGAATACCAATCGTTGTACTTCCAGCGGACCTACGTGACGCCCTTCGGTTTCCTTTTCAATCTCGGCAATCAGATCGGAAACTTCGCTCAGCTCATCCAGGCTGTACCCCGAATCCAGCAGTTCGCCTTCGTCCATCATGTCAAACCGGATGGCTTCAACCTGCTCAATAATGCTTTCACGGGTGATCCCCAGTTCGGGATATTCGATCAATCCCTGAATGCGGAATTCCTTCACATTAAGCCGTGGGCCGGCCTGCGGATCGGGGTCACGTTCCCTTACCGGTGGAATATCCATATCGAGCAACATGCTTTCCCGCTCGAACTCAGGCACTTCCGTGGTATCCGGCATCTCAAGAAAACCCGCTACGGCGGCGGACGAATAGAATACGGTGACTAAGGCAGACACACTGCCTGCTGCTATTAGTGTTTGACTCAATCGGGAAAAAAGCGATTTATCTTCCGGATGATGTGCTTTTTGTTGATACATGTAAAAACCAAATTTATAAATTAACTAATGTTAATAAAAATGAAATCGAATCATGCTCGTTCAGGCAAGCAGGCGATGCCGTTATTTATAATCGTCATCATAATATAATTGATCGCGTGGCAGAAGAATGGAGATATCGTCATAAAAGTAATTGCGCACGCTGGTGAATACCGCTGGGTTCACTTCTTCGAGGGTTTCTACCGTAACCAGCTGTTCATTACCTGACGCAAGAAGATCAGATAAATTACCTTGAATGGTAGAGGTATTTTCTACGAATTGTGGGGCTGTGTTAAAGCCCCATAAAGGCGACCAGCTTCTCAAACCACCAATAAATAATGAATCTTTCACATAGATTACCAGTGGACGCCCCGGACCGCCGATATTTCCGGTTGGCGCGATCAAGGCTGCGTTGCGGGCAACTATGTCCGGGTTATCAAGATTGGGAGAATTAATTGCAATTAAATCTCCCTGCGCCACGTTAATTGTCAAATTGCCGATATCGTAGTTAGCATTCATCGTGCCACCGGCCACTCGGGCATCCGGCTCGTTGCGACTAAACAGCAAATTGTTGGTGTTATCCAGCGTGACGCTGCCAGCGAGATTGTTAAACACGATATTTCCGTTAGAACGAAGACGATCAACGTTGACCGCTTGACCGTTCTCCAAACGAATATCACCTCGGTTATTGCTGACCGACAGTTCGCTTACCAGGATCTCAATCACATCGGTAGCGCCTATGCCTGCCTCGGCATCAATAATCAAGCGTTGCGCTGTTACATTGGTGCTTTGACCGTTGTTATCAGTTACGGCACCACCATGTGCGGCCAGTGCCACAGCGCCGGCTTTGGTTTCCATCTTGGTAATGGCGAGGTTCGCTGCGCGATAAACGATATCTCCGCTCGCCTGAGCCTCACTACTGCCTTCCATCACCAGATCGCCCTCAACATCGATAACGATACTACCTTGCTGTGATTGCACGAGACCGTGTTGTTGCAGAGCTCCCGTAGCAGACACAATATTGATATCAGCTTGCCCCATGAGATCACCTGCAAGATTAATGTTTCGCCCTTGAATATCTATTGCACCGGTATTAGCAACAACGTTATCAATGAGCTGAACATTACCACGGGCCGTCAGCGATACATCTGTGCCCGCATTCAGGCTTCGCGCCGTTATGTCTGCGTCAGTATTGATGTGGATGGAACCAGTACTCGCGGTTAGCGCTGTACCTGAATTCATAGTGAAGTTTGAAGCAGAAATACTGATATCGCTATTGACGGCCATCAAATTACTTTGTTGTACAACTGTTCCGCCAGTTACACGGATACCATTGTGAGCATTGATCTCATTCATGTTCAAGGCGCCCCCAGCAAGCACTTCGACAATGTTGCTCTGGGTTGCATAAGATCGGTTCATCAGTAAATCTGTTCCAGCACTCAACACTATCCGATCGTTCGCGAGGATATCAGCATGTTGGGTCAAGCCTTCCATCGTGGTAATACGGACATCTGTACCGGCAGTAATCAGGCCGTTTTGCACCAGGTTGTTCGCTGCCACAGAGATCATTTGTCCGTTAAGCGTGTTGAGTTCACCATTCAGTAGCGCATCAGCTTGAGCACTTAATTGAATCGCTGAGGCGGTAATATTCCCGGCAACGGAGAGGCTTTGTCCGGCGATATTGGCTTCACCATTCACTTGAATGTTACTGTTCAGGCTGACAGCACCTTGATTACCATTCAGGCTCAGGTTGTTTGCCGCGATGGCACCGTTGGCGTTGATGCCCTGTGCATTGATGCTCACCGTACCTGACGCATCGATTCCGACCAGCGTGAGCAGATCCACATTGTTAATCGATACACCAGCGGCTGAACCAATCTGCACAGAATTAAAATTATGCTCACGGTTGGCCAGGTTGATGTTGCCACCAGAAACCAAGTTCGTTAATCCATTAACGTCAATGAAACCACTGCCGTTGATGACGCCATTTGAGTTTACGCTAAGCTGTCGAGCTTTGATGTCAGCAAGATTGGTTGCGGTCAGGTTGCGCAGGCTTATATTGTTCGCGGCTGAAAGATTCAGGATTCCGCTTAACGCATTTTCTTTGTCCAGTATCACATTGCCATTGGTTGATGTTGCGTTAAAACCTTGCGCCGATGACAAGGCAATGGACGATGTGAGATCACCATCGAGCCGTAGATCAATAAGACCATTGGCTGAGAACTCACTGATATTCAATGTATTTTGTTCATCCAGATAGACAGCGCCATCGGTAGATCGAATATACAAATCGGTTACGTTGACATTCAAACGATTAGCCTCACTACCGACGGCGGCCGTACCATCCAGACGTAAGCCTGCAGCAACGATTGAGCCACCCACTGTAGAAGAAACCTGTGCATCCTGAATGGTTAATAGCTGTGGAACATTAACCGTGCCATTAACAACAACCTGATCACTGGCAGATGCCGCAATCACCAGATTATTTTTATTGTTATAGGCAACGGATGTCAGGTCGTTAAAGGTGTAAGCGCGGTTACGTAGAGCGATATTGTCGGCATCAGATGTGGTGCTTATTGTTAACGCGGTAGCGATGAGGTTGTCGATAATATCCGTCACCTCGGAATAGTTGATGGTGTAAGCATTGTTAGCACTGTCGAGATAACGCACCTGCCCATTTTGGGTAGACGTAAAAGCATGTTGTGCGGCGAAGCCTGCTCCTCCGCCGGTTGTTGTCAGGCGATTATTGCCTGTTCCGCCGATAAAATTGATGGTTCCTGTGGTGCCAGAAGTAACCATTGCTTCCAACACGTCGTTACCGCCATCGCCATAAATCCCGCCCGCGATAGCGGCATCCCGTAAGACAAAAATGTCATTGCCGAATCCACCGGAAACAGATCCCGTCAGGCTGCCTTGCGTTAGGTTAAATTGATCATTTCCGTCACCGCCGATCAAGGCAGTGAACCCCTCGAAAGTAATCGTATTATTGATATTGCCGCTATTCTGTCCGAGGAGATTCCAGGTATTTGTGCCCTGCCCCCTGAGCGTGCTGTCCTGATCGTTACCGATAATCCGCTCGATTCCTCGGTAACCGAGGCCTGAATCAGCCAACAACACATCAACGCTGCCCAATCTGCTCAGGTCGATGCTGTCTTGACCAAATAGTGGCTGAGTCGAACCGTCGATATATCCGTCGAGCGAACCTTGTTCATAGAAGACGAACTGATCATTACCTGTATTACCAATGAGATTCCGGAAGCCGATAAAATCGATTTTCCCGCTCTCGTTGGTGAGACTACCCGCGTTACTGCCTGATATCGACCAAAGATTATCGGTTCTGCCGGCTAATAGAGTATTTACAAAAAGGTTATTCGCTTCTATCTGTTCGAGATTGATAGCGCGAAGTTCACCGTCAACTGTTGCGCCGCCGGCCAACTGCAAACTGATGTCGCGGTTTACGCCGGTCAGATCCAGCGTGTCGTACCCGGCGCCTGCCCCGCCATCCATAACACCCGACAAGCTGGAATTCTCGTTAACAAAGATGAAACTGTCATTGCCCGTTGTGCCCGTCAAATTTGCAAACCCTGCGAACATCAGGCTTGTGTTTAACGAGCCTGTATCAACGTCAGTAATCCGCCAGATATTCGTGGCTGCATCACTAACCAGTTCATTATTAGCGTGGCTGTGTGCATTAACCGTCTCAATATTTATGATATTAATATCAGCCGGTGCGGTTTCACCCACGCCGACCACGACAGCGGTATTGAGATCCAACCGAGAAAAATCAACGGAATCAAGATTGCTGCCTGAGCCACCGTCAATCACGCGTAGGGGGCCGCCCAAAGATCGAATATTAAAGCTGTCTACTGCTGCGCCGCCCACCAGATGAGTAAACCCGGAGAATGCTATATCCGCAGCGCTTGTTGTCACACGATTTGTGCCGTCAGGATTAACTTCCCATGTATTGGTGCCGTCGGCACTGACCAGGGTACTGTTGGTGTGAGCATTCGCAATGATGTTAGTAAATCCAAAGACCTGCGTGACCTCGTAAAACGGATTGAGAGCATTCAGGTTGTTCAAATCCTGCGGCAGGTTTTTTATTTGTATGGTTTGATCCGCCATAGAAGCAAGGGGATTATTACTGGATATAGCAGCATTTAAAATATTATTGCCTGCACCGCCATTGATGTAACCCAACAACACGCCATCTTTGTTATCAGCGCGGGAGAAATTAAATTCATCGTTGCCGGAACCACCGCTGAGAATATTAAAATTTTCGAAAGAAATAATTTTGGTCGAACCATCGCCGAGGGTGATAGTAATCTGACCATCATTGATGCCGTCGGTCACTGAATCGAAACTGCCAATGGTCCAGATATTATTGCCACTGTTAATACCAATGACGCTGTTGAATTGCGTATTGCTCAATCCACCGTTGTTCCCCACCACACCTTCTATGCCGTTAATACCGGTCACACCCAAAGAGCCGTCGCCTCCGAGTGAGATGGTAATGTGGGAAGTTGTGTGAGAGTAATCTGCGAAGTCAATGCCTGCGCCATCGCCACCGTGAATCGTACCGGTGATAGAGCCGCCGCTAACAACTTCAAAACGGTCGTTGTTCTCACCACCACGTAGTTGGCCAAAATGGTTAAAACGTGTTGTGCTTTCGTAAGACGGAAAATCAGCACGTGCAACACTGCCGGAGTTAACGCCATCGATGGTCCAGATATATGCTTGGTCGCTGGCCCCGTACAGATAATTACTTCCCGCAGTACTTGCCGAGGCGGTTATCTTTTCCATGTTGATCACATGCAGGTTATCCGTATTGCTGTTAAACAGCTCTACAACAATTGCCTGCTCAAGCGAAGTGAGATCAAGGGTGTCTTCGACCGCATTGCTTCCGCTGGTTCCACCATCAATCAAACCGGTAATGTCGCTGGCAGCAGTCTTAAATATGAAACTGTCCTGACCGGCGCCTCCAACAATATTCTGCATACGGTTGAATATGAGGTGTGTCGCTGAGTCGGTATCTGGTGAGCCTAAACGGCCGGCATCAACGTCATCAATTTGCCATTGATTTGCGCGGTTCTGACCTATCAGTGTGTCTTCAGCAGTCCCGCCCTCCAGGGCGTGAATGTTGATAAACTGCGTGACATACTGCGTTGCGGTTGGAGCTTCAGTGAGGTTACCGGCATAATCCCCGGTCAATCGCCAGACGCTGTCTTCGTTTCTTCCTCTTAATAGATTGTTTCCGGTTCCGCCATCAATGCGGCTTGCGCTGCCCGTATTAGCTGCACTGACAAAAGAAAACTCATCATCACCACCCTCACCGGCTAATGAATCCACCGCTGCGTTAATGGTAAAAATATCATTACCTTCGCCGCCGTATATACTGCCGTCAAATGCAGTATTAATGAGGAACTGATCAACGGCTTGACCGCCTTGGAGTAGTTGGATGTTGCTAAAATCAGCTACATAGGTTACAGCACCGCTGACGCCCAGGTTATTACCGCTTGAAAGATTCCAGGTGTTATTCAGGTTGCGTGCGATTAATTTATTTTCACCCTCACCGCCATCAATGCTGTTGACCGTGCCGTTATTTCCCAGGGTGGCGAATGTAAATTGGTCATTTCCAGCCTCCCCCAGCAAGGTAGTTACAGAAGCATTGATATTGAAAAGATCATCGCCGCTACCGCCGCGAATTTCGCCAGCAAACGCTGCATCGATAAGGAATTTATCAACTGTGGTTCCGCCCTGAAGAATATCTATCTCTTCAAAAGCGAGGACATATTCCACATTGGTAGAATCAGCCAGATTGTTAACGGTAGCCGCCAGGTTCCAATTATTGATGGCGTTACGCCCGATTAATTGATCCTCACCGCTACCACCGACGATGCGTTCTGCAGTGCCCAGATTGCCTGTACTGGAAAAGATAAATTGATCATCGCCACCTTCACCGAGTAAGGTGTTCGCCACCGCATTAATAGCAAAAATGTCGTCACCATTGCCACCACGAATAACGCCATTAAACATATTATTGATATTGAACTCATCAACAGCGTTACCTCCTTGCAAATTCTGAACATTCTCAAAGGAAGCGACATAGGTGATGCCATCGGTCACGCCCAATGTGTTACCACTTGCTGAAATATTCCAGGTGTTAGCGGCGTTGCGCCCTATCAATGTATTATCGCCATCACCACCCAGGATGCTGGTGGCAATGCCGTTGTTGTCAAAGCTATTAAACAGAAAGAGGTCATTACCGGCTTCGCCGGAGAGAAGATTCACTGACGCATTGATGTTGAAAATATCATTACCTGCACCGGCAAAAATATCACCATCGAAGTCAGCATTTACATTATAGGTGTCGACACGGTCGCCACCCCGCAATACCTGAATATTGGTAAAAGACTGAACGTAATGACCAGTAACGCCGGTAACACCTAAGCTATTATCAGCACTATCAATTAACCATGTATTCGCAACATGGCGTCCGGTTAAAACGTCGTTACCGCTTCCACCATCTATCGTAGCAGCGCTGCCTGCGTTATTTGCGGAGGAGAAAATAAACTGGTCGTCGCCTCCTTCGCCGGATAGGAAGTTAACAGCAGCGTTGACATAGAAGATGTCGTTGTTACCGCCGCCGAGGATACTGCTGAACAGAGTATTCCCGATATGAAAATTGTCTTCCGCGCTTCCGCCTTGCAATGTTTCGATAGCAGTAATTCCACTGACATAGGTGTTGCCGTCGGAAGCTAATGTATTGCCGGCGCCCAATGTCCATACAGTTGTCACGTCGCGCCCTATAAGGATGTCAGTACCAGTACCCCCATCAAGGACATTGGCAACACCAACATTATTAACCCCCGAAAATATAAACTGATCGTTACCTGATTCACCATATAGGTTATGAACGATGGCATTAATGTAGAAAAAATCCGCGTCACCACCACCTGCAATAAGGCCCGTATAACTGCTATTGATATTAAATGTATCGACAGCATTTCCGCCTTGCGCCCGTTGGATACCGGTGAAGCTTTCCACATACACTGTCGATGAGTTGCTAATGCTCAGACTGTTCGCATGACTTTCGAAATTCCACGTGGTGGCGTCATTGCGCCCTACGAGCGTATTTGTCCCCTCGCCACCGTCAATAGCAACAGCACTTCCTGCATTATTTGCACTTGCGAAGGTAAAACTATCGTCGCCAGCCTCCCCAAACAAACTATTGACTGAGGCATTAATAGTAAATATATCGTGACCGGCTCCGCCGTATATCTCCCCACCAAAGTGGTTATCAATAACAAAGGTGTCGACAGCGCTACCACCTTGAAGGGTCTGGATATTAGTGAAACTTTCCACGTAAACGGAGTTATCACTTGTAACCAGATGATTGCCCGAGTCCGAAAATTGCCATGTGGTGGCAATGTTACGACCATTCAAGATATTTTGCCCCGCACCGCCGTCTATTGCGAATGCACGCCCTGCATTATTTATACTCGTAAAATTAAATTGGTCATCACCATCCTGGCCATACAATTCATCGACGTAAGCATTGATGTCAAAAATATCATTGCCACCGCCACCGTAGATATTTCCGGTAAAATCACGGTTGACCAAAAAAATATCTACATCGTGTCCGCCCTGAAGGTTCTGAATATCCGTGAATGATTCAAGGTAAGTGGCGCCTTCAGTAACCCCGAGACTATTTCTTGCCCCAGTGAGACTCCAGGTATTCGTTGTGTTTCTCGCGATAATCCTGCTATCACCACCACCAGAAATACTTCCCGTGATCGTTCCAGAGTTTTCATGATCAAACGTAAAAATATCTGTGCCAGCACCACCCTCCAGATGACTGAAGTCAATAAACGTTATGGTTGACCCATCTGCTAGGTTAACCTTACCGTCGTCCAGTCCATCTATCTTCGGATCGCTGCCAAGACTTGTATCAAAATCAAAGATGGTCCAGGTATTGGTGCCTGTTGTGTTAGCTGATCTTAAAGTGCTCGTTGCGCCGTTGCCAATAAATTGCTCCACACCGCGAACACCATTAATCGTAGCCGCGCCCAGAGTGACAACAACATTTTCAATACCTGCAAAGCTGATTGAGTCGGTGCCAGCACCGCCGTCGGCTTCAACGATGCTGCCATTATTGGCGAATGAAAAAGTATCAGCTCCGTCACCACCGATGAGGTTTTCAATACCGGCGAATTTGGCATAAGGTGCTAGTGGATTGGCGGCCACGTCTATCACTTGTCCACGATTCACACCATTGATAAGCCACTCGTTCGTTGTGTTCCGAGCAATAAGAGCGTCTGTACCATTGCTGCCGGTCACGCTACCTTCAATAAGGCCGGTGTCCAAAAACGTAAAATAGTCATTACTCAAACCACCGGTAATATTTTGCATTCCGGAAAACACAACGCGATCCGCTGAGCTACCACTGATTTGAACAGAACCACTATTTAACCCTTCAATTTGCCAATCATTGACTTGATTGCGCCCGACGAGGGTATCTGAGCCGCTACCCTCGAGATTGTGAATGTTTGTGAAAGCAACGATAGCGTTGGAGGTGTTTAACAGAGTTCCCTGGTGACTCCCAATGAGAGTCCAGGTGCGATTAGACGTGGTGTTAGAGAGCGTGTTAGCTACCGAACCGGCGCCGCCATTGATTGCCCCGGTGATTGAAGCATTATCAGCCATTATGAAATTGTCAGCCGCCGCACTGCCGATCAAATAAGCAAAATCAATAAAACGGATACGTTCGCCATTACCATTGGAAACCGTGCCATCGTTTACACCATCAGCTTCAGCGACGATTTTATCAAGATCGTTAATCTGCCAAGTGTGCGTATCTGTCGCTTCGCCCAGCACAGTGATAGAACCTTGGCCATTACCCATCACGATGTCTGCATTCAATACGCCGTTAATGCTTTCGCCGAGCACAATTTCAATGTTTGCATTGATATCATCAGCGATGCTAACAATGTTTTCTTCACCGACAGCATCTACAACGCCGCCGTACTCAGTCTCCATGGCAAAAATAAAGGTATCGATTTGATTGTTGCCGTTGAGATTCTCTACGCCGGAGAAACTTAACAGGTAACCATTTGGCTCCGGGGTTTCCAGAGTGCCTGACGTGGGTGAGTACAAGGTCCAAGTGTTTAGCAGGTCATCAGCTTGTAGAGAATCATCAGAGCCACCCCCGCTAACGTGCGTCACGCTCCCGCCACTTAACGCGAAGCGATCAACGTCTGTACCACCATTTAATATCTGAATATTGTGAAAGCTCTTCACATACATGTCATCTGAACCTGATGACCAATCCGATATGGCTCCGGCATTAACGTCGGTAATATTCCAGTAATTCTCAGCGTCGCGCCCGATAATGGTATTTTCCGTCCCAGCTCCTCCGTCTAGTAAACCGGAAATTAAACCAGATGCGCTAAAGATGAAATAATCATCCAGATTGCCGCCGCTAAGATTTTCCATTGCAGAAAAAGTGACAGTGTCTGATGGAGTGTCGAGGCGCTGAGCAAGTGTACCTTCATCGTTACCCGTGATATGCCAATTATTCGCTTGGTTTCGGCCCCGAAGCGTATCCTCGCCTGCACCTCCTGCAAGAGCTTCCATTCCAGAAAAGCTGATGAAAGCCCCACTGTTTTCCAAGGTCCCTGCATTGGCGTTATTGAGTGTCCAGAAATTAGTATCGTTAAAGCCGTTGATAGTGTCATTGCCCTCGCCACCCGCAACGGAGGCGGTGACGCCGCCTGCAAGAATATTGAATCTATCGTCTCCGCTTCCGCCCCTCAGGGCTGAGGTCACGCTAGTGATGATATTGAAAATATCGTTACCGTTTCCAGCATCAACAGACCCGGTGACGTTAGCCTCTAGCACAAAGGTATCACGCTCGTTACCGCCGATAAGATGTTCAATACCATTAAAGGTAATTGAATCTACAACGCCGCCGCCTATGCGTCCTGCATTCTCGCTATCGATGCTCCAGGTACTCTCAAGATTCAAGCCGTGCAGAGTATCCTCATTGCTACTGCCGATGATGCTAACCATTGATGTAAAAAAGTCATCATGGTTAAGAAAAACAGAACCTGCTGATGTCAGCGTGATTTCGATATCACCCTGCGTACTTCCGTCTCCCGCTTGCGCATTTATATCGCCGTTTAAAGCAATGCTTGCATTAGTACCCGATGCGGTTAGGGAAATAGAGCCGCCATTGGCAACTCCATCACCCGATGAATTCATCGCACCGATACTGATATCCTCTGCCGAAATGCTTATGGCCCCGCCTGCCGCATCAGCAATCTCTGCGAAAGTATTGATGTCGCCGGCGTAAAAGCCCCGTGCTGATGCAATCAAGGTATTGGCGTTTAAACTCGGCAGTATCCCGTCCGTAGATTGTACGTCGACATCATTAACGGCATTGATTTCCAAGGTACCTAATCTGTTGGACAATCCGACATTGTCTTTGAACGTAATGTCGTTGGCCACAAGATCAAGGTTATGCGCTGCGTTATCATCTGAATTAATTGATCCATTAAAAGTAATGTTTCCTAAAACAAAATTCCCAGTAGCGTTTTCCTTAACGCCTGCATCTATGATGACGGTACCAGCGAGCTGGACGGCGCCACTGAGGTTTATACTGCCGCGTTCACCATCGTTCGACACAGCACCTAAACCATCTTGAGCCGTTAAATTTCCAGCCAAAATGATGTGTTGCTCGGAAGCTTCTGTTGTAATTGTTATATTTCCTGCGCTGCCTCCGTCCCTACGGATTCCCCTAGAGAGGTATCCATCACCGCCACTAGTGGTAACAGCTCCTACCCTAACTGAACCGTCACGGGACGTCAGTGATACTGCACCCCCCGTTCCGCCAACTCGCGGCCTATTGTTGTTGTTCGTACCTTCAGCACCAAGTGTCGAGATGCTGACAACCGCAATAGTATTATTTGCTGAAAGTGTGACTTCCCCTCCGTCGCGATTTGACGTGTTACCTGTTGCACCATTTGCTGTGATAGTCCCCGTTACGAGATTGCCACCGGC
>CAYUVQ010000065.1:0-1919 GCA_964448175.1 uncultured Cellvibrionaceae bacterium | reverse complement strand
GATGGTTCCAGCAGAATTTGTGTTGACCAGTTTAACCGTTCCCACATCCTTAAAGATTAATGGACCCGCAAAGTGGTTTGAGTTGTTTTCCAGCGTTAGGTCGGCGGCTCCAACATCAACGGTTAACGACCCAGCTACCGATAAACTTTCTGTTTGGGTGACAATAGGAGAATCCGCACCAACTACGCGACCTTGCAGAGTGAGATCGCCTGTGCATGCAACCGCCTCAAGACAAGCTGAATCTGTGACTAGCTCTCCTAAGGTAATTGAGGATGTTGCTGATATGGTGATATCGCCACCATCTGACCAGAGTGCTTCTTTTTGAAGAGCCTGATTTCCAGGTGGAGCAACCGCTCCGCTATTAGCATGGTCTGTATCGATCACGACTCCGGATGAATTAAAGCTATAACCAGAACCAGAAAAACTTCCACCTGATGTATATATATTAGCGTGGATATTCACACTGCCAGCTGCGGTATTATTTTCGCCGGCAGTTAACCTGATTTCCATCATGTC
This sequence comes from uncultured Cellvibrionaceae bacterium, assembly GCA_964448175.1. GTDB lineage: Bacteria > Pseudomonadota > Gammaproteobacteria > Pseudomonadales > Cellvibrionaceae > Cellvibrio. The sequence goes on along the minus strand of CAYUVQ010000065.1, from coordinate 1,403 downwards.
GCGTGCATCACCGATACGATCATAAATCAAGGCATCAATATTGATATCGCCACTTGCAGTAAAATCAAGAAAAGTTTCCTCCTGATGAGAGGGTAGTGTTCCTTTTGCGTCAACATCTCTTGGACCGGTATCGTTATAATCCAACACTCTGGCAAGTGTTATATCTCCACCTGCTACTGCAGTTACTGAACCCACTCGCACCGTATTGTTATTGTTTGTTGAGGCTGCATAGGAAAAATCCACCAAACCAATAGTAATATCGCCGGCAGAATGGATGTGAATATCTCCGCCTCCGGCTCCTATAGGTGCTGATGAAGACGTGGATGTATCAATATAAGCATCATTGAAATTACTGTTAAACGAGCCAGATTCAACCACAACAAAATCACCACCGCTCGTTGCGATGGTCGAGCCAATGGAAACATCACCAGAGGAGGTAACTGAAAATACACCACCGCCGGTACTAATGAATGCGTTCCCGCCATTATAGTTATTGGAAAACCCAGAAGAAGATTCAACAGTAAAACTACCGCCTGCCGTATCAATGCTGGAACCGATAGCAACAGCACCAGCCGAATTAATCGTCACATTGCCGTAAAAGGTGTCGGCGTTTTCATATGTACCCTGTGTATTAATCGTTGCGCTACCATCCTCCGCTGTCGTCACAGAGGCTGAGTTAAGAATCGTAAAATCACCACCGGAAGTTACAATAGATCCCTGAATATCAATAATTCCACCAGCATCAAGCGTAATATCAAAGATGTCTCTTTCGTCGGTGAGCCAAGAGTCAGTAATTGAGCCGAGGATTCCAATATTACCAACCGCATTAATTGCTAAGAAGGAATCTTGACCGTCATCGGGGTCAACATCACCGTGAATATCGGTGTTGTTAAAATCGATATCTGTATGTAAGTAAACATTCCCACCTGACTCAATAGTCACTGACCCTGAGCGAACAGCAGTATTTGTATAGAGATAACTGAAATTAACTGCGCCAAGATCTACATTGCCAGCAGAGTTGATAGTAATATCACCGCCACCAAAGTTATTCGAGGTATTAATAGTTGAGTGATTAAAGTTGTTGGTAAAACTGGAGGAATTAAGAACGGTAAAGTCTGCACCGCCTGTTACGATGCTGGAACCTGCCGATACCTGCCCTCCCATATTGATGATGACAGCACCACCTATATCGTCAGTTCCGGCTGAGGTATCTATAGTGGCGAAACTACTGCTATCACTCGCGTAAGCAATGAAATTATTTCCTTTTGGTGTTGAAATGTCCTCTGGTCGGGCAACTAACTCACCCTGTTCATTGGAATCAAACCGGACGCCTGCGGAAAAATAACCGCCCGAGGTTCTTACGTAGCTTCCTTGGTTGAAAATAATATCGCCGCCATTGCTGG
>CAYUVQ010000064.1:16208-17810 GCA_964448175.1 uncultured Cellvibrionaceae bacterium | reverse complement strand
GCAACAGTGTGAAAGAACATTTTCATCCAACCAATGATTTCCAGGCAATGATTGAGGATGTTGAGGGGCCGGAAACCTGCAACACCTATAACATGCTGAAGCTGTCGAAGTTGTTCTACGAGTCTTCGCAGGATCTGAAATACCTGGATTTTTATGAGCGCGGACTCTACAACCATATTTTATCTTCGCAACATCCGGACACCGGCGGGCTGGTTTACTTTACGTCTATGCGTCCAAACCATTACCGGGTTTACTCACAAGTCGATAAAGCCATGTGGTGTTGCGTTGGCTCGGGGATTGAGAATCACAGCAAATATGGTGAACTGATCTACGCGCATAAAGGGGATCACCTCTATGTAAACCTGTTTATCCCTTCCACGCTTAACTGGCGTGATAGAAAAATCAAACTGCGTCAGGAAACTGCATTTCCCGATGCAGAACAAACTACGCTGCATATCGAAGAGGGCGGCGACTTTACGCTGAACCTGCGTTATCCGGTGTGGGTAGCTGCCAAGGCGTTAGCGGTGCGGGTGAACGGCGAGGCGATAAAAACCAATGCCAAACCGGGGCAATATGTGCAGATAAAACGTCACTGGCGCGCCGGCGATAAAGTGCATATTACTTTACCAATGCATACGCGTCTGGAGTCAATGCCGGATCAATCCCCCTATTACGCGGTGGTCCATGGTCCAATTGTACTTGCGGCAAAGACGCAGCCGTTTCCCGCCGAAAAACTGCAATATTTTGCTGGTGACAGCCGCATGGGGCACATCGCGCAAGGCAAGATGTGTCCATTGGATGCCGCGCCCACCTTTGTTACGGACGATAAGGATTTCGTTAAAAAGATTACGCCGGTAAAGGGGCGGTCTTTAACTTTTCGCGCGCCAGTGATGACGCAGGACAAAGAACATTATGTGGAGTTAATTCCATTTTTTCGCCTGCATGAATCCCGTTATACGCTTTATTGGCCCATGGCCAGCAAAGCGGAATTTAATCAATGGCAGGCTGCTAACAGTGCGAAAGAACAAACCCGCCTGGCATTGGATGCCATGACGATTGATGAAGTAAATCCCGGACAGCAGCAGCCGGAGTCGGATCACTTTATCCAGTCAGAGCGTAGCGATATGGGCATTCATCTCGGTCGGCATTGGCGTCATGCGGAAGGCTGGTTCAGCTATGTGTTGAATGATCCCAAACACCTGGCGACAAACCTGCGGGTCACCTATTTTTCCGGTGATGCGGGCAGGCGCTTTGATATCCTGGTTAATGACCATGTGATTGCTGAAGTGGAATTGGAAGCACGGCCGGGCGAAGATTTTTATAGCGTGGATTACCAGTTGCCAGAGGCGTTGGTCGATTCCGCCCGTGACGGAAAACTAGTGGTAAAGTTCGCAGCCAAACCGAATTCAATTGCGGGTGGAATTTATTACGTGCGCTTAATGCGGGGTGGACGTGGGGATTGAGGTAATAAAATTTGCTTCACATCCAAAATGTCGGATTACGCCTACCGGGTAATCCGACCTACATCGTTAGGTTTTCCGGTGAATTGTATCGTGTGCGTTTGATCAGGGATGGGAACGGGGATACGCGTGATTGACTTGT
>CAYUVQ010000064.1:12723-16108 GCA_964448175.1 uncultured Cellvibrionaceae bacterium | reverse complement strand
CCATCCTTGTCCCATTTCATCTCGAGAATTTTTATTTTCTGCAAAAAATTGTCGGCAGATTCATAAGCATGTAAGACCAGGTAGTCTTTTTTACCGAAGGTATAAGCACTGTTATGGCCCAGGCCGACCCAGTTTTTATTTCCGGCAATCACGAGCGAGCCGCCCCCCTGATTCATATCTACACCATCTTTATCCAAATAGGGTCCGCGAATATTTTTGGAGCGACCTACAACGACTTTGTAATCACTGTCCTTACCGCGACAACATTTATCCCACGAGGCGAACAGGAAATAATAATCGCCTTTCCTGAAGATAAACGGTGCTTCAATAGCAGCGGAGCCAGCACTGGCGTCGTCCTCAAGAATGGAGCGTTCACGCTTGGCAATGGTGTGCCACTCCTGCGGCTCAGCCACTTCGATTAAATTGTCCGCCAGCTTCACCAGTTTTAGCCCACCCCAGAAGGAACCGAAGCTCATCCAGGGCGTGCCTTCTTCATCGATAATCACCGCAGGGTCAATTGCATTCCACATATCGCGGTGCGGCACCGACTGCACAACAATGCCCTGATCTTTCCAGCCATAATCCGGCGATGAACTGTCCAGGGTTTTAGTAACCGTTACGCCCATGGCCGAGGTGTTTTTGCCGAAGGCCGAGACTGAGTAATACAAATAGAAATTACCTTTATGCTGCACAATATCCGGCGCCCATAAATGTCCGTTGAATTCCGGTGCAACAAGGCGTGCCCACTCCGGCTCGGTAGCAAAAACACGGCCGGCTCTCTTCCAGTTTTTCATATCTTTGGAGCTGTAAAAGGTGATACCGGGGCCTGTGCTGAACAGGTAATAGGTATCTCCCTCTTTAATCATGACCGGATCATGGACATCAACCTGACGGGCGAAAGTCATTGGACTCAGTAGCAGACCGCATAACAGGGCCAGGGGGAAAAGCGAGAAAGAGCGCATGAAAGACTCCAGGGTGGGTTATTTACAATTCTATTCACTTCACCGTCGATGCGGCGGGTGCGTTAATAATTTATTGTATTATAATATTACGTCAAACTGAGATAAGAATAACATCGCCTGTCTGCTGACGGGCTAACCGGAGTGTTAAGTTTTATGAAAATTTCCGCTGCCCTGCTCACTTTCTTTGCCCTAGTGGCCTTAGTCTTAGTGGTTGGTTGCGCCAATATGCAGGCCACTTCAAACACGGCGGGCTCTTCCAGCACCGTTGATATCAATCACCAGCCGCTGATTCCCCAGCGCGCTGACCCCTGGATTTATCGCCATAACGACGGCAATTATTTTTTTATCGCCACATCACCGGCATTCAATCAAATTGAAATGCGTCAAGCCGCATCGATTCAGGGGTTGGCCGATGCCGCGCCTCAGGTGGTGTGGCGCAAACACGCCACCGGCGAGATGGGCGCAAATATCTGGGCGCCCGAACTGCATCGTATTGATGATGTCTGGTACATCTATTTTGCCGCGGCTGTGGCGGAAGAGCCCTGGCGGATTCGCATGTATGTCCTCGCGAATACCGCAGCCAATCCGCTGGAAGGCGAGTGGCAGGAGCTGGGGAAAATTCAAACTCAGCGGGATTCTTTTTCGCTCGACGCGACCCATTTTGAACACCGCGGCAAACGTTATTTGATCTGGGCGCAAAAAGATCCGGAAGAAAAATATAATTCCGCACTTTATATCGCCGCGATGAAAAGCCCAACTCAACTGCACGAGCAAGAAGTGTTATTGACGGAACCAGAGTTGCCGTGGGAAGTCATTGGTTACAAAGTTAACGAAGGTGCCGCCGTATTAATCCGTCACGGAAAAATATTTGTCACTTATTCAGCGAGTGCAACGGATCACAATTATGCGATGGGTTTATTGTGGGCGGATGTGGATGCCGATTTGCTTGACCCGGCATCATGGCATAAATCCCCGCAACCAGTCTTTGCTACGCACGAAGCATTACAGCGTTTTGGTCCCGGCCACAACAGCTTTACTGTGGCAGAAGATGGGGAAACCGACGTGATGATTTATCACGCCCGCGATTATCGCGATCTAAAAGGCACGCCACTAACAGACCCGAACCGCCACACCTACGTGCGTCGCTTGTTGTGGGACAAAAAGGGTATGCCGAATTTCGCACCGGATTTAAGCGATGCAGAAACCTGGCAACACCCGTAATCTCAGAGATAAAAATACAGTAAGGTGAGCCGTTGCGGCGGCTCACGGCTGCTGAATCAGCGCTGGCGTTGTTTGAGCTCGTCGTTTAATTTCGTCAAAGGGGCCTTGTAGTCATTAAAACTCTTTGGCAGTAGAATAGCCCACCCACGAATCGTCCGGAAACCAAATCTCATGTCGAAGCCTGTTATCTCCACGTCTTCTTTTGGCACAACACCCGCTGGTGAAGCCGTTAATCTCTACACACTCACCAACGCGTCAGGCATGGAGGTTGGGATCATTAATTTCGGCGGCATCATCACCCGTATTAAAACGGCGGATCGAAACGGAAAATTCGCCGACATTGCGTTGGGTTTTGACGAGCTGGAACCTTACCTGCAGGCGTCCCCTTATCTGGGCGCGCTGATTGGTCGATTTGGCAATCGTCTGGCCAAGGGACGCTTTGAACTGGACGGTAAAACCTATCAACTCGAAACCAACAACGGCGCGAATCATCTGCACGGTGGCTCGGCCGGTTTCGATAAAGTAGTCTGGCAGGCGACGCCGTTCAGCGCGGACACCCATGTCGGTGTGAAATTATTTTATTTAAGTCGTGATGGTGATCAGGGTTATCCCGGAAATTTATCGGTGACGGTTACTTATACCCTCACCAATGAAGATGAAATTCTCGTCGATTATCATGCGACAACGGATCAGGCGACGCCGATTAATTTAACGCAACACAGTTATTTTAATCTCGCAGGGCAGGGCGATATTCTGCAACATGAGTTGATGATCAATGCGGATGCTTTCACGCCGATTGATGAAACCCAAATTCCGGTGGGTGGTTCTCGTTCGGTTGCCGGCACAGCATTTGATTTTCGTGCACCGAAAACAATCGGTGCCGATATTAAAAGCGATGATGAGCAGCTGCGATGCGGTCTGGGTTATGACCATAATTTCGTGCTGAACAAAGTTGCGCCTAAAAAAATGACCTTCGCTGCCCGCGCGGCGGAGTCTACCTCCGGACGCGTGCTCGAGGTGTATACCGAGGAGCCGGGCATACAATTTTATTCCGGTAACTTTCTCGACGGCAGCTTGAGTGGCAGGGGGCAGACCTACGCCTATCGCACAGGTTTTTGTCTTGAGACGCAGCATTTCCCGGATTCCCCCAATCAACCGGATTTCCCCTCAACAATTCTCCGTCCCGGTGAAACCTACACCAG
>CAYUVQ010000064.1:10891-12623 GCA_964448175.1 uncultured Cellvibrionaceae bacterium | reverse complement strand
CGACCTACGAGGTTGTCTTTAATTCTTCGATTGCGTAATGGTCTTATTCTCGGATTGAGCGTGCGGTAGTCCGGGCGCAGCTGGTCGCGTTAGTTGTAGGTCGGATTAGCCTAAGCGTAATCCGACAATAGCTTCCGCAAGCACCAACCCTCTTCTACATTCCCGGCTACCTTGTGCTATTTCGCGACCCAATTTGACCACCCCGATGCTGAGTCTCGCTCATATGCATTGATCGGAATAACCGCCCTCAGAGTTATTAGGAATCGTTCCCTGCACCGGCTGGTGGGGCACGGTTGAAGCAAGTAAGATTGCCTTGTCTTAATATTATAAGACAATATTATCAATAATAACGCTAACAAAGGTGAAACTATGTCCGCTACGCGTCACGCACCGGGAGCCTGGCTCCTGCGCGCCTTGTCTGTTTTTTGTCTGCTGGCCGGCAGTGCAGTTTCTGCGCTGGAGTTGACTGGCCTGAAGAATTCTCATGATCCCGCGACTATCGTTAAGGATGGCGATACCTATTTTCATTTCACCACCGGTGAGGGCATCTGGTACTCCACCTCGACCAACCTCGTGCACTGGACTGCTGCACCTAACACGGTGTTTGGCAACGGCTGGCCCTCCTGGATTAACAATGCGGTGCCCGGCTTTTCCGGTCATTTCTGGGCGCCGGATATCATCCAGATGAATGGTTACTACTATCTGTACTACTCCGTTTCTACTTTCGGTTCCTCCACATCCGCTATCGGTGTAGTGCGCACCCCGTCTCTGAAGAACCCCAGCTGGCAGGATCTCGGGATGGTAGTGCAATCCTACGGTGGTTCCAGCGAGATCAACGCGATCGATCCGGCGCTGTTCCGGGATCACGATGGGCGAGTGTACATGTCTTACGGTTCGTTTTTTGGTGGCCTTGGTGTGGCAGAGATCAACCAGAGCAACGGTAAGCTGCTGGGCAGCGTAAATCATATCTACGGCGGCAATCATCAGAGCATCGAAGCGCCGTACATCACGCGCAACGGGGATTACTACTATCTGTTTATGAATCGCGGCAGCTGCTGCCAGGGTTCTAACAGCAGTTATTACGTCACCGTCGCCCGCTCCACCAGCGTGTTTGGTCCCTACACCGGCGAGCGCACCGTAATCAGCAATCAAAGCGGCAAATATAAAGGCCCCGGCCACGTTGGGGTACTGAAGCAGGACGGCTGCAATTACGTCACCACCCACTACTATGACCTGAACGACAATGGCAACGCCAAGCTGGATATCCTGCGCATGACCTTCTCCGGCGGCTGGCCTACATTGACCCGCAACTTCAGTTCCATTGCGAGTTGCGGTGGCGTCAGCGATGGCGTGTACAGCATCACGGCGCGGCACAGTGGCCGGGCGCTCGCGGTCGATAATGCCTCCACTGCGAATGGCGCGAATATTGAGCAGTACGGGTACTCCGGTGAAAAAAATCAGCAGTGGTACGTGATCGGTCATGGCACCGGTTATTACAGCCTTATCAACGTCAACAGCTTAAAGAGTGTAGATGTTTGGGAGGTGTCCACCGCGCCCGGTGCCAATATCGCACAATGGGATTACTGGGGCGGGGCCGGCCAGAAATGGAGCCTGACCAGGAACGGTAATTACTATGTCGTGACTTCCCAGCTCAGTGGCCTTGCGTTGGATGTGCTGGATTTCAGCACAGCGAATGATGCCAACGTGATCCAGTGGAATGTCACCAATGGCA
>CAYUVQ010000064.1:0-10791 GCA_964448175.1 uncultured Cellvibrionaceae bacterium | reverse complement strand
AAAAAAGGAACGATCAAATGAAAGCCATCATCATCAGCTTAATTCTGCTGTGTCTTTGGGGATGTAACCGGCAGGCGCCAGTCTCACTCACAAGCCCCGATGCCCGGATAACAGTCGAAATTGCCTTGGATGACCAATCCGCCCCCCGTTATTCCGTAACTTATCAGGGCACACAAGTGCTGGTGCCGTCCCGGTTGGGCATTGCGCTCAATGACAGTGACTTTACCGAGGGCCTCGAGCTGCGCGCTGCTTCCCCCGTCCAAACCATCACCGACCGCTATGCGTTGTGGACCGGCAAAAAAAGCGCGATCACCTACACCGCCAATGAGCAGACGCTGACCTTCGCCAACAAAGCGGGGCGCGAGCTGAACATTGTCTTCCGTGTTTCAGATGATGGTGTGGCTTTTCGCTACGCCTTTCCCGGTGAATCCACCGACGTAAAACAGGTGTTGCGCGAAACCACTTCCTTTGCGCTGCCGGACAACGCACTCGCCTGGCTGCAGCCCATGGCAGTGGCGCAAACCGGCTGGATGAATACCAATCCATCCTACGAAGAGCATTATCAAATGGCGATTCCGGCGGGCACCGCCGCGCCAACGGAAGCGGGCTGGGTTTTCCCCGCGTTATTTAATACGGGCGACGCTTGGTTATTGATGACCGAAGCGGGTATTGACGGCAGGTTTCATGCGTCGCGTCTGCAGCAACATGCCCAAAATAATGAATATAAAATTGGCGGACCCATGGCCCCGGAAGTCTTTACCGGTGGCGCATTGCTCGCACAGTCCACACTGCCGTTTGCGTCGCCCTGGCGCATCATTACCATTGGTTCTCTGGCTACTCTGGTTGAGTCAACTTTGGGTACCGATCTTGCGGCACCAGCCATTGAGATGAACACCGATTTTGTTAAACCGGGTATTGCTTCCTGGAGCTGGGGTTTACTGAAAGACGACGCAACGGTGTTCGATATTCAAAAACAATTTATCGATTACGCGGCGGATATGCAGTGGCCTTACACATTGGTAGATGCCGATTGGGATCGCAAGATTGGATACGAAAAAATGCAGGAGTTAGCGAATTACGCGGCGGAAAAAAATGTCGGTCTGCTGGTGTGGTACAACTCCTCCGGTGAATGGAATAAAACAGAACTTACACCCAAAAGCGCATTACTCACCCGCGATCAGCGGCAACAGGAATTCCGCCGTCTGCAGGACATGGGCATCAAAGGCGTGAAGATTGATTTTTTTGCCGGCGACGGCCAGTCCATGATGCAGTATTACATCGACATCCTGGAGGATGCTGCACAATATGAACTGTTGGTGAACTATCACGGTTCATCAATACCGCGCGGTTTGCAGCGCACCTATCCGCACATGGTGACCATGGAATCCGTCAAAGGGTTTGAGATGATCACCTTTGGCCAGAACAATGCGGATGCGGAAGCGAGCCACGTCAGCATGTTGCCCTTCACGCGCAATGCTTTTGACCCCATGGATTTTACGCCCACCGTTTTTCATGACATTCCCAACATCGAACGCAAAACCACTAATGGTTTTCAACTCGCACTACCCATCATCATGCTGTCGGGTATTCAACACATTGTAGAAACACCCCAGGGCATGGCGACAGTGCCAGATTTCGTTAAAGACTTTATGCGCAATGTGCCCGCCCGTTGGGATGATGTGAAATTTGTCGAGGGTTATCCGGGTAAATCTTTTGTCGTAGCCCGCAAAGCGGGCAGTGTATGGTTTGTTGCGGGTATTAATGGTGAGCAACAGGCGCAGACACTTACTCTGGATTTGTCGTTCATCGGTAATAAATCCGGGTACTTGATTGGCGACGATAACCAACCGCGCCGCTTTTACAAAAGCACCGTGCAGGCACGCGAAAATGTATTGGTGACACTGCAGCCGGCCGGTGGTTTTGTGATGGTCTTTGAATAAAAGAATCCATCGCATCACTTAATCAACATCATAATGAAAACCGTTGTAGGAGAGAAAAGTGAACCTTGTGAAATCATTAAGGCAGGGCCTGGCCCTGCCGGCCCTGTTATTGGTGTTAACCGGCTGCGCGGGCAACACCGCCGATACGCCGACCGCCTCAGAGAATAAAAATGTTGATGTTAAACCCACAACATTTACCAATCCCTTATTCACCAACGGTGCTGATCCCTGGCTGGAATATTACGAAGGTAATTATTACCTGACCACTACGACCTGGACGTCGCAACTGGTGATGCGCAAATCACCCACCTTGTCCGGACTGGCAACTGCAACGCCGATCAACATCTGGTCGCACACGGAATTTGAACGCTGCTGTAATTTCTGGGCATTTGAATTTCATCGCCTGAACGGCCCCAACGGGTGGCGCTGGTACGTGATGTACACCTCGGGCCGCGACGGAACGCTCGATTATCAGCATCTGAGCGTTATCGAAAGTGTCGGTGATGATCCGCTCGGCCCCTACGAATACAAAGGTTCGCCGATGCCCAACAGCTGGAACATCGATGGCACTTACTTCGAACACAACGGAAAACTGTATTTGCTGTGGTCGGAATGGGTGGGTGATGAGCAGCTGAACTTTATTTCGGCGATGAGTAATCCCTGGACCATTACCGGCCCGCGCATGGTCTTGACGCGCCCCGAGCTTGATTGGGAAACCAGCGGCCGTAAAGTTACCGAAGGGGCAGAAATCCTTAAGCGCGATGGCAGAACCTTTGTGATTTATTCCGGAAGTTATTGCGATACGCCGGACTATAAATTAGGCCAGCTTGAGCTGATTGGTGATGATCCGATGAAGCCCGAATCCTGGAAAAAATATCCAGAACCGGTGTTCCAAACCGGTAATGGTGTTTACGCACCGGGCCACAATGGTTTCTTTAAATCACCGGACGGTACAGAAGATTGGATTGTTTATCATGGCAATTCGTCACCAGAACATGGGTGCGGTGCAACCCGTTCCGTGCGCGCGCAAAAATTTACCTGGAATGCCGACGGTACGCCAAACTTTGGTGAGCCTGTTGCCGAACATACGCCGGTGGTTCTACCCTCGGGCGAAAATGGCCCGCTGACGACGCGGGTACTGGGTGCGGAATATCAATTGGTTAATCGCAGCAGCACGCAATGTCTGGCTAAAGCCGGTACGCAATTCACCTCAAACTGTCAGGGTGATGCTACTCACTGGGTGCTTGATTACACCTCGGATGGCTACTTCCGTCTGGCCAATAACGCCACCGGCAATTTCCTCGGCCAGTGCTCGGCGGATAAGTTGCAGTTGTCGCCCTGGGCCAATACAAATTGTCAGGAATGGAAGCTCGAAGCACAGAGCGATGGTTGGCTGCAGCTGGTGAACCGCGCAACTAAAAAGCCACTGAACCCAGAAACCTGTACGACAGATGAGTGCAATCTGTGGCGCGCGCAGCCAGTCGGTAAGCTCGCCGTCGCCAGTGTGCAGAGCGGCAAGATGTTAACCGCGGAAAACTGCGTAAAAACTCTGGAAGCGAATCTCACCCAATCCGAGTGGCGTTACGACGCCTGCCAGCAATGGTCGTTTGTCCCGACTGACGCAGGTTATTTTGAAATTCAATCCGTAAAGGGCGCGTGTCTGGCGGTGGAAAATAATGCAGTGGTTGCGGGAGCGAATATTGCGCTGGGTGAATGTGCCGGCAACAACAGTCAGTGGCGCATTGACCACTTGCCAAACGGCACGCAGCGGTTCGTTGCACGTCACAGCCAGCAGGTGATGGATCTGGCGCACTGCGGCCTGGCTAATGGAGTTAATATTGCTCAGGCGCCGGCGTTGGACACCATCTGCCAGACCTTTCAGTTACGTGCGGTGGACTGATGTGTTCAAAAATAATGTTATGCATGCAGATGTGCGGATAACATTCTGAATTTCAGGCAAATAAAAAAGGTGTTTATCGAACGATAAACACCTTTTTTGTTAGTGCAGCGGCTCATCAAATATGAAGACTATACCTTGGCAGGGTGAGTAGCGCCGGTTTGAAGTAAAGGAATTAGGAGGCGTTATTCTGCTGTTCCCGCGCAACCAGTTCTTCCTCAATAAAATTCAAGGCTTCATCAATCAACAGCAGCATGGAGTGCTTCGCGCGCTCCGCGTTGCGGTTTTTTATCGCATTCAATACTTTCGCGTGATCTTCCACCACACCTTCATGGTTGGCTTTAATCGGGCTGGTGTGACGGATGCTGACGCGCAGGGCAGTCTGGATAAAATCGCGCAGGCGGATATAAAACCGATTCTGGCTCGCGTAAAGGATGCTCACATGAAACGCGATATCGGCTTCCAGTTCGGCTTCCATGTTATCGCCCGCAGCCTTCATGCGCTCCAGCGCTGCTTCGATTGCATCGATTTTTTCCGGCGTTGCATAGCGTGCAGCGAGGGATGCGGCTTCCGGCTCGATGGCGATACGCATCTGCAGAAATTCCTTGAGCACTTTCATGGAAGGATTGCTTTCGAGCGACCAGCGCAACAAATCGGTATCGAAAATATTCCACTGTTCTTCCGGCTGAATGCGGATGCCCTGACGTGGTTTGCTGGAGATCAGGCCTTTGGCCGACAGCATTTTTACCGCTTCGCGGACGGCGCTGCGACTTACACCAAATTTTTCACAGAGTTCTGCCTCGGTGGGCAGGCTTTCATTTTTATCGTAAAAACCACAGACAATCTGACGGCCCAGCTCCTGCGTCATACGCTGTGAAAGATTAAAATTTCTATCGAGAATAGACATAAAACATTGTCCGTAACAGGCGTGGAATTGCCGCAAGCATATCGCCTTGATTGGGTGATTACAATCTTATTGTCTGACCGTGAGCGGCGGTTTCAGCCCAGCTTTTTGCGCGCAAACCGGGGAACTGTTGTACCGCGCGGGTGAACAAAAGATGGAGTGTTTCGTTCTATTCCCGGCGCTTTTGGAAGGAAGTGCTAGAGTAAATAGGGATCCACCGTCCGGTTACCGAAGCCTTTGTCATCAATAACCTCAGGGATGCTGTAAATTGTTGAATCGCCTACCCTATCCACGCTCCGCTCCCGCGCTTTTCACGTGCTTGCTTCTGGCTTTGCTGCTGACCGCATGTGGGCCTTCTGCGCGCGACCCGCTGCGGGTGGCTATTCTGCCGTGGCCAGGTTATGAAACCTTGCATCTGGCTGAAAGCCTTCATTATCTCGACGAACAGGACATCCGGCTGGTGGAGCTGGTCAACACCGGCCAGGTTGCCTCGGCGCTGCGCAATGGCACAGTGGCGGCCGGCGCTGTCACGCTTGATTCCGCGCTGACATTGATGCAGGAGGGCGTGGAGCTGAATGTAGTGCTGGTGATGGATTATTCCCAAGGCGCCGATGCGGTGATCGTTCATCCCGAGATTACTGATCTGCCCCAAATCCGCAGCAAACGGATTGCAGTAGAAGGTGCAGCGGTGGGTGGTCTTATGCTTGATGCCTTGCTCACCCAGGCTGATCTGCGGGTGACTGATGTTCAGCTGGTTTCCATGACCGTTAATGAGCAACTCGCCGCCTATCGCCGCGGCGAAGTGGATATGGTCGTGACCTTCGAGCCGGTATCAACGCTGTTACTACAGGAAGGGGCGCATCGCCTCTACGACAGTCGCGCGATTCCAGGGCGCATTGTGGATGTGCTGGTGGTCCGCAAAGAATTAATAAATCACTACCGGTCGGAATTACAGGCGCTGCTGGTGGCGCATTTCCGGGCGCTGGAATATCTGCAACAGTCACCGGATGACGCTTATGCCGTTATCGCGCCCTACCTGGGCGTCGCGGTGGAGCAGGTTGGGCCGATGATGAACGGCATCCACTTTCTTTCGCTGGCTGACAATCACCGGCTGCTGAATGGTTCGCGGCCGGAGCTGGTCAATATTACGCGGGAACTCGCGGAGTTTATGGTACGGCGCCGTTTGCTTCGCAGTGCGCCGGGGCTGGACGAGGTCGTACAGCCAGGCTTACTGCCGCCTTCCAACTTGTTCACCGGCCAGTCGGCCCAACAGGTTCAGCCATGACGGTGTATCGAAGTATCAACCTACGCTTATGGTTGCCGGTCATCATCCTCGGCGCATTGGCGTTGATGATGATCCTTGGGGCCGTGTGGCGTTATGAAAGCCAAAGCCGCCAGGTAGAAATAGACGCATTGGAGCTACTCCAGAAACGCATGGCGCGGGACCAGCGTCACTTTGAAAGCCTGCTGCGGATGGAACAGTACGGCCTGGTGGCAGAATGGGTTGCCGACCTCGGAGCGATTCCGGATGTCGAGCTGGTCGTGCTGATGGATGAGGAACACAAGATTCATTTTGCCAGCCATCCGTTATGGCGCGGCCAGCCGCTGAGTGCCATCGCTGAGCACTGGCGCTGGATTCCGAAAGATGCCCGCCGCTACCAGGCCCAGCTCGCCACGGTAAACGGGCAGCCGGTGATTAATGCCTATCAACCCATCTACCTGCCGCGCCGCGCCGACGAGATCCGCTCCGACCGGGTCGGCGCACTCTTGCTGCAATTCAGCCTGCAGAACAGTAAGGCCCAGGTGGGACAGGCGGTGTTGCGCAGCAGTCTGGTGAGCCTGGGGATTGGTGCCCTTGTCATGCTGCTGATGATGTGGATGCTGGAGCGCTGGCTGGCCCGCCCGCTGGGCTATCTGCGGAACAAGGTGGGTGAGATCAGTCGGGGCCACTTCGAAACCGCCATTAACATTGACGGCAAAGGCGAGATGGCCGCTTTGGCCCGCGCGGTAAACCGCATGCAGGTGGATCTGGCCCGTTCACGCGATGTACGGGTACAGACACAGAAAGAACTGGAGCAATACAAGAATACCCTTGATCAGATCCTCGACGGCGTGTTCATCGCCAACGTCAACGACTTCCGCTTTACCTATGCCAACCAAGGCGCGGAGCGCCAGCTGGGCTATACCCAGGCGGAACTGCTCGGCATGAGTCCGCTGGACATCAAGCCGGACGATAATATCGAAGCCCTGCGCGAGCGGATGCGACCTCTGTTGGAAGGGCGTGTGCCTGCGATCAGTTTTGAAAGTCAGCACCGTCACAAGAATGGGCATGTTTATCCAGTAGAAGTTTTTCTGCAGATGATCCACCACGAAGGAGAATATTCCAGCGTTGTGGCCATCGTGCGGGATATCACCGCGCGCAAATACGCCGAAGCCGAACTGCGTGCCAGTGAAGCCCGCTTCCGGGTGCTCTTCGAGCAGGCGGGCGTCGGGGTGGCGGTGATTGAAACCGCCAGCAGCCGCTTTATCCGCATCAACAAAAAATACGCGGATATCGTGGGTTACTCGGAAGTAGAAATGCTGCAGATGGACTTCACCATGATCACGTACCCGGATGACCTGGGGGCGGATCTGGAGCAGATTGAGCAGCTTAAAGCCGGAGAGATCAACGGGTTCACCACGGAAAAACGCTACATCCGTAAGGATGGCAGCATCTGCTGGGTGAACCTCACGGTGTCACCTATGTGGGAAGCAGGCGCGCCTTACGATTATCATGTGGCGGTAGTAGAGGATATTACCGCGCGCAAGAATAGCGAAGCCTTATTGGGCAGCCAGATGACGGTGCTCGAGATGATCGCCCGCCGGGCACCGCTCAAGCACATCATGGGCACGCTGGTGCGTGCGGTAGAGGCTCAGGCGCCAGAGATGGTGTGCTCGGTTCTGCTACTGGACGCCGGTAGCCAGCAGCTGCGACATTGCGCGGCGCCGTCGCTGCCGGCGGAATACAATCGCGCTATCGACGGTATCTCCATCGGCGAAGCAAAAGGCTCCTGCGGCACGGCCGCTTTTCGGGCTGCGCCGGTGGTGGTGACCGATATTGAGCAGGACCCTCTGTGGAAAGATCACGCCGCCGTGGCGTTGCCGCACGGCTTGCGTGCCTGCTGGTCAACCCCGATCTTCAGCGCGCGCCATAAAGTGCTGGGCACTTTCGCGGTGTATTACCGCCAGGTCGGGGCACCCACGGGGCGGCATCGGCAGATTATCGCTATGGCCACTCACACCGCCGCCATAGCCGTCGAGCGGGAGCAGTCGGAAGCTGCCATTCGAGACGGTGCGGCCTACACCCAGACCATCCTCGACAATGTCGCGGATGGCATTGTCACCACGGATATCCGGGGCGTTATCGAATCCTTCAACAACGCGGCAGCACGGATCTTCGGCTACTCCGCAAACGAGATCATCGGGCAATCCGCCGATATTCTTATGCCTGGCCTGGCTGGCACGGAAGAAGAGCCGAAGGAAGGATTCGAAGAAGCGCTGTTCCACGCGCTGGGTCAGCGGCGTGAAGTGGAAGGGCAGCGCAGCGACGGTTCAAGCTTTCCGATGGAATTGTCAGTGTCGCGGATCCTGCACAATGGTCAGGTCAAACTCATCGGTCTGGTGAGCGACATTTCCGAGCGGCGGCGGCATGAAGAACGCATTCAGCGGCTGGCGTTTTACGATCCCCTGACCCAGCTGCCCAACCGCCGACTATTGATGGACCGCCTGCAGCACGCGCTCGCCAGCAGTGCACGCAATGGCTCGCTGGGTGCGGTGCTCTTACTTGACCTGGACCACTTCAAGAATCTCAATGACACGCATGGCCATGACGCCGGTGACCTGCTGTTGTGCCAGGTGGCCGAGCGTTTGAGCCGCTGTGTCCGCGAAGGCGATACTGTTGCGCGCCTCGGCGGAGATGAGTTCGTCATCGTGCTGGAAGGCTTAAGCCAAAACGTGCACGAGGCGGCGGCCCGGGCGAAGGCAGTAGGGGAGCATGTCCTGTCATTACTCAGCCAGACTTACCTGCTCGACGAGATCGAGTATTACAGCAGCCCCAGCATTGGGATTACGTTGTTCAGCCAGCAGGCCGAGACGGTAGATGCGCTTCTGAAGCGGGCCGATGTGGCCATGTATCAAGCCAAATCCGCAGGCCGCAACACGCTGCAATTTTTTGATTCAGAACTCCAGGCTTCACTGGCAGCGCGCACCACGCTGGACGCGGACATGCGTCTGGGACTCACGCAAAATCAGTTCATGCTGTATTACCAGCCGCAGGTAGATGGAGAAGGCCGTATTACCGGCGCGGAGGCGCTGCTGCGCTGGCGCCACCCGCAAAAAGGCATGGTTTCGCCGGCGGAGTTCATTCCTTTGGCGGAACAGTCCGGTTTCATCCTCCCGCTGGGCCACTGGGTGCTGCGTACCGCCTGCGAGCAATTGGTTGTTTGGGCCAAAGAGCCGGCCACCCGTCACCTGACGCTGGCCATCAATGTGAGCGCACGCCAGTTCCGTCAGATCGGATTTGTAGAACAGGTAATGGATGTCATTAAAGAAACCGGCGCTGACGCCACCCGCATTGAGATCGAGCTGACCGAAAGCCTGCTGGTCAACAACATGGACGATGTGGTGGGCAAGATGCGGGCGCTGAAAAGCTGTGGTGTGCGCTTCGCACTGGACGACTTCGGTACCGGCTATTCATCCCTCAGCTATCTGCGCCAGTTGCCGCTGGATCAGCTCAAGATCGATCAATCCTTTGTGCGCGACGTGCTGGTTGACCAGAACGACGCGGTTATCGCTCGGACCATTGTCGGGCTGGGGATTACGCTCGGGCTGTCAGTGATTGCGGAGGGCGTGGAGACCGAAGGACAGCGGAGTTTTCTGGCTGCAAACGGATGCAGGGCCTATCAGGGTTATCTATTCGGTCGACCCATGCCAGTGGAGGAGTTTGATGAGCTGTTCAAGACGCTGCAGGTTTAATCCGCTGCTGTTTTAGTAAGCTTTACCGGCGTGGCCGGTTTGGCTTGCTGGGCAGACTTCGGTGGTGGATTCACCAGATGCCACGCATCAACGTCCGGGTGGAAGAAGCCGCTTTGTGAATAGGCTTTACGGATGATGCCCTGTTGTCTCATCACCGTAATGCCTTTTTGCAGTGCCTCATAAAACTCTTCGCCGCGTGGATGGCGCCGGCTGACCGGCCAATGGCGGGTGCCGTTGATGGCCACCTTGATCCCCTCAATAGGAATCAGCTCCATTCCCTCCAGCACGATGCGTTTACCGGGAGAGGCTTGAAAAGGCGCCAGCGTAAAATCAGCCCGTTGCGCATTTACCATACGTACCATGTGCTTCCAGTCCGTCGTGAAGTACAAATGGTTGATGCCCAACTGCTTCAGGGTCGCGACATCCGCATACCACTGCACGCTGGAGACGGCGCGCAGCTGACGCAGGTCATCCAGGGTTTTGGCAGCCAGCGCTTTCTCGTTGGTAGGCGAGGTGTAAAAACCAACCACGAATTCGCCCTCATTAATCACCGGCTGGCTGATGTGAAATAATTCGGGCATGTTTAATACATCCGAATACCACACCGAAGCCCCGGAGGAAATTAATTCGCCATCAGCGATCTGGCGCAGAGTACGCAGGTAATTCTGTTCATCGCGCAGCTCAAGCGGCTCCTTAAATCCACCCAGCTGCAACGCCTGCTGCAAGAGCACGACTTCAATTACATCGCGCCGCGCACCTGAGCCTCCGTAGTAATCAATACTGGCTACATCCCGGCCCTGCACAAATTTTCGATAATCCGCATAAATATCTTCATAGATGGAAATAGCGAGAGGGTAGGTGGTGTCGCTGGCTTGGGAATAATGAACCGACCAGCCTGCCAGGATGCAGGAAAAGAGTGATAACCAGCGAAGCGCGGAATGAGTGTTCATAGCGTAGATACTGAAGAAGCCATTCGTCCTGCCGAGCAGGATAGGCGGAATCGCCAGTCTAGAGCGGTCCGTTCATGCGGGCAAGAT
>CAYUVQ010000063.1:15077-17887 GCA_964448175.1 uncultured Cellvibrionaceae bacterium | reverse complement strand
ATCAATTAATCCTGTTTCTTTCCACGATAACCTTTGTTTTTCTGGTCGCGATCACGCACTTTTGGTTTAGCACCCAGGCTGAGTTTGCCACGCGGTGCATCACCGTCGCGCTTCGGCCGATCAGAAAAGCTGCGCTTATCGCC
Source organism: uncultured Cellvibrionaceae bacterium (assembly GCA_964448175.1). Taxonomy (GTDB): domain Bacteria; phylum Pseudomonadota; class Gammaproteobacteria; order Pseudomonadales; family Cellvibrionaceae; genus Cellvibrio. Next base: position 17,744 of record CAYUVQ010000063.1, on the reverse strand, counting down.
AAAATCACGTTTGCCCTGACTGCCTTGATCGACGCTGATATCCAATGGGCGATTGCGCACACGAACTTTTTTCAGTTGGCTCAAAACGTCCTGCGGTAAACCTTTCGGCAGATCAACCGTGGAGAATTCATCAAACAGTTTAATGTGGCCGATGTTACTGCTGGAGATGCCTGCTTCGTTGGCAATTGCACCAACGATATCGCCGGGGCGCGCTTCATGGTTGCGACCGACTTCGATACGGTAACGCTGCATGTTTTCATCATTGGCATGTTCGCGACGCTCGCGGCCACCGCGTTCGCCTCGCTCGCCACGATCACCACGTGGTGCGCGCTCGCGATCATCACGGTCGCGTGGGCTGCGGTCGGGTTTTACGTCGGCAAACTTCACCTGCAGAGGACGCTCTTTCTGTAACAGAAAGGCGAGTGCAGAAGCGATTTCTTCTGGAGATACATCATGCTTATGACTGTATTCAGCCAGTAAATCATTGAAGAAAGACAAATCAGTTTGTTCAGTCAATGTGGTGGTAATTTGCTGAGTAAACTGGTCAATACGATGGCGGGTCACTGTGGCGCCGCTGGGCAATTCCATCAAGGTGATGGGTTTGCGCGTAGCTTTTTCAATGGTGTACAGCAAACGTTTTTCACGTGGTGCCACAAACAAAATTGCTTTACCGGTGCGGCCAGCGCGGCCGGTACGACCGATGCGGTGCACATAAGCTTCGCTATCGTAAGGAATATCATAATTAACAACGTGGCTTACACGTTCAACGTCGATACCACGGGCGGCTACGTCGGTTGCGATAACGATGTCCAGCTTGCCTGACTTCAGGCGATCGATAGTGCGCTCGCGCAGTTGCTGATTCATGTCACCGTTAAGTGCCGATGCAGCATAGCCACGGGCTTCGAGTTTTTCTGCCAGCTCGACAGTGGCAGTTTTGGTGCGCACAAAAATGATCATGCCGTCGAAGGGTTCGACTTCTAGAATTCGGGTCAGCGCATCCAGTTTATTGGTGCCGCTTACCATCCAGTAAACCTGCTCGATGTTATCGCCAGTGGAGGTATTGCTTTGAATGCTGATTTCTTGCGCTTCGTTGAGGTAGCTGTTGGCTACGCGGCGAATTTCCCGCGGCATGGTGGCCGAAAAGAGCGCGGTTTGGCGGGTCTTGGGCGTGTGTTCCAGAATCCATTCGACGTCATCAATAAAGCCCATGCGCAACATTTCGTCCGCTTCATCGAGCACCAGGCTTTTTAAATTGTTCAGGTTCAAACTGCCGCGACGCAGGTGATCCATAACGCGACCAGGTGTACCCACAACCACGTGCGCACCACGCTTAAGTTGACGTAACTGGCTGCTCATGTCTTGGCCGCCATAAATGGGCAGCACATGGAATCCGGGGATTTCGCTGGCGTATTTTTGAAAGGCTTCGGCCACCTGAATGGCCAGTTCGCGGGTCGGCGCCAGAACAAGGATTTGTGGATCCGCTTGTTTGATATCAATGCGTGACAAGAGAGGCAGCGCGAAGGCTGCGGTTTTGCCGGTACCTGTCTGAGCCATACCGATAATGTCGCCACCGGCCAGCAGAATTGGGATGGCAGCTAATTGAATCGGAGAGGGTTGTTCATAGCCAACTTTTTGAATGGCTTTTTGAATGTTTTCAGAGAGGTCGAGATCGGCAAATAAAATGTTTGATGACATGCGTAAACCTTGCAATAGGAGCAATATAAAAATTCAACAACACAAATTCCGGCGATAACCAGAAAAGCGTTGTTATTATTTTTGACGAGTGTATGTGCGCCGGCAGAACCGGAGCGTTCAGGCGGGAGCGATGATTTGGTCGCTGGTGGTTGTGCGGCGTGTAGCCCGAACAAATAAAACCGGCGCGATGCGCAGTGACGGCGATTTGAATCAACGATTCCCTGGTGCTCTGATCAAAACTATGAAATCAGCAATTGCACCTTACAACCATTAAGCAATCCGGTTCGCTTGTTATTGGTTGCAGCACTTTGGCAGGCTGGGACATCGCGACAATCATGTCGGCGATGGAATGGATCTGCGATAGATCATGGGCAGCCCTCAGACATCCAGTCTGTTCAGCATCACCCCGTAACGACATCTTCGCAATAAGGAGGCTTTACTGAAAGTGCGCGAAGTATAGGGGCTTCGACCACTTTAAGCCAGCAGAATGCGCTATTTGTAATAAAAATTATCGCGCGGCCGCCAGAAAACGATCCAATGCGTTAGCAAACGCCTGTTTATCCTGTTGGCCGTAAGGCGCCGGTCCGCCTGATTGAATACCGCTGCTGCGCAACGTTTCCATAAAGTCACGCATGTTAAGACGCTGGCGGACATTGTCGATGGTGTAACGCTCACCCCGTGGGTTTATGACCGCCACGCCTTTAGCAATGGCTTCGGCTGCCAGGGGAATATCAGCGGTCACGATCAAATCGCCCGGTTGCGCAGATTGCACAATATGATTGTCAGCCACATCGAAACCGCTGCTGACTTGTACGGCGCGGATGAGCGGTGAGGGCGGAACAGAGAGGTACTGATTCGCCACCAGAATAACCGGCACCTGTGCACGCACAGCGGCGCGAAACAATATTTCTTTGACGGGTTTGGGGCAGGCGTCTGCATCGACCCAGATGTGCATAGCGTGATTCCGCAGAA
>CAYUVQ010000063.1:0-14977 GCA_964448175.1 uncultured Cellvibrionaceae bacterium | reverse complement strand
GGTTTGGGGCAGGCGTCTGCATCGACCCAGATGTGCATAGCGTGATTCCGCAGAAAAGGGCAGGCATTATACACAGCCATGAATCGCTGGGTTAGACTGCAACAAACCCCGGCCCCGGTATAACAAGACGCAAAATCTCAAACGAGACCCGAATTCACAGGAACGTAAGGAATGGCATCGCGCACTGATCGACATATCTCTACCACCGCGCTGGCGCGGCTGTTGGGTAAAGAGAGTAAGGAATTATTTATTTTGCTTACGAGTGGTGGCTGGATCGTCAAGGTTGACAATCATTGGCAGCTTACCGAGAAAGGTAAATTTGAAGGTGGTATCTACGTCAACCATCCTAAATACGGCGAATACATTGCATGGCCTGAGTCCATTCATCAGCATCCGCTGTTTATGCTGCTGCCGGAAGCGCCACTCACCGCCACCAATCTCGGCAATAAATTCAAACTTCCGGCGCGCCAGATCAACTTGCTGCTGGCCGAGCGTGGTTGGATTGCCCGACACATTCGCGGCTGGCTGCTGACGCCGCAGGGCAAGCACCTGGGCGGTCAACAGCAGGAAAGCGAGCAGTCCGGCATTCCGTTTGTTACCTGGCCAGAAACGCTGCTGGATAATCCGGTATTACTCGCTGCGGTAGCGCAGCTGCGCGGAGAAGCGGCGGAAGATATGCCGACCCTCGACGGCCGCCGTGTGGGCAATCAGGCCGAGCGAATGATTAATAACTGGTTGTATGTGGCGGGCGTGGTGCACGCGTGTAATTACCGGATGCAATTGAACGAGGCGTCGCTGGAGTGCCATTTCTATATCCCGGCTGTCAGATTATGTATTGATTACTGGCCCGCGAATGCGCAAGCTTCCGTGCTGGCGACACAGCTGGAAAAACAGGCACTCTACAAAAAATACCAGGTGCCGTTTGTTGAGTTGAAAGATGAGGATCTGCCTCATCTGGACGAGGTGCTGGCGCGCGCGCTTTTGCGTTATGGCATCGCCGTTTATTGATGAAAGGAGAATTGTGATGGCAAGTGTTTTTACCAAAATTATTCAAGGTGAATTACCGGGACATTTTGTCTGGCGTGACGATCACTGCGTAGCGATCATGACCATTCAGCCGATTCGCACGGGTCATGTATTGGTAATTCCAAAAGTGGAAATTGATCAGTGGACTGATTTACCGGTGGAGCTTGCCCAGCACTTGATGCAGGTGAGCCATACTATCAGCAACGCCCTTAAGCAAGTTTACACCTCCCAGCGAATCGGGCTGATGATCGCGGGCCTCGAAGTTCCGCATACTCATATCCATCTAGTGCCTATGGATTCAATGAAAGATTTGGATTTTGCGTTTGCGAAAAATGCAGATGCCGAATCCTTGGCGCAGGCAGCGAACAAAATTCGTATGGCGTTAGAGAAGGGATAAAATATCGATTTGGCCGTGGCAGAAAACATCAACCTCGTTTTCTGCCGGGTTCCACATGATGCTCGATGGGTTTGCCCAACTGATGGGCGTACGCTTTAGAGCGGCTGCCATACAGGCGACATGCCCGTTAGCGATTTGCCCACATCAGGCATGAATGAGCGTAATGACCCCAAATGCCATGAATAAAACAAATGCCAATTTACGCGCATAGTCCAACGGCAAACGCTCCAATAACCAACGTCCCGCAAAGATAACCGGTACATTTGCTATCAGCATACCCAGGGTTGTGCCGGTAATTACCGCTATCGTCATTCCTAACGTCTCACTGTATTTAGCGGCCAGGATGACGGTCGCCACCTGGGTTTTATCGCCAATCTCAGCCAGGAAAAACAATACACAGGTAGCGAGGAAGGGGCCATATTTCGCGAAGTGCCCGAGGTCGCCATCGTCTTTGTCCGGTATCAGCAGCCAGAGAGCGACAAGGATAAAACTCCCGCTGATCAGCCAGGGAATCCAGGTGTCCGGGATAACGTTTGCTAGCCATGCCCCAAGCCAGGCAGACAAGGCGTGATTCAGAATAGTGGAGACAAATATCCCCAAACTGATGATGTAGGGGCGTTTGTAACGTGAGACGAGAAACAGGGCCAGCAGTTGTGTTTTATCACCGATTTCTGCGATGGCTACGGCGAGAGTAGAACTGAGAAAAGCTTCCATGAAAGATTCCAGCGGGATACACAAAACCAGAGGCATTACTGCTGTCCCGCGTGGTCAGCAGCAACACCTCAGGTCTCATCAATCCGGCGCGTTAGCGGGGACGCTGTTGCCATGCACAAGGTGCAAGTCTGTTGACAGCAGCGCTGATTCTGGCGGTTAAGCCTACGTCAGCAGATTACTCCCCTGAGAGAGTGGGGGCATTATAGGGAGGTGATTCCGGCGCGGCAACCGGCAAATCAGTCGTGCAGTTTACGCATAATGCCGCCGCCGTACGGATATTGCGGCAAATGCTCAGCCATCAGCTCAAGCGCATCTTCGTAGACTTTGCGCACCTGCGGCTTTACCCCTTTTTCCATACGGCGGGACAACATGGTGATCGGGAACAGGCATTCACGTGTGCCTCGCACGCACAGCGCCCGGCTGCGGCCGATTGAATCCTCATAAACCTTCCACTCCAACGTGGGAATATCGGCAATCATGACGTTACCCAAAACCACGCCCATCGCCTGCAAGTCCTGTACATCGGTTTGGGGAATCAACCCGCGATCAACAATCCGTTGCAGGAGATCCAGATCGCTCAGTTTCTGCCGTACTTGGGTGCCCAGTTGAATGCGGGCAAGTTCATCAATAGTGGCCACCTGTTTCTCAAGATAATTACGATCGGCCCAGCTGAGATCCTCAATGGTCACCTCTTTTTTGCCGGTATCGCTGGCAGAGTTGGCGTTAACATTAAACGCGCATAGCAACAGGAACAGGCTTAATACCAGAAAACGGAAATTAATCATTGGGGCTTACCTCAACGGCAGAAGAATAACGGTCAGGATGGATGCGGCGACTGTCTTCAGCATCACCGAGAATGACTATGGGTTCGGGATAGAGTTCACTTAAGGGGGCGGAGATACCATTTGCCATGACAATATGAACGTGATCGCGCCGCAGCTGACGTGGCTCACTTACGCCACAGGCATGCGCAATCAGGCCCACTCCGTAAGTGAGATTCTTATGGTAAAAGGCAACCCGCTGGGCTTTATCCGTGGTGTCGAGCCCTTTTTGCAATTTCGGGTTGTGAGTCGTGATACCGGTAGGACAGGTGTTTTTATGACATTGCATAGCCTGGATGCATCCCAGAGCAAACATAAAACCCCGGGCACTGTTGATAAAATCCGCGCCCGTAGCCAAGGCCCAGGCTACTGTGGAGGGATTAACCAGCTTTCCCGCGACGATCAGTTTGATGCGTTCTTTAAGTCCTGCTTCGCGCAGCAGATCCGCTACCCAGGGCAGGGTTTCTTTTAAGGGCAGTCCCACATAATCCATCAGTGGCTGAGGTGCGGCGCCAGTGCCGCCGTCGGCGCTGTCGAGGGCGATAAAATCGGGCGCCTGCTCAATCCCACGCGCACGAATCGCCTTCACCAGATCGATCAGCCAGCTCTTTTCGCCGATGACCGCTTTAAAACCCACAGGCTTACCGGTAACGTCGCGGATGTGGCCAATCATGTCGAGCAGGTCGTCCACGGAGCGAATGTCAGGATGACCGTTGGGGCTGATCGACGGGTGACCTTCCGGTATGCCGCGAATCGCAGCGATCTCGGCTGAAACTTTCTCACCCGGCAGGATGCCGCCTTTGCCTGGCTTGGCGCCTTGGCTCAGCTTGATCTCGAACATCCTGACCTGCTCAATGGCCGCCAGCTCTTTCAAACGTTTATCGCTCAGGTTGCCGTCAAGATCACGCACACCGTATTTAGCGGTCCCGATCTGGAACACCAGATCGCAACCACCCTCGAGATGATAGGGCGATAAACCGCCTTCACCGGTATTGAGCCAGCAGCCCGCCTTAGCCGCGCCGCGCGATAGCGCCAGCACCGCCGGCCGGGAAATCGCCCCGTAACTCATGCCGGAAATATTAAATAGCGAGCTGGTGGTGTAGGGTGTGCGACAGAACGGGCCAATGGTTACGGGGGAGGGCAGCGAGGCATCCTTTTCAAGTACGGGAAAGGCGGAGTTCAGGAACAGGACCGTCCCAGTCGGTGTCAGTTCGCGCGTCGAACCGAACCCCAAGTTAGTATCGACATTCTTCGCTGCCCGATAAACCCAGGCTCGCTCGGCGCGATTGAACGGCATCTCTTCCCGGTCCATCGCAAAAAAATACTGCCGGAAAAACTCGCCCAGATGCTCAAAAAGATAGCGAAAGCGACCGATTACCGGATAATTGCGGCGCAACGTATGGGTGCGTTGAGTGATGTCAACGATGTACATCACTACAACAGTGACAACCAGCAGGCCCGCGAGCGCGAGAAAGCCAAGGACGAGAAAGTTGAGAACCTTTAATGCAAAAGTATCGCTAAACATTGTGCGCAAAAGCTCCAGAGAACTATCGTTTTGCCGGCTATGATATGCTTTTTGCCTTTTATTTCCTATGCGGCGCTATTTTTCTGCTCGTGGCGCATCCGCTAATGTGTGTGCGTAACGCGCGATTATCTTCTGAATTATTCAAAGGGACTGCTTTATGAAAGCGATAAAAATTATCATCGGTGTGGTTATTGCTTTGGTTGCAATACTGACCATTGCTGTCTTCATCGGTCTTAAAAATCTGGATTCAATGGTAGAAAAAGCCATTGAAGATGTGGGTACCAACGTGGCTAAAACGCCGGTGGAGGTTGAGGGCGTAAAGATTACCTTGACCGAGGGGCGCGGTGAGTTTCAAGGGATCACCATTAAGAATCCGCCCGGTTACGCCAGTGAAAATGCGATTCACCTCGGTCAGATCCATCTGCAGTTGGAGCCTGCCTCCCTGACGAGTGAGGTGATTATCATCAAGGAGCTGTTGGTGGACGGGGCGAAATTGACAGCTGAACACAAAGGTCTTGCCGACGTTAACCTGCAGCAGATTTACACCAACATGACGACCGGCAGCATAAGAACGCCGAAGCAGCCCGCCCCCAGTACGGCGCGGCCGGATCTGCGCTTTATGCTCGAAAAAGTAAGCTTTACGAATCTCTCGCTGGATGTTCTTTCAGAAGAGTTTGGCGAAAGAAAATTGAACATGGCTGATATCCATCTGAATAATTTAGGGGATCGGCAGCAGGGATTAACGGCGGAAGAGCTGGCGAATGCGCTCCTGACACCAGTCATTGATACGGCGCGCAAGCAGGTGAATAACGCGTTGCGCAAAGAGGCGAAAGGGAAGTTAAAGGAAAATCTAGAAGAGAATATGTCTGAGCGAGACCAGCAGAAATTGGACAAGCTCAAGAGCTGGCTGGATAAATAACGTTGCGGCAATTCGCCGCATACCGGGTTTCAATTTAGCCGCTATACTTTTATTTGAAATTCCGCATCGTTTGAGGCGGGATTTCTACAATCTTCTGTTAATTGACCCGCAAGGAAAACCTCTGCGGGTTTTTTTATAACTTATTGTGCCGATCCCCAATTACCCGCGCCGGGTTGCCCGCCACGATCGCAAAAGCCTCTACATCGCGAGTCACCACGCTGTCCATACCGACCACGGCATGATCCGCAATGGTGATACCGTCAACTACACCCACGTTAGCGCCGAGCCAAACGTCGCGACCCACAGTAATACCTTTAGATGTTACAGACTGTTCACTGATTGGGCGGGCAGGAGACATGCCATGATTGAACGCATATAAATGGCAATAAGCCGCCACGCGTGTGTCATCACCGATGTGAATACCTTTGCTGCTACCATCCAGCGTCACATGATGATTAACTGAGACATTAGCGCCCAACGTGATAGGGCCGTGCAGAACCGCGTCGGCGGCGATAAAGCTGTTATCACCGATTACGATGGTGCGACCAGGCTCGGCAAACAGGCGTGCTTCGGGAGCGATGAAGCAGTTCTTTCCGATGACAATACTTTCCATTTCCTGCAGATAAGTTTGCCATTCATCCTGCCATGCCTGCGCCCAGACGCGGTGTTGGGGCTTGAGGCGCGCGTATAGCCACGGCATGTAACTCAGGCGTAACTTATGCTGGCGGCGGTATTTTTCCAGATCAGTTTTTTGCGCGGAAATCTTATCGGTGGTCATGCGGAAGGTAGGTCGCTGTTCAGGAAGACGGCGGAATTATACGCGAGCACAGTGGATGTAAAAGAGGATGTCCGCACGGCTGCCGGTAATCATATTGATCCGCTGATCTGTTCCGACCTAAGTACCGTCCGTGATTGGGCAGATCTAACGTCATCAGGGGCGCCGCAATAGGCGCTCATAGGGTGAGATGGTCCCGTTCATACAGCCGACTGCGGACACCTGCATGTAGTATAAACTTTCATCTGCAGTAAGCTATGGGCTGCATAGTTTATTGCGGCGCAACAACGAATGTTCATATAGTGAAACAGATATATGGCTGCTATCCTCGCGCACGAATTAATTTGATGGCGTTACCTTATGTACGATTTGCTTGATGACACTGCAGAATTTCTTGTGATTTATAAATACCCGGGAATCAGTTTTCATCGTGAAGGGGAGCAGCCGGGTTTATTCGAAACGGTCAAACAACAGCAGGCACTTCCTGAGCTTTATCCGGTACATCGTCTGGATAAAATAACCTCCGGCATTTTAATCATGGCGAAAACCGCCACGGCCAATCGCCGATTGGTTGACGCGTTTGCTCAGCGGCAGGTCGAAAAATATTATCTCGCCATCAGCAAACGTAAGCCTCGTAAGAAACAAGGTTTAATCAAAGGCGATATGGAGCGTACCCGCCGCGGCGCCTGGAAGTTAACAGTAGAACAGAATAATCCGGCAATTACGCAATTTTTCAGTGTTTCGATTGGTGAGGGAGAGCGTTTGTTTTTATTGAAGCCGCGCACAGGACAAACTCATCAGATTCGCGTCGCCCTGAAAAGTATCGGGGCGCCTATTCTTGGTGATGAACTCTACGGCGGCCAGGATGAAGCTGCTGATCGCGCGTATCTGCATGCATTTCAATTACGTTTTTCATTAAATGGCGTTACACATCGCTATCAGGTTATGCCACGTCATGGCGAACGGTTTTTGCAACAACGTGTTGCCGAAGCACTGCAGGGCTTTATGCAGCCTGACATCCTAAGCTGGCCGGCTCTATGAAATCGCGTTTACTTTTTTGGGCGTCTGGTGCACTGGTGTTGATCGGTATTGTGCTTCTTTTGATTTATTCAGACTCATCATCCGATATTCCACCAGCAGCACAACCTCCGGCATCCACGGATTATCGGGTGGTCTTCAAGAACTGTTGGTTTAATGTTCCCTGGCAAGAAAATATTCGTTGTGCGGAACTGCATACTGCAGTCTCTACCGGCAGGTTCGTGCTGCCGGTCGTCATTATTAAAGACAATAGTAACGCGAAGAAAACGGACGCGGTGTTTTATTTACAAGGTGGGCCGGGGAGCAGTGCTAACTTAGATAACGACGGCATTACCTACTGGTTGCGATGGCGCGACACTATGGAACTGGGTCGTGATCTGGTTCTTATGGACCCGCGCGGCACAGGGCGCAGCCGTCCAGCGCTGCAATGCCCGGCGTATGATGAGCTGAGTCGCACAATATTAAAACGCAACGTTAATCTGCATGAAGAATTGCGCGAGGGGTATGCAGTACTGGAGCAATGTTTTGCCAGCTTGCGTCAAGCACAGCAGCCATTTAATCCAGAAGATTATGGTACGCAACGGCATGCGCAGGATGTACGTGCACTCATGGCTTTACTGCCGTATGACCAATGGAATTTATTAGGTGTTTCCTACGGTACCCGTGTGGCTATGGAAACGGCAAAACAACCATCCGTAGATGGGGCCAGTCAGATTCGCAGCCTTATCCTGGATTCGGCTTATCCCACCAGCCGGGGTGGCGTTACCAGTTTTCCTGCGGTGCTTGATCTGGCCTTCAGAAATTTTTTTCAGTGGTGCGCGGAAACGGAAACATGTAGAACTCATCAGCCAATTGAGCAAGCTTTAGATGCAGCGTTAAAACAGCTGCATAAAACGCCCATCACATTGACCATTCCCCGCCGTGATGGTGAAGTGCCGGTGGATATAGTTGTCAATGATCATCGTTTTATTTCTGCAGTATTTTCAGCACTGTACAGCAAGCATCAATGGCATCGCATTCCGGCTGCCATTACCGCGGTACAGGAGGGGGATCAGCGCGCATTGCTGTCATTGATGGAACCATTCGTTCACAGTGCGCTGAGCGAGGATTTTTACAGTCTGGTATTTATGGCGGTGGATTGTCGCGATCATGGCATATCTGCGCGGGAGGATTATCAGCAGGAACTGGAAAAATATCCGCGCTGGCAGAGGTACACGCAGGATTTATGGCAATACCAGGCGTGCCATATTATCTCTGCCGCTACGGCGGTTAGCGCGTCGCCCACAGCCTTACCCGAGGTGCCGGTGTTAATTCTGGCGGGCGCGCTGGACCCCATCACACCAGTGGAATGGGCGGAGTCTTTGCACCAGGAATGGCCGGGAAGCCATTTACACATCGTGCCGGATGCCGGTCATGCCATTATCAACAGCGATGATTGCATCTATCAATCATTGCGCTCATTTCTGGATGAACCAACTAAACCAATCGAGGTATGCGGGGACTAGCGCCGGAACCGAGGATAAAAGCAGCAGCACGTAGCTTTTTGGGGTGAATGATCGCTTGTTGCAGCTGGCAGGACCTGGCATTAATCCGAGTCCTACTGCCGTTCACACTGTGCCATTTATATAATTAGCACGGCGTGATTGTCTGGTGCTACGAAAGAAAACTTATTCGTATAAACACAAATAAGCTGATTCAACATCAGCGGTAACTTTAAAGCGCTGATTGGCTTCTACTTCAAAGGTTTCTCCCGCTTTAAAGGTCTGTGCAACATCACTGCCGGGGAGCACGACGGTCAAACTGCCGCTGGTAACGGTCATGTATTCTTTCTGGCTGGTGCCGAATTCGTAGTCACCTTTAGCCATTACACCAACGGTGGCCGGTAAGGTTTCAGTTTGGAAAGCGATGGATTTGACGGCGCCGTTGAAGTACTCGTTAACTTTAAACATGACCTTTTTCTCCAGTAGCGTTAGGCCCGGACGGGCGATTAGCGGTGGAGGCGAGGGGCCGCTGACTGACAGCTTTGGTGAGCGGTGAACACACGAAACTCCACCAAACAGGCACAAAAAAGGCCGCATTTTCATGCAGCCTTTTTGGTCTTAATCTGGCTCCGCCTGCTGGACTCGAACCAGCGACCCAATGATTAACAGTCATTTGCTCTACCGACTGAGCTAAGGCGGATTTATTGCTTCCTCTCTGGAAGTGGTGCGTATCCTATAGTCGAAGACCCCCTTGGTCAACCCCTTTCTTTAAAAAAATCATAGGGCTAGCGGTGTTTTGGGTAGCTTTTAAACCGCTCCGCTCAAATAATCCACAAGCTGTATCAAGACTGTTCAAGAGGATGCAGGGCAAAGCGCGATCATTCGGGCGTGCGATGGCTGCAAAGATGCTCTTTCATGGAAAAATGGCTCAGTGAGCCAAAGCCACTACCTTGAAACTGCCGTTGTGGCTCAGGGTTTTCACCGAACTGAAATGCTCACGCGCTTTTTTCTCTAGCGAGATGAACTGGTTCACCACAAACACGGCGGTACCTTGTCGAGCCAGCAGGCGCTTGGCGCTACAGAGGAATTTGTCGGTGAGGTCGCCATCGACACTGAAACCCTGATGAAACGGCGGGTTGCACAGGATAAGGTCAAACATCTGGCGAATCTGATCGCCGGCATCGGCGGCGATGACCTGAGCGCTGATATGGTTTAATTCGCAATTGCGATGTGCGGCACCAAGCGCGGCGGCATTATTATCCGTCAGCACGCGCTGTTCCAGGGGGAGGTGTCCCGTCATCAGGGTTAAATAACCATAACCGCAGCCCAGGTCCAGCAGGCTCGCTGGAGGCCGGGGGAGGCTGTTGAGCAAGTCAGGCAACGTGTGAATCAAGAACTCACTGCCCTGGTCAATCTTGTTCCAGCCGAATAGGCCGGGTTTGCTATGGATGGTTATACCCGCAGGCGAAGCGATGGGGCGCAGTTGAGGATACGCGCTGTCATCCAGCTGCTGTGCGCTGTGCGATGCACGTTTTTCCAATACGGCGGTATACACCGCGCCATTTTTTTGTGCCGTCGCTCCACAACCGAAAAGTGTGCCGGCTTTATCAATATAAGTTTTTATCCCTTCATTTTTTTGCCCGCATAAGAACAGTTTTCCTCCTGGCATCAATGCGCGATGCGCTTGATTGATGATGTGATGAGTAACTGGCTTTTCTTTGGAGATGCGATAAAAAACCCGATCCAGCGAAGCATCGTTGATCCCGCTGAAATCGAAATCGCTGAAGAAGGAGGGGAAGCCCTGCTGCTCCGCTTGTTGCGCGACATCCCAGCGGTTGGTCATGAATGCCGGTTTATGAGCCCATTTGTCCGCTGCCGGCAGGGCGTTCAATACGTTCTCGTCGCTGCACCAGAGCGATTTCCCCTCATTTTCCTGTGTAATCATCTGGGCCAGCCAAGTCACAGCCATATCATTCATGTTAAACACTCGCGATTTCGCGGTCGGTTAAGTGGCGGTATTCACCCGGTAGCAAGTTTATATCCAATACGATCTCGCCGACGCTTTCGCGGTGCAGCTCCACCACATGATTGCCGGCTGCGGCAAACATGCGTTTTATCTGATGGTATTTTCCTTCACGAATCGTCAGTAGCGCAGAGTGGCTGTTGAGCAGTGTCAGCTCAGCTGGTTGTGTAGGCTTCTTTTCGCCGTGCAACAAAACACCTTCTTGAAACAGCTGAATCGTCTGAGGATCGATTTTATCGGCGGTATGCACACGATAGGTTTTCCCGCACTCACGGCGCGGCGAGGTTACCTGATGATTCCATTGGCCATCGTCAGTCAGCAACACCAGGCCGGTGGTATCAATATCCAGGCGTCCGACGATCTGTAAATTCTGTTTGTTTGGCTCATCCAGCAGGTCCAGGACGGTGGGGTGATCACCATCATGATTCGCACAAACGTAGCCAAGCGGTTTGTTGAGCATGATATAGCGATGCGTTACCAGCTCAATAACCTCATCATGGAGGCGTACCACATCATCAGCCTGGAGATGTTGCGCCGCTTTGCGGGCGGTTACGGAGTTAATGGAAACAGCGCCTTGCCGGATCAATTGATGAATCTGCGAGCGTGTCAGGTCAGTCGCATGACCGATAAATTTATCCAGTCGCATGGCGGTTACTCCAGCCAGGTCGCAGGCACCGCTGAGCGCCAGCCAAAACGGTCCAGCAGTTGAGTAAACGTGCTGTCCAAAGGCGCGCAGATGTGCAGCGGTTGTTCAGAAAAAGGGTGGGGCAGGTGAACATCAGTGGCTGCCAGTAACAGGCGGTGTGCATTGAAGTGCGTTTGAAAAAAACGATTGTGATTACCTTTGCCGTGTTTCGCATCACCGATAATCGGGTGATTAATATGTTTCAGATGTCTACGAATCTGATGCTTGCGGCCCGTAACCGGCTGGCACGACACGAGCGAATAACGACTGTGCGGATACCGATCAACCTGAAGCGGTAATTCAATGCAGGCCAAGCGTTTGAAATGGGTTAATGCATCCTGGGCAGGTTTATCCGCGTGGGCTTTGCGGTCGGTGCAGGCGTCTTGTTCTTCGGTCAGCGGATGATCGATTCGTCCCTCTTCCGGTGCATAGCCACGCACCACAGCCACATAATTTTTTTGTACTTGTCGGGCAGAAATGAGCGCGCCGACTTTTTTTGCGCACTCACTCGACAACGCAAATAACAGCACGCCGGAGGTTGGCTTATCCAGCCGATGAACCGGGTAAACCGACTGACCGATTTGATCGCGCACCAATTGCAGTGCAAACCGAGTTTCGTGACGGTCAATCGCGCTGCGGTGGACCAATAAACCACTTGGCTTGTTGACCGCAATCATGTGTTCATCGCGATAAAGAATGTCGAGAGTTTCTGGCATGGAATAACAAGGTGGAGGATGGCAAACATCAGGCGTTTCAACACCTGATGTTTATGGTCTGATGTTTATGAACGGGCTGCGGAATTTATTCTGCCGACGCAGCGGAAGCAGTACTGGCTTCGGCTTCATTGCTGCACTGCCAGCCCCAGGTTGCCTGCTTCTGTGCAAACGAGGCCGCCTGAACTTCGCACTTATCTACCTCACTGTTGTATGTCCACAACACTTCTGTCTGGCCTTCTTTGGTGTAGTGCACTTCGCAGGGCAGTTGTTCGCCTGCGGTGGGATACACCACTTCAATCAGCCGTTCGGCACCGTTGAGTGTACAGCTGTACTTAATGTTATCGGCTGCCATAGCGCTAACGCTGCATAAAATAGCTGCGAGAGAGAAGATTACCTTGCCCATTATTTACTCCTTGTTGTCAGTCAGATAAACGAAGTTATAACCGATCCGCCGAAGACGAAATTATTTCGAATTGATTTTTTTCTCGCCGGAATCGACTGTTTGATAAATCAAGGTATTGATGGTCATCGGTCCTACACCACCGGGCACCGGTGTGTAAGCCGCAACGCGATCCACCAGGGGCTTCAGCTCAATATCGCCCACGCCGCCGGGGTGATACCCGGCATCCACCACCACCGCGCCGTCTTTAATCCACTCGGCTTTGATAAATTCTGGTTTGCCTACCGCTCCGACAATAACGTCGGCTTGCTTGATCAGGTTGGGCAAATCCTGAGTGCGGGAATGACAAATGGTAACGGTGGCATTGGCATTCAGCAGCATCATGGCCATTGGTTTGCCCAGAATAGGGCTGCGACCAACGACCACCGCGTGTTTGCCTGCCAGTGGAATATTGTAAGCCTCCAGCAAGCGCATGATGCCTTTGGGTGTGGCACAGCCATAGGCTTCTTCACCCATGCTCATCCGGCCAAAGCCGAGGCAGGTCACACCGTCCACGTCTTTTTCTGCAGCGATGGCATCAAAGCACAAGCGCTCATCGATTTGCTCCGGAACGGGATGCTGCAGCAGGATGCCGTGAACATTCGGGTTCTGGTTCAGCTCATGAATCTTGGCCAGAAGTTCTTCGGTGGTAGTCTGACTGGACATCTCCACCTTCAGCGAATCCATCCCAATGCGCTGGCAGGCATTGCCCTTCATTTTCACGTAGGTAGCCGATGCAGGGTCATCACCAACAAGAATGGTGGCGAGGATGGGGGTTTGACCGCTGCTGCTGGCTTTAAGCGCCGCAATACGTTGGGAGAGTTCTTGTTCGGTTTTTTCGGCAAGTGCTTTGCCATCGAGGACCATTGCAGACATGAGTTCAGGCTACCTTAGACAGTTGATCTTATAGAGAAAAACAGGGCGGCATTGTCCCACAGGCGTCGTTAAATGGGGAGCTTTTAAAAGAAAGAAAAAGGGGGGAGTGGGGTGGCTGATGGGGCTCGAACCCACGACCACTGGAATCACAATCCAGGGCTCTACCAACTGAGCTACAGCCACCGTAGCATTGCAAACTTTGAACATCCCTAACTATCTGGTAATGACGCCAACTCTTCGAATAATGGCGCGCCCGGCAGGACTCGAACCTGCGACCATCCGCTTAGAAGGCGGATGCTCTATCCAGCTGAGCTACGGGCGCATACTGGAAGTCGAACCCTGTCAGGTTCCCGCTATAGCTAGGTAAAAGTGGTCGGAGTGGAGGGATTCGAACCCCCGACATTCTGCTCCCAAAGCAGACGCGCTACCGGGCTGCGCTACACTCCGAGTGAAACCAGATCTGGCTGATTTCGAGAGGTGCGCATGATACCCAGGCGTTTCTCAGGCGTCAACGGTAAAAAATTAAGAAACTGAAATAAAATGTGTTGATAGTACAGAATATCTCCGTATCGCTGACTTAATGATCAGCAAGGGTCCAGTGCTCTTGTTTCAACACGGGTCTGTAGTCAGAATAGCGCGTCAACCGATAGGAGTTTGTATGCAAAACAATAATTTAGGTGTGGCAATGAAATTGGGGATGCGTCGACTTGCCTCGGGTGTATGTATTTTGTCGGCGCAAACGGTCGAAGGGGAATGGTTTGGAATGACAGTTTCTTCGGTCACGTCGGTCTCTGACAACCCCGCTTCTTTATTGGTCTGCATCAATAAGCTGGTTTCACAGCACGAATATCTTTCTACGCCGGGGACGCGCTTTGCAGTCAACGCTTTGAACTCTGATCAGCAGGACCTTTCCAACCTGTGTGCTGGGCGCGAGCAGGGGCGAAATCGATTCAGTATTGGCTCATGGCAACAGGATGAATACGGTGTGCCTTATTTAACTGACGCTCAGGCCGTGTTTTTTTGCGAGGCGGATAAGGTCTTGGAATACGGAACCCATCATATTGTCGTGGGAAAGATTCACCAGGTTCTCGTGGGGGAGGATGAGGTTGATCCTCTGCTATATGTTGACGGGCGTTATGGCCTGCTGATGCGTCCGGAATAAAAAATCAGATGAATTTGCCGTGGTTGCCGGTATCACCACGGCGGGAAATTTCCTTAAAAATTTACGTGATAATACTCTTGTATTATGAAGCTTTTGTGGCTGCGGCCGGTTCACGGTTAATGTTCACTAACCTTTTATGCACACCTTGGACGCGGAATTGACCAACTTGCTTGACTACTGCACAAAAACCTCTTTTTACTCGGATAATTGTTTCTAATTTATTGATTTATAAGGAAAAAATAAATAAGGTTAAAAAGTGAACAATTTGTATATGGACCAGATATTTTGCGGCTTGGCGATGGTTTCCCAAAATGTATCCACCAAGTTATCCACAGAAAATGTGGACAAATTAAATGTGAATTTTATTGTGCAAAAAAGTT
>CAYUVQ010000062.1:0-18009 GCA_964448175.1 uncultured Cellvibrionaceae bacterium | reverse complement strand
ATGCTAAACCTTGACTTAAGAGATGACCATTATAAAACCCAAGAGCGAAAATAACATTTATATCGTAGCCTCGACGGCCGTTTCCCAGAGCCTCATATTTCCGACTCCACTTTCCCACAAAACTAAGCTGAAACCCTTGAATCGTCAAGACTGAAGACAAATTGCTCTGATTTTGCTTTCCGGCAAAATGATCTCCAAGGCTCATATCAACTTTTTGCAGCTAGGCGTTAACACATTGAAATGCCAAGATTTATTAACGGATTCCATCCCTACTTCCAGATATGAGCCTCACAGGCCGTTTTCTCAAGGCCTCATATTTCTGAACAATTTAATCTTCAATCGCTCGGTAAGCCGCCACATCAGGGGCTTTGCTTAATGGCAAAAAAAGTTACACATTTGCAATATGGTCACTGCGCCTCATATCCCCATACTAACACCACCTTCATAACCTATTGATTTTCATAGCCAAATTTATATTCGGTCATTACTTTAAAAAATAACCGCTTCTGTCATCACTTTTCCACTTGAAATTCCGCCCCCACCCACAGATACTGTTTATACATACAGGTTAATCATGGATCATTTTTATGGACGATATTCCTATTCCTCTGCCCGACAAACCACAGCGTTTTATGGATCAACTCCGTGCTTTTATGCGCGCGAAACGTTTGGCATACCGCACCGAAAAAACCTATTGCAACTGGATTCTGGACTTCATTCGTTTCCATAAACGCAAACATCCGGAAAGTATGGGGCTCGAAGAAGTGGATGCATGGCTGAGCTACTTGGCCAGCAACCGCAACGTCGCCATCAACACGCAGAAAACCGCATTGAATGCAGTGGTGTTTTTGTACAAGCAATTTTTAAAGCGAGAACTGGGTGAGATTCAATTTACAAATGCCAATAGAGGTCGCCAGCTGCCTACCGTTTTTACACACGATGAAGCCATGCGCGTGCTGTCCTCTATGTCAGGCGATCATCGTCTTGCTGCATGCCTGATGTACGGGGCTGGCTTGCGGGTTATGGAGGCCGTGCGACTGAGAGTTCAAGACGTGGACTTTACCAACGAAGGTTTATTTGTTCGGGAGGCTAAAGGCGATAAGTGCCGCAGAACTCTCTTACCTAAAACACTCATCGAACCCTTAAAAACGCAAATTGACCTAGCGCTCGCGATTCATAAGCAGGATTTGGCTGACGGGTTTGGTGAGGTGTATCTGCCTTATGCATTGGCAAAAAAATATCCCAAAGCACCGAAAAGTCCTGCGTGGCAATATGTCTTTCCTGCCCCCAATCGGGCTGTTGATCCACGTAATGATGTGATTCGCCGTCACCATATCGGTGAGCAGCAAGTCAGACGTTCTGTTGCACGTGCACTTGAACAAACCAATATCCACAAAAAAGCCAGTTGTCATACATTCCGCCATTCATTTGCAACCAACTTGCTACGCGCAGGCACGGACATTCGCAACATTCAGGAATTGTTGGGGCACAGCGATGTAAGTACTACAATGATTTATACCCATGTAGTCGGTATTCATGAGCGGGGGGTGCTGAGCCCTTTGGATAGCATGACGTTGTAGACCAACAACACCACGCTGTGCGGGCTATCCATTTACAATTTATTTAATAAAAAAAGCCACGCTTTCCTGCGCGGCTTTTTTTATTTTTTCTTCAGCTCAATTACTTCTTCTTCAACGCCTGCTGCAACAATGCTCCCATACTTCCCATTGCAGGTTGTGGCGGGTTGCCTTTTGCGGCGGCGCGTTGCGGGTTTTGGTTTTGTGACCGGCCACGGCCGCTGTTGCTGCCTTCTACTTTTTCTCCCGGCGTATCATCAAGCCGCAGTGACAACGCAATACGTTTACGCGGTACATCTACCTCCATCACTTTTGCTTTGACGATGTCACCAGCCTTGACGACTTCGCGCGGGTCTTTAACAAAGGTGTTGGACAATGCCGAAATATGGACAAGGCCGTCCTGGTGTACGCCGATGTCCACGAACGCGCCGAAGTTGGTGACGTTAGTCACGGTGCCTTCGAGGATCATGCCAGGCTGCAGGTCGGTAATTTCTTCTACGCCTTCCTGGAATTGTGCGGTCTTGAATTCAGGGCGCGGATCGCGGCCGGGTTTGTCGAGTTCTTTGAGAATATCGGTGATGGTTGGCAGGCCGAATTTTTCGTCGACGAATTCGGCAGGTTTGACACCGCGCAGGAAGGGTGAATCGCCGATTAATCCACGAATATCGCGGCCGTGTTTAGCGGCGATTTTTTCTACGATTGAATAAGACTCGGGGTGAACAGCGGAAGCGTCCAGGGGGTTTTCACCACCGGCCACGCGTAAAAATCCGGCGGCTTGTTCAAAGGTTTTCTCGCCGAAGCGCGGGACTTTCTTTAATGCGGCGCGGGAGGTGAATGCGCCGTTTTGATTGCGGAATTCCACAATGTTATTGGCAAGCGTGGAATTCAAACCAGACACGCGCGCAAGCAATGCAGCAGACGCAGTATTCACTTCTACGCCCACAGCATTCACACAGTCTTCCACTACCGCATCCAGCGAGCGCGCCAGTTGCGATTGTGATACGTCGTGCTGGTATTGGCCGACACCGATAGATTTTGGATCGATCTTCACCAGTTCGGCGAGTGGGTCCTGCAGTCGGCGTGCGATGGAAATCGCTCCGCGAATAGTTACGTCGAGATCCGGAAATTCCTTTGCGGCAAATTCCGAGGCGGAGTAAACCGATGCACCGGCTTCATTCACCACCACGCTGGTCGCTTGAATATCTTTGTGCGTCTTCAGTACATCTTTTACAAATTTTTCGGTTTCGCGGGAGGCGGTGCCGTTACCAATCGCAATCAGGCCGACGTTGTGTTTTTTGCACAAAGCTACCAACACTTTTTCGGATTCAGCAATTTTATTGAACGGCGGTGTGGGGAAGATTGCGCAGTGGTCAACAACTTTACCCGTGGCATCTACCACGGCAACTTTTACACCGGTGCGCATGCCGGGGTCGAGGCCGATGGTGGCTTTCTGGCCGGCCGGTGCGGCGAGCAATAAATCTTTCAGGTTGGAGGCAAACACTTTGATTGCATCTTCTTCTGCTTTTTCGCGCAGTTCGCCAAGCAGATCGGTTTCAAGGTGCGTTAACAATTTCACTCGCCAGGTCCAACGTACAACTTCCGCCAACCAGCTGTCCGCCGCACGACCCTGATCGCGAATGCTCCAGTGCTCGGCCACCATGGCTTCGCAGGGGTGGCCAATGCGGGCTTCTTCATCACCCACTTTGATGGCGATGGTCAGCACACCTTCGTTGCGGCCGCGGAACATCGCCAGCGCGCGGTGTGAGGGCGTACTTTTTAATGGCTCGTCGTGTTCGAAGTAGTCGCGGAATTTTTGGACTTCCTGGGACGTATCAGCTTCTTTACCGGTAGCAACACGGGCGCTGATGGTGGCTTCCTGCTGGAGGAAATGACGCAGCTTGCCGAGCAGCTCAGCGTCCTCACTGAACTTCTCCATGAGGATGTATTTGGCTCCGTCGAGCGCGGCTTTGGCATCATCAATTTTGTGTTCGGCGTTGAGGTATTTAACGGCTTCTGCTTCGGGATTCAGGGTGGGGTCCGCCAACAGGGCTTCGGCGAGGGGTTCCAGACCGGCTTCTTTGGCGATCTGGCCTTTAGTACGACGCTTGGGTTTGTAGGGTAAGTAGAGGTCTTCGAGACGGTTTTTGGTATCGGCCTGGAGAATATCGCGCTCCAGCTCGGGCGTCAGTTTTTCCTGTTCCGCAATGCTCTTGAGGATGGCTGCGCGGCGGTCTTCCAGTTCGCGCAGGTAACGCAGGCGCTCTTCCAGCGTGCGCATCTGGGTGTCATCCAGCCCGCCAGTCACTTCTTTACGGTAACGGGAGATAAAGGGAACGGTGGCACCTTCATCCAACAGCGTAACGGCGGCGCTGACCTGCTGTTCATTTACATTTAATTCTTCGGCAATACGGTGGGAAATACTGTTCATAGCGGTAACTCTTAACTTATTGACGGAGTAGACCTGATTAACGGAGCGTGATCCAGCAGCCTTGGCTGACTTGCGTGTGAAGTGCATTATCCGCAAAACCGCCGCCCAGACCAGTCTTGTATTTGCAGGACAAGTGTGCGTTTGCGGCAAGCATCACACAACCCCCCAGAGCCGCGCTTGCCGTTTGACCCCGTGGCGTATTTGCCGCTAACCTTCTCCGCCATTACTGGCTGTCGCCCGGAGGAACCGGGGTGGCTGCCGGCCTGTCTGTAACCTCCTGCCGTCATCAGATAAAAGGACCTCCGCATGCGTTATGTCCCGCTCACTTTGTTGCTGACTTTCCTGCTTACCGGATTCGGCTTGACCGCCTGTGAACACACCACCACAGCAAAGCCGGCAGCGGTTCAGCAGTCGATCAGCGAAACGGTTATCCGCAAAAGCCCTAACGATGATCGCCGCTATGCCGTGATGATGCTGCCCAATCAGTTGCAGGCCGTGCTGGTGTCCGATCCGGGCGTGGAGGTGACGGCCGTTTCCATGGGTGTGGGCGTGGGCAGTTATCAGGACCCGGTCGCACATCCCGGCTTGGCTCACTATCTGGAGCACATGTTGTTTCTGGGCACTGAAAAATATCCCGAGCCCAACAGCTTTCAGAAGTTTGTCGATCAGAATGCGGGCATCTGGAATGCCTTCACCGCCGCCGACCAGACAAACTATTTCTTTCAGATAAACGCCGGCAAGATTGATGAAGCACTGGATTACTTCAGTGATTACTTCAAGAAACCTACCTTTGATCCGCAATACAGCGATAAAGAACGCACCGCTGTTCACAGCGAGTGGTCGTCCGGTCGCTCACAGGATAACTGGATCATGTATCGCCTTGCCGGTCTCACGGCTAATCCGGATCATCCGGCGGCACAGTTTAATGTCGGCAACCTGGAGACGCTGACCGACAAACCCGATGCACGCCTGCAGGATGCACTGCTTGCGTTTTATGATCGATATTACTCCGCCAACAACATGAAGCTCACCATCGTCGGTCGCCAATCGCTGGAAGAGTTAAAAACACTGACCGAAAAACATTTTGCGAACATCCCCAATAAAAATATCACGCCGCCGGTGGTGACCACACCGGGCATAACGCCGGCACAGATGGGCAAGACTATTCACTACCAATCGCTGAAAGACACTAAACAATTACTGGTGGAATTTCCCATCAAAGATAATTCGGCGCAGTGGCGGCTCAAGCCCAATGAATTCGTCAACAACTTAATTACATCGGAAGAAGAAGGCACTCTGGGTGAGGTGCTGCGTCGCGATGGTCTGGCTAACGCCGTTTACGGTTATGTCGTGCCGGATAACTACGGCCCCGATGGATTCCTGCGCGTGATCGTGGAGATGACGGATAAAGGCATGCAGCAGCGCGATACCATTGTGGCTTCGGTGTTTGCCTATATCGATCTGATTAAAAAAGAAGGGATTGAAGAGCGTTATTTTCTTGAACTAAAAGCTATGCGCGAAAAAGATTTCGCAAGCCAGGCCAAAACCCAGCCAGTGCAGCAGGCCATTGAATTGTCGAGCCAGCAATTTGATTATCCAGTGGAGCATCTGCTGGATGCCAACTATGTCTACGAACGTTTTGATGAAGCCGCGATTCGCGCGGTGCTGGATCAACTCCAGCCACAGCGTGCCCGTATCTGGTACGTGAGCAATACCGAAAAGGCGGACCAGACCATTCCATTTTATGAAGGCCGCTACACCCTGCGCGACACGACTGCTGCCGAGTATGCGCGCTGGGAGAATCTAGGCCGCAAGTTGAGTTTCAAGTTACCGCCGGAAAACGAATTATTTTCTGACGAAACAGCTGAGATAGTAACAGCGGTCTATGATCGTCCGACCCTGATTATGAACGAGCCGGGTGCCGAAGTCTGGCTGATGCATGCCCAGCACTACCGCGAAGATAAAGCCCTGCTCGACCTCAACCTGAATGTGGATTTTGCGCTGGACAGCGCGCGCAATATTGTGCTCGCCTCGTTGCTGAAAGATGTATTCGCGCTACAGACCACCACCTTACGTGATCGTGCCATTCGTGCCGGACTGGATATCACCATTGATCTGGCGCCGGAAAAAAGCCAGATGATCCGCATCTCCGGTTACAGCAGCCAACAGCCACAATTATTCACCGACCTGATTGATCACTTCGCACAATTGAAGATCAATGAGCAGGATTTCAAACAGGTACTGGATCGTTACCGCCTTGACCGGATCAACGCGCGCAAAGCGGCGCCCACCCAACAATTGTTCAGCCATATGTGGCGTTTGCTTTATGTAGCCAACTGGACTGATGAGGAACTGCTGGCGGCAGCTAATCAGATTACCCGCGCTGACTTGGTGGCTTACCATAAGCGCGTCCTGCAGGAAAATTTATTGCGCGCTTATGCCTTTGGTAATTTCACCGAAGAGACCATGACTAACATTGTGCGTTATGCGATGCAACAATTTAACAGCCAGCGCTTACCACAGGAGCGTTTTACCCTGCCGCTGATTACACCCAACCCTCAGGTGGCTATTAATTTTCGCGTTGCGATTGATCAAACCGATAACGCACTGCTGTCGGGAGTGCTGGGCACATCAAAGTCAGTGGAGCAACAGGCACGGCTGATTCTGTTAAACGGTGTTTTCTCCAATGAATTTTTTACACAACTGCGCACCAATGAACAACTCGGTTACACCGTCGGCAGTGCACCGATCAACGTGGACGATTACCCGATGTTCATCACCTACGTACAAAGTACTAACACTGAATTAACCGCACTCAAAGAACGCATGGATCGCTTCCGCAAAGAATTTTATGGCCAACTCCAGGCACTGGACGAAGCCACGTTGGAACAATTAAAACAAGCAGAGATTGCGCAGCTCACGCAAAAGCCCACTGACTTTACCAGCGAAGCCCGTGAACATTTGTTTGATTTTAAATTCGGTCACCTGGACTTTGCGCGTAAGGAAAAATTGGTGCAGGCGCTAAGCGCAACCACCAAGGCCGACATTCTGCAAACCTACGATGCATTGTTGCTCAAGCAACAGGGCATGCCAGTGCTGATTCAGTTAAAGGGCACACACTTTATTAACACCGAGTTCGCAAAGAAACCCTGATTTATATTTTCACAACACGCAGAGAGTCGAGAGGCACAACATGACCAATCAAGATGAAGAGTTATTCTGGAATCTGGTAGACCAATTTATTCAGAAAGCCAATGACGCCTGCGATGAAGCTGACCCCGGTGTGGTCAGCGCAGCGCTGCTGAATGCAGCAGCGCGTTTCAATGCGTTTGTGGTAGCCACTTCATCAATCGATCGCAAGGAGTATATTGAAGAGATAGACAGCTCACTTAATTATCTCACCGGCCGTTATCGCGAAATATTGCGCGATAATCTCGACGATTACCGTGAGAACTATAAAATATATATCCGGGCGGACGAGAAAGAATAAATCACCGGCCCATCATCGGGCATCCTTGATCAACACTCGCAAGTGATGCCATGTAATTTTTTGTAATTCTTTCATTCTCTCCCACCCTCGCCTCGATTGCCCGCGCCAACTGGTATACAAGCATTATTTTAATGGCTATAGTTTACCCATTTGTCAAACCGCGCTGCACGAGGTGTCTATGCACAAGATAATAATAACGACCATGAGTCGTCTGTTTTGTTTTTCATTTCTGGGGTTCCTGCTAGCCTCTCTGGCCAATGCGGATGTGCGCCTGCCGCGCCTGTTGAGCGACGGCGCGGTAATACAACGTGAGAAACCGATTACCTTCTGGGGCTGGGCCGATGAAGGGGAAGATGTACGGGTAACCTTTGCGCAACAGGAACGTCGGACAAAAACCAAGGATGGCCGCTGGCATGTGACCTTCCCTGCAATGAAAGCGGGCGGGCCGTACGAGTTAACGGTTCAAGGCAACAACAAGGTGCAGGTAACCGACCTCTGGCTCGGCGACTTATGGATAGCGGCCGGCCAGTCAAATATGGAACTGCCTCTGCGCCGTGTGCATTATCGCTACCCCACCGTTATTGCCGAAACCCAGCTGCCCAAGATCCGCGAATTTTCAGTACCGGTGGATTATGCGTTTGATAAACCGCGTGAAGACTACACGCAAGGTGAATGGAAAACCGCCACCCCGGAAAATCTGGCGGGCTTCTCGGCGGTAGGTTTCTTTTTTGCGCGTGATCTGCATCAGGAATACGGTGTGCCGATCGGTATCCTCAGCATCGCTGTTGGTGGCTCGCCCGTAGAAGCCTGGATGAGTGAAGCCGCGTTAAAAAATTATCCCGATTACATAGCCGCGGCCAATAAATTTAAAGATGATGCCGTCCTGCAGAAAACATTAGCTCAGGACAAAGCAAACAGCGACGCCTGGTACGCAAAGGCCAACGCGGAAGATGCCGGACTCAAATCAAAACCCGATTGGTCCAATCCCGCCTCCCCAACGGATGACTGGAAAAAATTTCAGGTTCCCGGTTTCGTTCACGAACAGAATATTGAGTTCACCAATGGTGTTATCTGGTTCAAGAAAACATTTACCTTGACGGAGCAACAGGCACAGCAGAAAGCGCAGCTGTGGCTGGGTGTCATCGTTGATGGTGATCAGGCTTACCTCAACGGCGAGCTTGTGGGGCAAGTCGGTTATCAATATCCGCCGCGTATTTATGATGTGCCGGAAAGTTTGCTGAAAGCCGGCAAAAATGAAATTCGTCTGCGCGTTACCAGCTATACCGGCAAGCCCGGTTTTGTAAAAGACAAGGATTATGCGCTGAAGCTGGCGGATGACAATATTGATCTGCGCGGTGACTGGTTCTACAAGATCGGGATGCACACGGGCAACATGCAGCCCTCGACCACCATGCATTACCAGCCCACCACGCTGTTCAACGCAAAACTTGCTCCGGCACTCCCGTTGAATATCAAGGGTGCCATTTGGTTTCAAGGCGAATCCAATGTGGGCCGCTGGCAAGAGTATGAAGATTTATTCAGCGGCATGATTGTTGATTGGCGCAAGCATTTCAATCAGGGCAATTTCCCTTTCCTGTTTGTTCAGTTGGCTAATTTCCTTGAGCCTAAATCCGAACCCGGTGAAAGTGATTGGGCACAATTGCGCGAAGCGCAGCGTAAAACGCTGGATGTACCCAAGACCGCCATGGCAGTCGCGATTGATGTAGGCGAATGGAACGATATTCATCCGCTGAACAAAGAAGCGGTGGGCGAGCGCCTGGCCCTGGCTGCGCGCAAGCTGGCTTACGGCGAAAAGAAATTACTGGCGTTGAGCCCACTC
This sequence comes from uncultured Cellvibrionaceae bacterium, assembly GCA_964448175.1. Lineage (GTDB taxonomy): Bacteria > Pseudomonadota > Gammaproteobacteria > Pseudomonadales > Cellvibrionaceae > Cellvibrio. Next base: position 8,674 of record CAYUVQ010000062.1, on the reverse strand, counting down.
GCCAAATCCGTCAAACGAAAAGGCAATACGCTGGTCGTGCGTTTTGATCACGCGGGCAAGAGCTTGAAGGTCGACGGCGATGTACTGCAGGAAATTGCCATAGCCGGTAAAGATAAAGTCTTTGTCTGGGCCAAGGCAGAGATTAAGGGCGATCAGTTAATTGTCTGGAGTGATGATATCGCCGATCCCGTGTGGGTCCGTTATGCATGGGCTGATAACCCTGCCAATGCAAATCTGTATAATAGTGCGGATCTTCCAGCATCGCCTTTCCAGCTAAGTATCAAACAGTAATCCTTGATAGTTACCGGTTCGCCGATGTTGCTCCACAGTATCGGTGAACCGCCTTTGAATAAACCTCCAAACCTCCACAACGCTGTCCGGGATGTTGTCATTATCGGCGGTGGACCAGCCGGCCTTATGGCCGCTGAAGTCATCGCTGACGCGGGCATCGCCGTTTCCGTTTACGATGCGATGCCGTCCATGGGACGCAAGTTTTTACTGGCCGGCGTGGGCGGCATGAACATTACCCACGCCGAAGATCCTGCGGCGTTTTTAACGCGTTACGGCCCCGCCACCGAACACCTCATCCCATTTATTCAGGAATTCAACGCCCAGGCGCTGCGCGACTGGGTTCATGGTCTGGGTGTTGATACCTTTGTCGGCACCTCCGGCCGGGTATTTCCCACCGCAATGAAAGCAGCACCTTTGTTGCGCGCCTGGCTGCATCGTTTGCGTGAACGCGGAGTGAAATTTTTTCCGCGTCATCAGTGGCTGGGCTGGACCGACAGCGGTGCGCTGCGGTTTAAGCATCATTCCGCCGACGACGCCCCGCGCGAGTTTTCCCTTACCCCGGCAGCCTGTGTGTTAGCTTTGGGCGGTGCCAGCTGGCCGCGTCTCGGATCGGATGGTGCCTGGGTGCCCTGGCTGCGCGCGCGTCATATTCCAGTCACGGATTTGCAACCGAGCAATTGTGGCTTTGAGATTAGCTGGAGTGAATTTTTCCGCGAACGCTGCGCCGGCGCGCCTTTGAACACCGTAACCTTGAGCGTCCGGGACGAGTCTGGCAATTGGCATCAACATCGCGGCGAAGCGACACTCACCCAAACGGGAATTGAAGGTAATGCGGTTTACGCACTTTCATCTTTCCTGCGCAAAAATATTCTTCGTGAGGGTTACACTGATTTAATTATTGATTTGTTGCCTGACCTGAACGAAAAAAAAATTTTTACCCTGCTGCAAAAACCCAAAGGCAAAGATTCCATCAGCAATTTTTTACGCAAACAATTGAAATTGCCGCCCGTTAAGATTCAGCTTCTGCGTGAACAGGCGCCAGCCAATGCATGGCAGGATATGGCTCTTCTGGCCCGCGCCATTAAAAATTTATCGCTTCGTTTATGTGGTGTGCGCCCAGTCAGCGAAGCCATCAGCAGCGCCGGTGGTGTTTCATTTATGGCGTTGAATGAGCAATTAATGCTTACCGATATGCCGGGGGTTTTCTGCGCCGGTGAGATGCTGGATTGGGAAGCACCCACCGGCGGTTACCTGCTAACGGGATGTTTTGCCACAGGTCGGGCCGCTGCATCAGGCGTCATCGCATGGCTGAAAAATACGCCGCCGGTTGATTAATTTTCTGGACACTTTTGCTAATTAACTTATGAGATTGTTTGCTATGGCACATAGCAATTTTGATGCTATTGCTGTTTTATAAAGCCTACCCTATTATCGAACCTGCCCTTCTTTCTAATAATTCCAACGACTTAAATCATTAACCTCCGGTGAATAAACCGGCGATCAACCATGTTCGAGGTTTGTATGGCAAGCGAAGCACAGATAGTCATTACCGAGCGGGATTTCGAACAACTGGAAGCCTTGCTCAACTCTTTACCGAAGAACAATCATTCCGGCGCATGCCGATTGATGGGTGAATTGCAGCGGGCTGATATTGTCACTACCGACAAGTTCACACCCAACATTGTTACCATGAATTCCCGCGTAACTTTTACTGTTATTTCAACCGGCGAAACGTTTACCTACACGCTGGTATACCCGAAAGATACCGATGGTTGTGTGGACAAAATTTCTGTTCTGTCCCCGATGGGCAGTGCATTGCTTGGATTATCCGTGGGCCAGGAAATTGAATGGTTTATCTCTACGACAAAAACTATTCGCGTATGTATTAATGCAGTGGAATATCCGGAGCAATAAGATCGATAATACGCCAGATTATTCTGGTTAATGCAGGACCCCCATGAGCTTCTTCGTCGTTAGAATTTTTATTCTGTGCAGTTTTTTCCTGGTCGGTTCCGCTCATGCAGAAGTTGATTGGGCTTCGGTTATCTGGCACAACGATATATTCGCTAATAAGGACGGTGGCGGCTACACCAACGGGTTGTATATTTCCTGGTACGACTTATCGAACGAAGGCGACGAAAAACCTACGCCGCCTTTGTTAACCTTGCCATTGTCCTGGATGCAAAATGACAATGCGCCGCTGGCCTACGCTGCTCATACGCTGGGTCAAGGCATGATCACTCCGCGCGACATCTCCAAAGAAATTCCTGATCCCAATGATGCACCCTATGCAGGCCTATTATCCTTTCGCTCTTCTTATGTAGTTGTGGAAGATAACTTTGCCGATGCGGTCAGCCTGGTGATCGGCATGGTCGGCCCCGCTTCCGGTGCAGAGAAAACCCAGCGGTTAATTCATCACATCACGGGGTCTACCGAACCCAGAGGCTGGGATTCACAACTGGAAAACGAACCCGTCGGTCAGATCTCGCGTACCGGCGCCTGGCGCTTTGCGGCGCACGACACCAGTTCCGCCGATATGGTAGGGCTGCTCAACATTGGGTTGGGCAACCTTGAGTCTTCCGCTGGTGCCGGCGTCATCCTGCGTGCTGGCACGGCATTGCAGGAAAGTTTTTCTACGGCGGCGCTGCTCACCGGCCGAATCAGTCATCCCATGGCGATTGATGGTGGCTGGTTCGTCTATGGAGGGGCCGCAGTGCGCTACGTGCATAATCAGATTTTTATCAACGGCAACACCTTTCGCGATAGCCCTTCCACCAATCTGCGTCATGAACAATACGAACTCTTTGCAGGCATTTCCTACTCCTGGCACGACATAAACTTAAGTATTTCCTATCAGGAAGGCAGTGCGCTGGATACTTTCGCTTCGGGGCGAGAAGAGTTCGGCGCGCTGACCCTCGCCTGGCGTCTGTAACTTTTAGCACGCCGCGGCCGGATTAATTCCCTATAATAGTGCGCACCTGGGTTAACGCTGCGTGTGTGCTGTGAAAAAAAATATTCTGATTATCGGTTATGTCTGGCCTGAGCCTAATTCATCGGCGGCTGGCTCACGCATGTTGCAATTGATTGAGTGTTTTCGACAGCAACAATGGCAGGTTACCTTCGCATCTGCCGCCAACCTTTCTGAACATCGCATCAACCTGACGGCTTTGGGCGTTGAAGAAAAAACCATCGCGTTGAATTGTTCCAGCTTTGATCACTACCTCGCGCAATTGCAGCCCGACCTGGTGATGTTTGATCGGTTCTTCACCGAAGAACAATTCGGCTGGCGTGTCGCTAAGACGTGCCCACAGGCGGTACGTGTACTGAATACAGAAGATCTGCACAGCTTGCGGCAGGTGCGGCAACTGTTATTAAAAAAGCAACAGCAATTGGCCGCTACTGAAGCAGAGCGATTCCAGCTTTATCCACCGGCAGAAAATGTTACCGCTTTGTTCGAGGCGATGGCTGGCAATGATATGGCGCAACGCGAACTCGCCGCTATTTATCGCTGCGATATCAGCTTAATTATTTCGCGTTTTGAATACGATTTATTACAGCATGCGTTCGGTGTCCCGGCCGCGCTGCTGCACTATTGCCCCTTTCTGTTGCCACAAAATCCATTACCGGATCTGCCCTTCTCGCGCCGACAGGACTTCATCACCATTGGCAACTTCCGCCATGAACCTAACTGGGATGCCGTTCTGTGTTTAAAGCATCAGATCTGGCCGCGCCTGCGTGCGCGTTTACCTCACGCACAGCTCCGAATTTACGGCGCCTATCCGCCACCTAAAGCAACTGCCCTGCATAATCCCAAACAGGGTTTTTATATTGGCGGCTGGGCTGAAGATGCGCATCAAGTGATGCAGCAGGCACGGGTTTGTCTGGCACCGCTGCGCTTTGGGGCAGGGCTCAAAGGCAAATTGATTGATGCCATGCAATGCGGCACACCCAGTGTAACCACCCGCACCGGAGCGGAAGGATTGCAGGGGCAGGACCATTGGCCGGGAGCGGTTGCCGATGAGCTTGATGGGTTTGTGGAGGCTGCGGTCACTCTGTATGACTCCGAACACGCCTGGCAGGACGCACAGACATACTGCGCAGGTACTCTTCAACAATTTTCGGCAGAAAAACTAACCCCACTTCTGCTTGAGAAGTTGCTGACAGTGTGTGCTGATCTGGCTGCACATCGACGTCGTAATTTTATCGGCACCATGCTGCAACACCATCAACACAAGAGCACGCAATATATGTCGCTGTGGATTGAAGCAAAAAACAGATCACAATCATAAACCGGCGTCAGCGGGCCGGAGGAATTCGTTACTCCAGATCGAAGACCCGCCGCTGCTTGTTAGCCAACTCCTCGTAACCCCGCTTGAAACTCGGCACACTGAAAAATAATTCATTGAAGCTGCCATCTTCAATAGCCAGCTGTAGGCCGCGCTCAATCCGATCGGCCAGTTTTTTATCGCGCGAATTGACGAAAAAATAGATGGGCGCGGGGTAATAAAACATCAAGCTGTCTTCCACCACCAGATGCTTATCCGCATGGACCTGCTGCTCGTCCCAGATTTCATACAGGCCACGGGGAAAATAATCAAAACGTTTGCCCGCCAGCATGGTAAACAGCAAGTCGTAATGCGCCGAGGTGACCACGGGAAGGTCACTGTTCTGCATTACTCGCGTATCCGGCCAATTCGCTACCGATCCGGCGCGCAAGCGGCGCAGATCATTCAACGAGCGAACCGCGCGGAACTTTTTGCGATCACTTTCACGGATCAGAAAAATGCGATGACTGTTTAGACCATGCAACAGTGAGATACGGATGGGTATTAACTCGCGTTCGCGATCTTCGTTCGGACTGGTCCATAACACGTTAATGGAACGGCCAAATTTTAATTCAGCGACAATCCGGGCGGAGGTGAAATTGTTGCGAAAATAACTGATTTGGTAGGGGCCATCTGTCGCGATGGTTTTGTCGAGCGCGAGTGCCAGAAGATTAGGAAAATAATGCTGATGACTGGGTGAATCAGATTTGATGTAAGGTAAGACGATGTGTTGTGGTTCTGGGTGTTGTTGAGCCAGAACGGTACAGCTGACCGTCAGCATCACACTGACCAGCAACAGCTGAATCCTTTGTCTGCTATGTAATAACCACCACACCAATAACATTGATTACATCCAGTATGAAAACCACCCGCTCTTTGCATTACACTTCTTTGCACGAGCTGATTTATTGTAATGTGTCTTACCTGTCGACAGCGATGCTTCCAATTCATTCCCGATTGAAGTTACCGGGTTGCTTCCATTACCGCAAGTGCGATGTTACTCCTGTGAACATTGTGCACAATTCCGCGCCACGACTACCGCTATCTGTAACACTTTCGTTGACTCGGCGAGTATTGACTGACCTCCAACCGGAATATGCATTTACTTAAGCTGCCGCGACTCCCCAAGTATGCCTAAATGATTTAGCATGCCAGATCTTTTAATGACTTTATTATCTATAAGGAGTATTCATGGACAATCCCTATCAATCACCCAGCGCGGATCTGATCAATACGCCAGCGGAAAACGACGGTGTGGCTATGCCACTGGCTTCAAAGTGGGCGCGTTTATTCGGGGCGATTATTGATGGCATTATCGGGATATTGATCGCTTTACCCTTCTGGTTTCTGATTGGCGGATTCGAGATGTTCGCCGGCGCTGAAGAACCACCCTTTCATTACACGCTGCTCGGTGGAATCTATGGCTTCGTGGCGTTCCTGTTGATTCACGGTTTTCTACTGAAACAATACGGGCAAACCGTCGGTAAAAAAATAATGGGTACCCGCATCACCGATATGCAAGGCAATCTACCCGACTTTGCCCCGCTGGTGTTGAAGCGTTATCTGCCGATTTCCGTGGTATCCATCATTCCCATTGTTGGTCCGCTGCTGACTCTGATTGATGTATTGTTTATCTTCCGCGGTGATCGTCGCTGTGTACACGATTTAATTGCAGGTACTCAGGTTCTGGAAGAAAAAAAATAAAACATTACCGCTGATCCGCTCCCAATAAAAAACCCGCGAAGGTGTACCTGCGCGGGTTTTTTTCTTCAGCAATTTCCTCGCTGCGATCGATCAAAAGCGCATATATTTTGAATCGTCACCGAAATAATACGCTTTGTTATCCGTGGTGTTCAGATACTGCACGGTTAAACCTGATTGACCGTAGCCCTGAAAATACGAAAAACGAAACGTATGTTTTCCGGCACTGAGCGTTACCGGGCAGCTCTGCATGGAGAAGGGGCGGTCGCCGGGATATTCACACAGTAATTTGCCATCAACAGCTGCGGTAAAACCATCATCAGTGGCGATGTTGAATCGGTATTGGCCGGCAATCTTTACGGTAAATTCATGGTCGACATCAACAAAGAATTGATCGTGATAGGCAATATCACCGAGTTTTGCGTGGCTGAAACGGCTTTTGTTGTAGAGATTCAGGTTATCCACCATCACCTCTTTGCTGAATTCAACGTTGCGAGGCTGGTGAATGTTGCTGATCTGCACGCGGTTTTTAACGATGGTCAGTTTAATGACCGGATCAACATAAACCGGCGTTATTCGCCACAGAATAGCCACAGCGATTACAGCCAGCAGGATGGACAAGGCGGTATTTTTATTCATTGTCAGTTTCATCTTATCTCACCACATTCAATTGCCAGAAGCTGAACCAGTTACGCAGGCCGAATTCATCCTCCGTCATCTGTAAGCCGTAAGTAAACGGCGAGAAGAATGCAAACACGCCGATAACCAGTAACACAAACACGCCCAGATTGATCATGGTGTGACGATGATTGGCGATGACTTCATCGCGGAAGATGTAGGTAAACACCATCGCCAGATTAAGCGCACCGAATACCAGCGGCACCAGGTAGTGATACAGATACATCACCCGCTCAATCTGCAGGATCGCAATCATGTAACACACATAAAGGGTGGTGAATGCACAGATCCAGTGAAACAGCGGTTCGTCTTTTACCTTGTTGCCATACACAAATTTGCTGGTCAGCAAACCGACCGACAGGATGATGCCAAGCAGCACCGAGAACCACACGATCGGGTTGCCGATAATCTGCATGTAACGCACCTGGACCTTGCCATCAATGGTGTCTTTGTCCCAGCGGTAATTGATACTTTTTTTGCCGATTGGCCAGCCGGAAGCATGGCTGCCATTTTCGCCCGGCTTGCACACATCAAGACGCGGCACACCATCCGCGTACTCCGAGATATAACGCCAGTTGTCTTTCATCCCCACCATAAATGCTGCGGGCGAAAAAGTTTCACCTTTGCGGATGTAATTCAGATATTCCGGCGAGGCTTTATAGGTACGATTGTTGACAACTTCCGTGCCCATGCCGATATGAATATAAAACACGCCGAGGAAAACCAGAAACAGCGGCGCAAGCCCGGCGGGCACAGTGACGGCCAGACGCTTGAGCAGCTCCAGCCATTTAAATTGTTTAAGGTTCTGCCATTGATCTACGCCCCACAGCATGACGAACAGCAGTAACAGAATCGCACCATTAAGTTTGACTGCAATGGCCAGACCGATCAGCACACCGAGGACCGCGTAATGGGGTAAGCGAATGGGCTTGCCGCTGGTGATCGTCCGCACCATGTAATAGATGGCGCCCAGAATAAAAAACATCTGGATACCTTCCAGCATTACCGAGCGTGAGTGAATCACCATCGCGTTATCAAAAATAATTAATGTGGTGAATGCGGCCGCGATCCATTTACGTTGCGTAATGCGCTGCACGATGCCGTAAAAAAACAACACCGAAAATGCCATCAGAAAGGTGGAAGGCAAGCGGAATCCGGTATAGCGCATACCTGCAGGAGCGGCGTCGCCGGTGAGATAATCGGTCTCATTGAGCACATGTTTATCGATATTGTCGTTCGCACCGATCAGCACCTCGCCCACTGCCATCAGCATTTTGCCGAGCGGTGGATGCGGCTCCATGTACATCACGCCGTCGATATGTTTTTGGGCCGAGGCGATGTGGTAGTTCTCATCCCAGAACATGGCTTTGGGGTTGCCATACAGGGTGCCGTAGATAAGCAGGGAAATGATAAGAATGCCGGCCGGAACCAGATACTCGCCGTATTTTTTGAGGATGTCTTGCATACGCAGTTTCTTGTTGTCAGTTAGGATTCGTCAGTATTCCGCGGCAATGCGGGGGCATTGCTACCGCAGGAACGCTGGTTAAGTGCGCGTCGGATACCACTGTTTTTATTTTGGCCCGCGATCATACCACCTGCATCGCGGGTATTTGAGCAAAAAACACTCGCTGCCGTTCTGGATCGTGATGGTGATCTCATGGAGAAGCACCGGTTATTTT
>CAYUVQ010000061.1:19011-19220 GCA_964448175.1 uncultured Cellvibrionaceae bacterium | reverse complement strand
GCAAATAAAACAAATCTTCAGCCATCACATCGCCCGTACAATTCGACGCACCGGATTACCACCTATCCATAACGTCTCATCAGACACACCCGTAGGTCGAATTAGCGGCGCAGCCGCGTAATCCGACACTCGGAGCTTCAATTTACATTCATAATCCGACACCACGCAAAACTTGCGTCCCGAAATAAATTACGGCACCATCCTGGCAA
>CAYUVQ010000061.1:8297-18911 GCA_964448175.1 uncultured Cellvibrionaceae bacterium | reverse complement strand
CGCAGCAACGCAGCAACGCAGCAACGCAGCAACGCAGCAACGCAGCAACGCAGCAACGCAGCACATAGCAGAAACAACGCACGCACGATGTGTGCAGGTAAATTCAAAGGACTGAATCATGCACTACCGCAGAGCCTTGGAAAAAGGCGGTTGTTATTTTTTTACGCTGGTTACTCACGAGCGCAAACCCATCTTCAGTCATCCCGACGCCGTTTTTTTATTGCGCCAAGCCTTTAAAAAGGTGAAGCGTAATTATCCATTCGATATCGAGGCGGCGGTGATCTTACCGGACCATCTTCATTGCATCTGGAAAATGCCATCTTGTGATCACGATTTCTCAACGCGCTGGCGCCTGATAAAAAGTGCATTCGCGAAAGCCTACGGTCAACCATTGCCCGTTTGGCAAAGCCGCTTTTGGGAACATTTGATTCGTGATGAGCAGGATTATCGGCAACATCTGGATTACATCCATTTCAATCCGGTAAAACACGGTTATGTCCAAACCGCCGCGCAATGGCCGCATTCAAGTTTCCACAGGTTTTTAGCGTTGGGGTTTTATGATGAGGAGTGGGGCAGTGCGGTTGATGTACCGGCGACGGTGGGAAATGAATGAGTGGTTTTTGATGGTACCAGCGGAACGATTGAGTGACTTTTGATGTGGTTGTGTCAGTAGGAAGCGAACGAGTGATTCTTGATGTGGTTGTGTTATCAAGGATCAAATAAGCAATTTTGGTGTGTGGTGTCGGTGGGGAGCGGGTAAATGGTTTTGATGTGCCGGTTGGTGAGGGACGAGTAAGCTGTTTCGATGCGCTGCTTTTAAATATTTTTTGCACGGTTGCTGAATAGATGTGGGTTTATCGGCAGGGTGGGAGCGCTGTTGTATTGCAGTGTCGGGTTACGCGGCTTCGCCGCTAACCCGACCTACGGTTGGTAGATTGAAGACTTTTATCGCTCGCATTAACGCAATTCGCCGCATTAACGTAACGTCCCGTTAACGATATATGTTGGATTAACGTAGGCCGGATTAGCGGCGAAGCCGCGTAATCCGACATTCAACCAATCACCGCACAAAAAACGGTACGTTTGCTGTTGCTGCTTTGTTGAAGTGGTTGGTGACGTAAGCGAATAAGCGATAAGGCCCACCATTCGCTGGGGCTTGGAATTTCAACGTGCCTTTACCGTCATCATTGATGATCAAACCCTCAACTGCTTCTGGACGGGCTTCCGGGTCACCACCAGCACGAATGTCGGTGCTCTCCGGTAAAAATTCCCAGCGCACGGTAAACGCTTCGTTGTGTGGATGAAAGGCATCAAGTTGCGCGGTATAAGTTTTGCCTGCTTCGAGATAAATATTTTCTTCAGCTTTCTTCCCATCAATCAGGAAACTGCGAATAGACGGTGCCCGGTCTTCAGGCCATTCACCGGTCCATAAAAACTGCATGCTGTCCACGACTTCGGTGGCTTCGCCGGATTCAAGGAACATGCCGTACCAGGTGGGTGTGGTTTCCTGCTTCTGGCCCCACAAAAAGGCGTAGGAACCCAAGGCGTGTTGCGGTGCACCGAGTACGCCGGCGGTGTAACGTTCGCGATAGGACTGCGCTTTCTCAGTACTGGTCTGCTCAATCGGCACATCCCAATCGGTGCGGGTAATCTGCCAGTGGCCGGTGGGGCCCCATTCGGTCACCACATACGCGCCGGTCCAACCCACATCCTTTAATGTTTGCGGCAGGGTCTCTAATCCGCCGTAAATATTTACGCTGAGATAATCAATACTCGGCACCCGCTCCATGATCAAGCGTGCTTTTTCAGCGTCGATACCGGCGGTCACCGTGGTAATCACGTGATGGGGATCAAGTTCGCGCACCATCTTGGCAATATCCTCGATGGCGTACCACACGTTGGTGTTGGTATAAAGCAGGTCCACTTCATTGCCCAGGCCCCAAGCGAGAAGTGCGGGGTGATCTTTATATTTCAGCACCTGCGCGCGCACTTCTTCCTTTTGTTTGGCAACAGCGGCTGCATCGTTGTAATCAAAGCCGTGCCGCTCGTGGCCTAACCGCAGACCCATCATGACCGTCAGGCCATGCCGGTGAGCTTCATCCAGAATGTGCTCCGCGTTGTCGGTGCCCCAGGTGCGCAGCGAGTTGCCGCCACTTGCGGCGAGTAAAGGAATATTCTGGCTGCCCCCCGCGCCACGAATAAAGTAGGCTTGATCGCCGCGATATAACTGATAGCGGCCATCTTCCTGTTTTAAGGTTACGGGGATGGGGGCGCGGGTGGATGCCGCGCGTTGTTCTGTTGACCGATTGTCTGTTGATGAAGAGCAGGCTGCCAGCAGCGCAGGCAAAGCAAAAGCAACAAGGATTTTACGCATGAATTTGTTCTCTTGTTATGAGGTATCGACACACCTGTGATATTGCATCGACACATACTACGTGTGATGAAAGCTTCGATGCATCGTTAAAAAAAGCATCGAAGCACGGGAGCCGAAACCCCGCCCGCCAACGGTAGTCGATTAACCGGAGCGACTCAAAACAATTTTCGTTAAGATGCGTGTGGGTAAGTATTGAAGGGAAAGAATGCAGATAACGGTTGAATTTAGGCCGGTGTTTTTGTGGGCCGACCGATAAACCCTGGTGAACGATTTATGAAGCCGCGCAATTCCGTGAACAGCAATTTATGAAACGACGAGTAAACTTTCGCTTTCTGGCGCTGACCGCTCTGATGTTGTCAGTCACGGCTGGGTTGTTGTTGCAATTCGCACCGCTGCCGGAAAAACTGACGCGCGTCAGTTACGCCACTATGTTGCTGGATCGACACGAACAGTTACTGGGTGCATCCATTGCCGCTGACCAGCAGTGGCGTTTTGCGCCGGTTGATGAGCTGCCGGAAAAATATGTTCAGGCGTTACTCCTGTTCGAAGATCGCCGCTTCTATCAGCACCCTGGTATCGACCCCGTGGCCGTTGCGCGCGCGGCCTGGGGTAATCTGCGGGACGGTCGCGTTACCAGTGGCGGCAGCACCATCACCATGCAGCTGGCGCGCATGCTGCGCGATGATCCGCCGCGCAACTTAAGCAGTAAATTAATTGAAGCCATGCGCGCGCTGCAGCTGGAATGGCGATTCACCAAAGATGAATTGCTGAATCACTATACGAGTCACGCACCCTTTGGTGGAAATATTGTTGGCTTGCGCGCGGCGGCCTGGCGTTATTTCGGGCGCGCACCGGAAGATTTATCTTGGGCCGAATCGGCATTGCTCGCTGTTTTACCTAACAGCCCGGCGTTAATTCATCCCGGACGGCAACGGGATTTGCTGCAGCAAAAACGCGATCGTTTGTTGCGGCGATTGCATGCGCAACAACAATTGTCAGCGCTGGATCTGGAGCTGGCGCTGCTGGAACCTCTGCCGGAAAAACCGCAGCCCTTACCGCAATATGCGCCGCATCTGTTATCCACGTTAAAAAAGCAGCATCCGCACAGCGCGGTATTGCATTCCACGGTCGATGCACAACTGCAATTACAGGTTCAACAGATTGCCCAGCGTCACGCGCACCGTTTGGCTAATGAAGGTGCGCACAATATTGCGCTGCTGGTGATAGATCATCAACAGATGGCAACGCGCGCGTATATCGGCAATCAGGCCTGGGAGCAGCACAACCGTTATTCCCCGCAGGTGGATATTATTCAGCGCCCGCGCTCCACCGGCAGCATTTTAAAACCTTTGCTGTACGGATTGATGCTGCAGGACGGTGAGTTATTGCCCACAACGTTAGTGTCGGATATCCCGACACAATTTGCCGGCTACAAACCCCAAAATTATGATCGTCAATATCGTGGCGCCGTTCCGGCTCACTACGCTTTGGCGCATTCGCTCAACGTGCCTGCAGTGCGCATGTTGCGGCACTACGGGATCAGTCGGTTTCATCAACAACTACAAACCATGGGCATGACCACGTTGTTTCGCTCCGCAGATGATTACGGATTGACGTTAATTCTCGGTGGGGCGGAGGGCACTCTGTGGGAGCTTACGTCTATTTATGCGCGGATGACGGCCAATGCACGGGATCTCACTCCAGCAGATTCCATCCGCTTGTTAGAAGACGAAACATTATTCGCGCAACCCCCTGTGTTGGATCAAGGCGCGGCCTGGTTAACCCTGCAGGCCATGGTGGAAGTGGTGCGTCCCGGCCATGAAAATCTGTGGCGGGATTTTTCTGGCAGCCAGACAATCGCATGGAAAACCGGCACCAGTTATGGTTTGCGTGATGCTTGGGCAATCGGCAGCAACGGCCGCTATACCGTGGGCGTCTGGGTTGGCAATGCCGGTGGTGAAGCGGCGAGTTTTTTAAGTGGCCAAACAAGTGCCGCACCGATTTTATTTGATGTATTTGATCGGCTCGGTTCAAGCAGCTGGTTTGAGCAGCCGCATCATGCATTGAAAACCGTGAGCGTGTGTCGCAGTGATGGTTATCTCGCCGGTGGTCAATGTGCCGCGCAGGATATTTTGATTCCGGCAAACAGTCATTTTGAGCAGGTCACACCGTTTCACCGGCGCGTGCATCTGGATGCGGCGGGACAGTTTCGCGTCCACAGCCGCTGCGAATCGGTGAGTCAGATGCAGTCCGTGGACTGGTTTGTGCTGCCACCTGCGCAGGAGTTTTTCTGGCGGCAATACCACAGTGATTATCGCAGCCTGCCACCGTGGCGGGCTGACTGTCTCGCGCAGCGCGGTGAGCTGGATGACGATCAGCCTATGGATCTCTTATACCCCCATGAAGGCAGTCGGGTTTATATTCCCGTGGATCTGAATGGCCGCCGCAGTCGTGCGGTTATACAGGCGGTGCACCGTCAACCCCAGATGATTCTCTATTGGCACATTGATGACCGTTTCCTGGGAGAAACCCATACCTTCCATGAGCAGAGTGTTTCGCTCGAGCCGGGGTGGCACAAATTACTGTTGATTGATCAGCAGGGATATCGTCTTGAGCGCTGGTTTCAGGTGTTGGGTGATGCGCCGTCGGCAGATAATTTATAAAGTAAATTGATGTCAGCCAGCCGCCGTCAAGTCACGGCGTGATGAATTAACCCCGGGCATTCTCGTTACCCGCTGCCGCTTTTCCGGTTGTGCTTTTTACAGCTTGCGGTTGTAAAACTGACAAATTGTTGTGCGCATTATTTCTCTTCTTCTCTTAAACCAGCGTTTCGCTTACTTCCTTCCCTGTGGAATAAAAAATGCAGACAGTATGATAAGCCGCGCATTGCAGCACCCGCTGCCAAGGGGGTGAGTGAACATCCTCTGCAGTGAGGAGTCAGCACCTTATACGCCTTGGATTATTGTCCGGCTGTTTAGTGAACATCGCTCTTAATATCACCTGAAGCTGTTTATCCGGAGCATCTCTGTGAACGTAATTCGGCTAGCAAAAGTTATGGGAAGCCTGTTGAAGGCCACGTTCATCCAGTGGATAGATCGTGATCCTTTCAGGAACAGTACAGTTATCGCCTATTACACGATTTTTTCGTTGCCGGGCCTGTTGATTATCATCATCAACCTCGCAGGTTATTTTTTCGAGCAGGAAACGGTCAGCGAGGAAATTACGTACCAGATCCGCGCGCTGGTCGGTAATAAGGCCGCCAGTGATGTGCAAGCAATTGTTGCGAAAGCGAGCCAGAGTGAAGGTTTTACGATTTCATCCATTGTCAGTATCGCGACATTATTATTCGGTGCGACCGGCGTATTCTATCAACTGCAACAGACCCTCAACCTGATGTGGGAAGTTAAACCCCAGCCAAAACGTAAACTGTTAAAACTGGTAACGGATCGCCTGTTTTCTTTTGGGCTGATTTTGGTTGTCGGTTTTTTGTTGTTGGTTTCGCTGGTATTGTCTACGGTGTTGAGTATGTTGAGCAACTGGATGGTGGAGTATTTCTCTGAATCATTGAGGATTGTGTTCCGCCTGCTCGATCTTACGATCTCCCTCAGTGTTGTGACCTTATTGTTTGCGGCTATCTATAAATTTTTGCCGGACGCGGAAATTGAGTGGCGCGATGTCTGGGTTGGTGCACTGGTTACTGCGCTGTTGTTCGTCCTTGCTAAGTTCGCCTTAGGTTTGTATTTCGCTTACAGTGATCCCAGCTCGGCATATGGCGCAGCAGGAAGTATTATTCTGATTATGTTGTGGGTTTCCTATGCCGGAATGATTTTATTTTTTGGCGCGGAGTTTACGCGGGTTTATGCCAATCGATGTGGACACCGGATAAAACCTGCCGAGTTTGCCGTGTCGACTGCTGCCGCAGCGGCGGTGAGAAAACGTGCGAAAGAATTGGAAAAAGAAGCTGTGGATAAAACTGACAGCGAAACAGAGCCCGATTCAAATCTTGAAGATACTGAAAAAAAGCAGTAAAAATTTGCAACAAAAATAGAAATCTGCAACAAAAAAGACCCGCGTCAGCGGGTCAAGACTTGATTGGGCAACACATCCGTGTGCGGGGCGTCCGTACCGCTCATCATTAGCCAGGGCAGGACACCCTGGCAAAAATCTGCTGAAACATGGTTGCGGCAATGGTTGTGGAATCAATGCATGACTTGTTCGGGTGAACTGCGTTGAGCAATTGCCGTGCATTGTTGCGTCGAGTTACTGCATGGACACAACGTTAGGTGTGGGATTGACGATTTCGATATCCACCCGGCGTTCGAGCGCATAGGTATCGGCATTATCCAATGCGGTCCGTGCACGATTGGCACCGTGGGCGGTGATGCTGATGCGCGAATAATCCACGCCCGCCATCTCCAACGCTTCCTTCACCGTAATTGCGCGATAGTGCGACAGGACTTCGTTGTAATCTTCCGTTCCCCGCGGGTCAGCGTAGCCATGCAAATGAATATTCAGATGTTGGTGCTTGTTGAGAAAATCAGCGAGAATCTGCAGTTGTTGTTCGCCTTGTTCGGTCAAGCTGTCCGAGCCGGTGAAAAACAGCACTTGCAGTTGCAGCTGATCAAAGGTTTGTTGTTGCAGTTGCTCCAGCGCGATACTGCGATCAATTAATTCGTTGTTTAAATGAGAAATGGTCACTTCTGCATCCATCCGGGCCAGTTGAGCATTATCAAGTTGATCGGCTTTTTCTATTTGTTCACCGAGGTACGCACCACCGATTGCGCCAACAAACAAGCCGATGGGGCCAGCGGCGAGACCGCCGAGGATACCCGCGGTGGTAAATACAGCAGCTTGTTTGACATCAGTTCTGACATCTTTTGCTTGAGCAGCGAGCGGCAGGCTGGCAGATGAGATCAGAGCTATGGATAATGCGATTGCTTTTTTCATGATTGCGATCCTTTTACGAAGACGGGTGAGTGACGAACAAGTTCAAAAAAGAACGGTTTGGTCAACAAATGTGTTCTTGACGATGGTTAGTAAACCGCAAAAAAAAGGCGCAGCCATGGCGAAAAAAAGGAAAGATGCTGATGAATTATGGCGAATTGTGGCAAGTGGTACTTTGGGTGAATAAAGCGGTTGGCAAATAACGCTTTTAACGGGTACCAGATACTTTTAGCCAGTACTAACAAGGCTTTTAGCAAACACGCAAGGCGTTTGGCAGGTAATAAGTAAGCAGGAATCGATATGCCCAGTATTAACGTTCAGATTTTAATTGCCGCCGTACTCGGTGTTTTTATCGGGTGGTGGATCAGCGGACTTGCTGATGTCTCCGTTACGCGCGAGGTGGTGCTTTATACCAGCGATGTGGTGGGCGGCATTTTTATTGACCTGCTCAGGATGGTGCTTATCCCGCTGGTATTTACGTCTATTGCCGTGGGGATCGCCAATCTGCAGGCGCATCACCAGGTTCACCGCGTATGGCTGACGACGCTGGGCTTCTTTTTTGTGTCCACCAGTTGCGCCATGGCGCTGGCCCTGGTTGCTGCCAATCTGTTCAAGCCCGGCGCCGGTCTTGAAATTGCGCTGTTTCAAGATGCGATGGAAAACTTTGAAGCAGCTCAATTAACCATGCCGGAGTTTTTCCAGCATTTTTTTCATAACCTGTTTATGAATCCCTTTGCTGCTCTCGCGCAAGGGCAGGTATTGCCCGTGGTTCTCTTTGCGTTATTTATCGGTATTGCGCTGGTGGTGGGGGGAGAGCGATACCGCAATATCCTCACACTGCTGCAGGAGTTTCTTGAACTGATCATGCGTATCGTCAGCTGGATCATGGTGCTCGCACCGCTTGGGATTCTGGCACTGCTGATTAAACTCATCGGCACGCAGGATCTCGCACTGCTGAAAACGGTGGGTGGTTTTATTGTGCTGATTTTCAGCACGACTCTCGTCCACGGTTTACTGGTTTTGCCGTTGATCCTGTTTATTGTCACGCGCAAATCACCGCTCTGGTTCCTGCGCGGTGCCCGACATGCACTCATTACGGCATTCGCCACCAGCTCCAGCACCGCCGCTCTGCCGGTGACCCTGCGCTGCGCTCAGGAGCAACTTCATGTCCGGCGCGATATTGCGGGGTTTGTTCTTCCCCTCGGGGCTACCGTCAATATGGACGGCACCGCGCTTTATGAAGCGGCCGCTGCGTTATTTGTTGCTAATCTTGTAGGAATTGAGTTGAGCCTTGCGCAACAGCTTGTAGTCTTCTTTACCGCGATGATTGCTTCCATGGGCGCGCCGGGCATCCCCAGCGCGGGTATGGTAACGATGATCATGGTGTTGCAATCGGTGGGACTGCCGGCCGAGGCGGTGGCGATCCTGTTACCCATCGACCGCTTGCTCGACACGGTGCGCACGGCAGTCAACGTTGAGGGCGATATGGTCGGGAGTCTGGTGGTGCAGCATGTGACTGATCAACAGAAACACCAGGTTTAACACCGTCCCTGCGAGGGGCGCTGCACACTGCAATGGCCGCATACTGCAATGAATGGGTGAGCATGCCGATGTTATAAAAAGTGGTTATTTTCGTTCCCGGCTGGCCTGTCCATAGCGAGCCGGGTGAGGCTGGGATCAAGTGAAAGAAATGTAAATAATCCCTCCGTGTATAAATTCTTCATGCGCCAGTGCCGGGAACTTCTATAATAGGCGCAGTTTTTCGTCCTCCTCCTCCTCTTCCGTTCCGGTGCTGTTGTGACTCTGCCTAAAACTCCTAAATCCTTCTGGCTCAGCGTGCTGGTGCTTGCCGTTCCCGTGGCGGCGCAGATGCTGCTGCAATCCATGCTCGGCATGGCCGATGTCATCATGGTTGGCGGCCTGGGACCCCAGGCCATTGCGGCGGTGGGGCTGGCGGCGAAGATTCATTTCCTGTTGCTGGTGTTGATGAGCGGTCTGGCCACCGGCTGCAGCGTGTTGGTGGCCCAGTACACCGGTGCGAAGGATTTTGCCAGTTGTCAGCGAACGGTATCGGTGACCTTATTTGTCGGCATGATCGTCATGTTCCCCTTCACGCTGGCCTTCGCATTCGGAGCACCGGTCTGGGTGAGCTGGATCAACCCTGATCCGGAAGTGGCGGCGTTGGCAGCGCAATATCTACAGATCACCGCGCCGGTATTGTTGTTGACGCAAGTGATCGTGATCTTCGAAGCCTCGTTACGCGCACTCGGCAACACCACCATGCCGCTGATGGCGGGCGTTGTTGCTGCGGTAGTGAATATCGGGCTGAACTATGTGCTGATCTTCGGTCATTGGGGCTTCCCCGCACTGGGTGTGGCGGGAGCCGCCTGGGCGACCTTAGCGGCCCGACTGATCCAGCTGGGCTTTATGCTTGGCTGGCTGTATCTCACCCGACACGGCTTTGCCATGAGCTTCGCGCAGTTGCGCGGCGGCATCGATAAACAACATATCCTGCGTTACAGCGCCTTTGCATTACCGCTGGTGGCCAATTACGCCATCTGGGCCGTCGGTAATTCGGCCTATCACGTCATCACCGGTTTTGCCGGCACTGAAGCCTTGGCCGTGATGGGCGTTATCGTTCCACTGGAAAGTGCATTCTTTGCGTTATTTGTGGGGTTAGCGAATGCCTCCGCCGTGCTGGTGGGCCGTGCACTGGGCGCCGACGATGGCGCCGAAGCCTGGCGGCTGCACCGGTTCTTTGATCGCCTGACCATCGGCCTGGTAATTTTCTTCAGCGTCGCGCTCTGGTTTGCGCGCCCGTATATCCTGCTGGTGTTCGATCAGCTGGATGAAAAATCCACTGAATTGTTGATGAACACCCTCGGCGTTTTCTGCGCGCTGGTGTGGGTGAAAATTCTGAACATGATCCGCATCATCGGCGTACTGCGCGCCGGCGGCGACAACCGTTTTTGTTTGATTACCGATACGGTGGTGATGTGGGTGTTCGGTGTGCCGATCTATGCGGCCGCGGTTTTTCTCGGGAATTACTGGTTTGTTGTTTTGTATGCGTTGATGTTTCTTGAAGACGGTTTGAAATTTCTGCCGGTCCTGCGCCGCATCGGTACGCGTAAGTGGATTAGGAACTTGACGACGTGATGTGAACGGGGTGCAGGAAGGTTGGTAGATCGGAGTGGTAAATGAGTGTGAATGTCGGATTACGCGTTGCAGGCAACGCTAATCCGACCTACGGTGTCGCAGTGCAGATGTGCAGATGTGCAGATGTGCAGATGTGCAGA
>CAYUVQ010000061.1:0-8197 GCA_964448175.1 uncultured Cellvibrionaceae bacterium | reverse complement strand
CACACCTACAATCCACACCTACAATCCACACCGGCTATCCCATAATCTTATCGCGGAACATAAAAAACACGGCGCCCAGCAGGCATAAACCGGCCCAGAGGTAATCCAGCTTCAGTGGTTCCTTCATGTAATAAATTGCAAAGGGAACAAATACACTCAAGGTAATCACTTCCTGCAGAATCTTCAGTTGTCCCACCGACATCACCGTATAGCCCACGCGATTCGCCGGTACCTGCAACAAATAT
Source organism: uncultured Cellvibrionaceae bacterium (assembly GCA_964448175.1). Taxonomy (GTDB): domain Bacteria; phylum Pseudomonadota; class Gammaproteobacteria; order Pseudomonadales; family Cellvibrionaceae; genus Cellvibrio. The sequence goes on along the minus strand of CAYUVQ010000061.1, from coordinate 7,952 downwards.
TCAAACAGCGCGATACCCCAACTCACCAGCGCCGCGATGATCCAGGGTTTCTGATTAAGCTCCTTGAGATGCGCATACCAGGCAAAGGTCATGAACACATTGCTGCACAACAAAAGACCGATGGTGGTTAAGGTTGCCTGCACGATAAAAACCTCACGTGGATTAACGGGATGCGGGTGCGGCTGCTTTTTCAGCTCGTACACCTAACCAATAGGAAACGGGAATACTGCCCAGCCAGGAAACCAGAAAGGCTATCTTGGCGGTGGTGAGCAGGGGATTATCTTCGGCCAGTGCCGATTTGATAGCGCTGCGGATGGCAAACATATCGGCGGGGATCTGGCCGCTGACGATACGCTCGGCAATTACCTGCGCAACTTCCATCACGTAATGCAGGATGTAACCAAAGGCGAGGGTGGCGGGCACAGCGAACAGCAGAATCAGCCAGTAGCGTTTCAGCAGAAAAAACCCCGCGCCGGGATAAACCAATCCGGAGAACAGAGCCGCTTTAACCGAAAGTTTCATGGATCACCTGCTGAAATAAATCGGATGAACGTAGGCGCAAGCCCGCAGAATTTTTATTCGGGAACCAGTTGCACCTGACGATAATGACCCTCGCCGGGCTTTGCAAGGTGGCGGGCCAGATAAGGCAGGGCAGCTTCCATCGCCGCCCACAGCGTCCAAGGTGGGTTGATGGCGATCATGCCGCTGGCGCTCATGCCGTAATCAGGGTGATCCGGCGCGATGCCAAACTCAAACAGCTGGATGTTGCGAATGCCGCTTTTCTGCAAGGCCTTTTCCATCTCATCAATGCGCTGGCGCAATACCACCGGGTACCAGATCAGATAGGTGCCGGTAGCAAAACGCTGGTGCGCTTTAATTACCTGTTTGACCACATTCTGATAATCACTTTTGATTTCATACGACGGATCGATCAAGACCAGTCCGCGCCGGTCCGGAGGTGGCAGCAGTGCTTGCAGCCCGTTAAAACCATCTTCTTCAATGACTTTAACGCGCGTATCCCCGCCGACCGCTTCACGCAGTAAGCGGCAGTCGGTGCTGTGTAGCTCGTGCAGAAACAAGCGATCCTGAGGCCGCATTCCCGCCAGCGCCAGCAGGGGGGAGCCGGGGTAGTGAGTCAAAGCATCATCCGGATTAAAGGCGCGGATCGCTGTCAGGTAGTCGTTGAGCACTGGCGGCAAATCCGGCTTTTGCCACAATTGTCCAATTCCGTTGTCATACTCACGATTGCGGATAGGTTGGTGGCCGCCGAAGCGATAACCGCCGGCGCCAGCATGAGTATCAACGATACGCAGCGGTTTATCTTTTTGCTGCATATAGGTGAGCGTGTGCAACCACACACTGTGTTTAAGAACATCGGCAAAATTGCCGGCGTGAAAAGCGTGACGATAACTGAGCATCGGGTTCCTGCCGGGAGATTGAATCGGCGCTGAGTATAGCGGTTAAGCGCGCGGTTTACGCGGTTCAGGGTTTACAAAAAATAACACCCCGTGCGGCGCGCGCCGTTTGAGGAAAATCGTCAAGACGGTAAAGTAACGGCTATAGTCAGGTTCGTTCGTCATCCTCGGAGACGGTGACGTCAGTCCCTGTCGCAGGGTTAACAAATGACCGTCAGGACCTTGTTGTAAATTGACTGTGTAGGATTCAACCTTGCTGCGATTCCCCGCTAACCTGCTATTACTGACGTTGCTCGCCGTGTGTGGGTGGAGCCAGCTGGGGTTTGCCCAGCCCAAACCGAAGATCGAGATCAAAGGCGGCAATGAAGCGCTGCGCGAAAATATCCGCAACTTTTTACCTCTTTATGAAGAAGCCTGCAAAACGCCGCCCTGGCGTTTGCGTTCGCTGCTGCGCGAATCGGAGCGCGAGATTGTGGCGGCGGGGCAGGCACTGGGTTACTACCGCCTGACGTTTGAGCATGAATTAACCCGCACCGACGACTGCTGGAACATGGTTATCCAGCTGACGCCCGGCGAGCCGGTACTGGTGAAGGAAGTGCGCATTGTCATCAATGGTGATGGCAGTGAGGATCGCACGTTCATGCGCATTCAGAGCGATCCGGGCATCGCAAAAGGTGACCGCTTGAATCATGGGCGTTATGAAACCCTGAAAAATCGCTTTACCTCCCTCGCGGCCAATCGCGGCTATTTCGACGGCCGATTTGAGCACTCCCGGGTGGCGGTAAATGTCGGGGAAAATGCGGCCGTGGTGGAGCTGGTCTACGATACGGGGCCGCGTTACCGCATTGGCAACATCAAGATTGAGCAGGACATCCTCAACGATAGTTTTGTGCAGCGCTATATCGAGTTTGAGGAAGGGGATTATTACAGCTCTGAAGAACTGCTCGAACTGAAAAGCATGTTTAACGCCAGCAATTTTTTCAGCACCGCGACCATCGCGCCGGATCTGCAGCACCTTGAAGGTGAATCGGTGCCTATTAATATTTCTCTTGAAGCGCGCAAGCGTTACAGCTATTCCGTGGGTGCGGGTGTTGCGACGGACACAGGGCCACGGGTGTTGTTTGGGTTTGAGGATCGGTATATCAGCAGCCGCGGACATTCCCTCACGGCTGATATCAGCGTTTCAGAGGTGACCTCCAAGTTTGAGGCAGCCTACAACATACCTATGACCCGGCCTGCCCACGAGCAACTGAGGATCTATACCGGGTACGACAACACCAATACCGACGTCAGTAAGAGTGATCTCTATACCATCGGTACCAGCTATATCCGCCTTGAAGATAACGACTGGTTGTACACCTACGCACTGAACTACGAACGGGAAGATTCGGTCGTGGGTAATGAGGAGGAGAAGCGCACGCACCTGATCATTCCGAGCATCAGCGCTTTTCGCACGAAGGCCGAGGGTGATCCTGCATATCCCCGCCGGGGCTGGAGCCTGCTGGGGCGGTTGTCCGGCTCGCCGGACTCACTTGGCTCGAGCGTCAGCTTTCTCCAGTTCCACAGCCGCGCCAAATACATTCACTCCATAGGCAAGGGGCGGGTACTGCTGCGTGCTGAGCTGGGTATGACCGAGGTCGATGAGCTGACCAGTCTGCCCGCGTCAGTTCGTTTCTTTGCCGGTGGTGACGCCAGTGTGCGTGGCTACGATTATCAGTCGCTGGGGCCAAAAGATAGTGACGGTGTCGTTGAAGGGGGGAACAACCTGCTGATCACCAGTGTGGAATACGACTACCTGATTCGTCCGAAGTGGGCGGTGGCGGCGTTTTATGATCAAGGTAACGCGGGCAATAATTTTGATTTTGATTTTGCCCGCGGCGTCGGGCTGGGTATCCGCTGGATTTCGCCCATTGGTCCGGTGCGGGTTGATGTCGCCAAGGCACTGGATGAAGGCCGCGGCTGGGCGTTGCATTTAAGTATGGGGCCGGACCTGTGATCAGTCGGTGGGTACAGCGCATTGTTCTTGGCGTTTTTTTGCTGGTGCTGGCCAGCGTTGCCTCCATTACGGCGTTGGTCGCCAGTGAAGGCGGCAGCCGCTGGCTGATCGGCAGGATTGCGGCCTGGCTCCCGGCGTCGGTGGGCACACTGGAGGTGGGCGAGCTGGAGGGTGATCTGCTATCCGGGCTGGATGTCACTTATTTCGATTTCAAGCAGCACCGCGATGGCCAGTTGCACCAGCGTTATCGCGCCAAAAATGTGTCGTTTCGCTGGCAGCCGCTGGCCCTGCTGTACAGCGCGGTATCGGTGCAATCGCTGGTTGCCAACGACATCAATGTGGTGCTGCCGCCGCCAGCGCCCGGCGAACCCTCGCAGGAGCCGTTTGAATGGCCGAGTTTTGCGCTGCCGGTGCGGATTGAGCTGGGTGACGTCCAGTTGCGCGACATCTACGTACAGCAGGGCGCGAACCAGCTGGTCTACCTGAGACGTGTCAGCGGCTCCCTCAGTCTTGGAACCTTTAACTTCCGTCTGAACGAGTTCGCGGTGGAAACGCCAACCTACGGCGGAGAAGTCACCGGGCGCATCGGGCTGCGCTTTCCCTATGCAGCAAACCTTACCGCCAGCTGGCATGTTGATCTGGGGGTGGCAGACGGGCAAGTAGTACCTGAGCAGGAGCCGCTACGCTTCAGCGGCGCCGGCGAGGTTCGCGGGGATATTCAGGAACTGGACTTTACCCATCAACTGGCGACGCCCTTTGTCATTACCTCTGAAGGCACTTTCCTGTCCAACATCGTCACCGAAAACGATCAGCCGCGCCTGCAGCCGGAAGTGAAACTGCACAACGAGTGGCAGGACCAGGCCCTGCTGGCCCGCTGGTTCCCGGGTAACCTGACACCCCCCATCACCAGCGCGACCCTGGATATCTCGGGCTGGTACGACAACTATCACGCGCTGCTCGCGGGCGAGGTGCTTCAGGCGCAGGCAGGCGACTTTGCGGTGGAGTTTGATGTGCAGGGGGACCTCCAGCATGTCGAGATTGCCCGGCTGGCCCTCCAGCAGATCAATATTGAGCAAAACGCGCTCGCCCCCCAGGCAGCGCAGGCGCAACTTCAGGGTCGGGTCACCTGGCTGCCGGACGTGAGTTGGAATGTGACGCTGGCGGCCGAGCATTTGAATCCGGCCCATTACCTGCCGGAGTGGCCGGGTAATCTGCAGATTGCCTTTGGCTCCACCGGCAACATCCGGGCGGAGAACGCTCAGGCCGATAAAACGCTGGCAGTGCGGGTGGTGGACCTTGCGCTTGCGGGGCAGTTGCGCGGGCTTGAAGCGACCGGCAGCGGCGATGCCGGGTTTGACGGGCAACGCTGGTTCAGCGATCAGCTGCGCCTCACACTGGGCGCTAATCAGCTGCAGGTGGCGGGAAGTTACAGCGAGCAGATCGACCTGCAGTGGCAAGTGAACGCGCCACTGCTGGCCCAAATCGACCCGCGCCTGACCGGTGCGCTGGCTACCACCGGGCGCCTGCAGGGCACCCTGTCTGAGCCGCGGGTGGAAGCCACCGCTGAAGGAAAAAACCTGCAATGGCAGGACTACGCACTGGAGAGCGTGGACTTGCGCCTGCAACGCACCGGGGAGGGAGATTACACCCTTAATCTGCAGGCCGATGACCTGCAGCTGGCCCAGCAGCGGCTGGAACAAGTACAGCTCACCGGTTCCGGGGATCTGGTCGAGCATCAGCTGCAGGCGAAGATCACCAGCAACGCTTATGGCGAACTACGGTTTGATCTGCAGAGCGAATACCGCGACGGCAGCTGGCGTGGCCGATTTGATTCCTTGGAAATTGATACGGATGTGCTGCCCCGCTGGTGGCTCACCAGCAGTGATTGGATTCAGGCCGATGCGCAGCAGGCGCGGATTGGCCGACAGTGCCTAACAACCCGCGTCCGCTGGGGTAATCCAAATGCCGAGGATACAGCCGGCTCTGCTGGGGCTGCCGGTCCTGCATCAGCCGGCTCTACCGGCACACATCAGCTTGCTGGGGACGAGTCGGCGGAAACACCGCAACTCTGCCTGCAGGGCGAATGGCAGGCGCAGACCGGTGTGCAGTTGCAAGCCAGTCTTGCCGCCGTACCACTGCGCCAGGCACGCCCCTGGTTAAAGCCGGATGTCACCCTGGGCGGGGTGGTGGAGGGCGAGGTGAATTTCCGCCTGGACACCACGCAACCAAACAAGACTTCGGCCTTCAGCGGCATGACCGCGCAGGTAAACCTGCAGACGCGCGATGGTGAGCTGCGTTATCAGTTTGCTGACGAAGAACCTAATGCCTACGCGTGGGAGACCGCCCAGCTGACTGCGGAGCTTAAAGGCGAAAAGCTCGAAGCCGTCTTTATCTGGGACTGGGGTGCTTATGGTGATGCGCGCGCCACCACCCAGATTGACTTCGGGCGGGAGGACATCACCGGAGAAGTGACCGCGAATTTCGCCGATCTGGCGCCGCTGGAGGCGTTGATCCCACTGGCCGACGATGTGCAGGGACGACTGGCGGCCGATGTGCAGATCAGCGGCAAACTGCAGCAACCCGATGTAGTCGGCCAATTGAACCTGATCGATGGCGTGGCCAAGCTGCCGCGCCTGGGTATCGAGCTGAAGGCGGTGGGCGCCCGCCTGCAAAGCCAGCTCGGCGGCAATATTGACCTGCGCGCCTCGGCCACCTCCGGTTCCGGCACACTGTTAATCACGGGCGACCTGAATAATCTGGGCAGTGATAACTGGCAGTTGCTTGGCAATGTCTCCGGCGAAAACTTTCAGGTACTGCAACAGCAACAGATCAAGGCCAACATCAGCCCCTCCATCGACCTTACCGCCAGCAGTGAGGCGATCCGGATTGAAGGGGTTACCCGGATTCCTTACGCCCGCGCCGATATCAAATCCCTGCCGCCCAGCGCCACGCGCGTATCCAAGGATGTGGTGATTATTGATGATGAATCCGCGACCGAAACGGTGGTGGCCGGTATCCCGGTATTCATCAATCTCGATCTGGAAATTGGCAAGGATGTGCACTTCAACGGCTTCGGCCTCGACAGCAAGCTGGTCGGAAAACTGAATATCCTGCAGTCCCCGCCGCGCGCGTTGCTGACCACCGGCTATGTCAGCGTGGTGGACGGAAAATACAAAGCCTATGGGCAGGAGCTGGAGATTGAGCGGGGGCAGCTGTTATTCCAGGGGCCATACGACAATCCGGGGCTGGATATTCTGGCTGTGCGTGAAACCCCGGAATACGAAGTCGGTCTGGAGATCGAAGGCACCCTGCAGCAACCCAGCAGCAGGATCCGCCCCGCCAGCGGCTTATCCGAAAGTCAGAGCATGGCGATCCTGCTCACCGGCAAACCCCTATCGGAAGCGTCGGCCGGCGAAGCATATATGTTGCTCAGCGCCGTCAGTGGTCTGGGGATGAGCAGCGGCCCCGGTATTCAGGAAGAAATCGCCCGCACCCTGCATGTGGATGAACTCAGTATCAACGCTGAGGACGGGTTCGAACAAAGCTCACTGTCGGTCGGGAAGTTCCTCAGCCCGCGCCTGTTCGTGCGCTACGTGGTCGGCCTGTTTGATCAGGCGTTCAGCGTCGAGATGGAATATCAGGTGACTGATCGCCTGCGGCTCGAGGCCACCTCGGGCGAGGCGCAGAGCATTGACATGGTCTATAAGATTGAGCGATGACCCAGGCTCGATCTGCTGATCGTTAGTCCTGGCGGTTCTGCAGGGATGGAAAGCGACCGCCAATATTCTTCGCCCGTGGCACCGAGACTGGCATTTCACTGTATTTCAAGGTATGTTTGTCATATAGACTATAAGTGGGGTGGCAGCAGCCCCCTATTTGATCGGTATCCCTGATGTAGATACCCCTCCAGCTTCACAATAAATAAGAACTCGATCTATGAATACCACCACGCAGAGATTGTCCGTAACCGAAAAGATTGGTTATAGCCTGGGTGACCTGGCCGCTAACCTGATATTTCAAACCCTCGTCACCTTCATCGCCTTCTTCTATACCGATGTCTACGGCATTCCGCCGGCCCAGGCTGCGGCTATTACAGCGATTGGTGGTATTGTCGGTGCGTTGTTTACCCCGGTGATGGGCATTATTGCCGACCGCACCTCCACCCGCTGGGGTAAGTTCCGCCCATGGATTCTGTGGACCGCTATTCCCTTCGGCGGCCTTGCGCTGCTGGCGTTCAGCACGCCTAACTTCAGCGAAGGCGGCAAGGTTATTTATGCTTACGTCACCTACATCCTGTTACTGCTGATCTACGCCGCCAACAACCTGCCGTACTCCGCGCTGAGCGGTGTGTTGACCGGCAGCATGGCTGACCGTAACAGTCTGTCGTCCTACCGCTTTGTGGCAGTGATGGTGGCGCAGTTCATCATCCAGGTACTGTTGTTGCCGCTGGTACTGATCCTGGGTGGCGGTGACAAGGCAGCCGGGTTCGAGAAGGCCATGTTGTTCTTCTCTATCACCGGTACGATCTTTTTCCTGATCAC
>CAYUVQ010000060.1:0-19483 GCA_964448175.1 uncultured Cellvibrionaceae bacterium | reverse complement strand
AGCCGGATGCCATGACCCACCCGGATGGTATGCAGATCAAGATCACCCGCCAGGAGATCGGCCGTATTGTGGGGTGTTCCCGTGAAATGGTTGGTCGGGTACTCAAAACCCTGGAAGAACAGGGTCTGGTACTGGTTAAGGGTAAAACCATGGTGGTTTATGGTACGCGCTAATCCGGCGCAGCGCGGCCTCCGGCCTGCAATCTGAAACCAGCGCGAAATCCACGACAGACCAGATACAGACCAGAAACAAAAAAGCCAGTTGATCGCTGGCTTTTTTATGTACTGATCCGGTTCGTATAGTCGACACTTTCCCCATTCAAGTGGTAAGCATCATTCGGGTCTGACTACTTAGCTAAAGAACGCCTGCAGGGCCGCTCCGGGATCATCTGCACGCATAAAGGCCTCCCCCACCAAAAACGCATTCACATTCTTCTCACGCATAATTTTCACGTCGTCAGGGGATAGGATGCCACTTTCGGTTACCACAATTCGCTCGGGACCAATCTGATCCAGCAAATCAAAGGTAGTCTGCAAACTCACATCAAACGTATGCAGGTTGCGGTTGTTGATGCCGATGAGCTTGTTTGGCAAACCCAGCGCAATCTCCAGCTCTGCCGCATCATGGACTTCCACCAGTACGTCCAGCCCTAACTCCATCGCCAGCGTGTTGAGATCCACCAGCTTCTGCGGTTCAAGAGCCGCCACAATCAGGAGCACGCAATCCGCACCCAGTGCCCGCGCTTCGTAGATCTGGTACTCATCCACCAGAAAATCCTTACGGATGACCGGCAGATCGGTAGCTGCACGCGCTTCCTGCAGATAGGCGTCCGCGCCCTGAAAAAAGTCCACATCGGTCAACACCGACAGGCAAGCAGCGCCGCCCCGCTCATAGCTGCGCGCCAGCTCCGCCGGCACAAAATGTTCACGGATGATGCCTTTACTGGGCGATGCCTTTTTAATTTCAGCAATCACGCCCGGCTGGCCAGCCGCAACGCGATTGGCAATGGCCTGGACAAAACCGCGCACCGGCTTCTGGTGAAGCAGGCCGTGCTGCAAGTCGGCGAGGGGAACAGTTTTTTTACGCTCGGCAATCTCTTCCCATTTACGGGCAATGATTTTGCGCAGTACGGTAGGTGTCTGTGTCACGCGACAAATCCTCATAGCGAACCCGCAGGGAGTTCGCATCAGTGTCTCTGGTTTAGCCAAGACTTATTCAAGATATTGGGTGAAAGCCGCCAGTTCACGGATCTTTTCACCCGCCAAGCTGCTGCCGATGGCATCCCGCGCCATCTCTACGCCGTCAGCCAGATTACTGGCTACCCCGCTGACATAAATCGCAGCACCGGCATTGAGGGTAATGATGTCAGCGGCCTTTTCTGCATATTGGCCACGGCGATTGCCCAGCGCATCCTTGATCAACAGCAAGGAGTCATCCGGTGTTTGTACGCTCAGGCCAATCAGACTCTTGCTTTGAATGCCGAAATCTTCGGGCTTGATGGTGTATTCGATGATTTCGCCGTTCTTCAGTTCAGCCACTTGAGTTTCCGTGGCCAGACTGATTTCATCCAGGCCATCTTTGGCGTGGACCACCATCACATGCTCACTACCCAGACGAGCCAGCACTTCCGCCATGGGTTTGCATAATTCACCGTTGAAGACGCCGATAACCTGACGTTTGACGTTAGCCGGGTTAGTCATCGGACCAAGCATGTTGAAGATGGTACGCAGGCCGAGTTCGCGGCGCGGGCCGATGGCAAAACGCATAGCACTGTGGTGGGCCGGGGCGAACATGAAGCCCACACCAATTTCTTTCACGCAGCGGGCCACTTGTTCAGGGCTGATATCCAATTTGATACCCGCTGCTTCCAATACATCTGCGCTACCAGCCGTGCTGGAAACACCGCGATTGCCGTGTTTAGCCACCCGTCCACCCGCCGCAGCCACCACAAAGGCACTGGCAGTAGAAATGTTAAACAGATTGGCGCCGTCGCCTCCGGTGCCGCAGGTGTCAACCAGATACTCAACATCAATATCTACTGGCGTGGCCAGCTCGCGCATAACTTTGGCGGCCCCGGTTATTTCGTCGAGTGTTTCGCCTTTCATTCGCAGCGCTACGAGAAATCCGCCAATCTGTGCAGGCGTTGCCACACCCGTCATTACATCGCGCATCACTGTGGTCATATCTTCTGTCGAAAGATCAATGTGAGCGACTAATTTACTTAATGCTTGCTTGATATCCATTGCCATCCACCTTGTTGGTACCTTGTCGGTTCTGTGGGAAAAAGCTTTCGGCGAAAAAGATTAAATTCACGAAGGCCACCGCGCAATTGCGCCATCAGGACACGGGTTGCAGATCAGTCACATCTGGTTACCGTCAGATTCCCCGCAAAAAGTTGTGCAGTAATTCGTGCCCCTGCTCCGTCAGGATTGATTCAGGGTGAAACTGCACGCCTTCAACAGCCAGCGTTTTGTGGCGCACGCCCATAATTTCTCCCATGCTGCCATCAGGATTCTGGGTCCAGGCGGTGATTTCAAGACAGTCCGGGAGACTTTCTTTTTCAATCACCAACGAGTGGTAACGGGTCGCCTGCAAGGGATTTTTTAATCCGGTAAACACGCCTTTATCGGCGTGATATACCGGCGATGTTTTGCCGTGCATGACTTCTGGTGCGCGAATCACCTTGCCACCGAAGGCCTGACCAATACTTTGATGGCCGAGGCAAATACCCAATAAAGGAATCCTGCCGGCAAAGGTTGTAATGGTCTCGACGGAGATACCCGCTTCAGTCGGGGTGCACGGGCCAGGTGAGATCACAATCTTTTCCGGCGCCAGCCGCGCAATATCCTCAACTGTAATTTCATCGTTGCGCACGACTTTAACATCCGCATTCAACTCGCCCAGATACTGCACAACATTGAAGGTAAAGGAGTCGTAATTGTCGATCATCAGAATCATGATTATTCCCCCACCATGTCGACAGCTTTGAAGATAGCGCGCGCTTTGTTCATGGTTTCTTTCCACTCCAGCGCCGGTACAGAATCCGCCACAACGCCGGCACCGGCCTGTACGTACAATTTGCCGTCTTTGATCACGGCAGTGCGAATAGCAATGGCGGTATCCATATTGCCGTTCCAGCCGATATAGCCCACGGCTCCGCCGTAGATACCGCGCTTTTCACTTTCCAGCTCGTCGATAATCTCCATTGCGCGGATCTTCGGCGCACCTGACAGGGTTCCCGCCGGGAGCGCCGCGCGCAATACATCCATCGCACGCAGTTCTGGTTTGATCTTGCCCGTTACATTGGAGGTAATGTGCATCACGTGAGAGTAGCGCTCGACTACCATCTTGTCGGTGAGTTTTACGCTGCCTACCTGAGCTACGCGGCCGACATCGTTGCGGCCAAGGTCGATCAGCATTAAATGTTCGGCAATCTCTTTGGGGTCGGCCACCAGCTCTGCTTCCAGCGCCTTGTCCTCCTCTGGTGTGCGGCCACGGCGCCGGGTGCCGGCGATCGGGCGCACAGTGACATTGCCATCTTCCAGCCGCGCCAGAATTTCCGGGCTTGAACCCACAACATGATGATCACCAAGATCAAGGAAGTACATGTAGGGCGACGGATTGAGGTTGCGCAGCGCGCGGTAGAGGTTGAGCGGTTCTGCGGTGAAGTCAATCGAAAGGCGCTGGGAAATGACCACCTGCATGGTATCCCCCGCGAGCACATAATCTTTGATGCGATTTACCGCATGTTGGAATTCCTGCTCGCCGTAGTGAGAACGAAAGTTCTGCTCGCTGGCTCCGTTCATGCCCAGTGTCAGATTCGGCGTTGAGGGCACTGGTCCGCGCAAGCGCGCTTCCAGTTCGTTCAAACGCTGGTTGGCCACCTCATAAGCATTGGCTACCTCCGGATTAGCGTGAATCACCAGAATCAACTTACCGGCCAGGTTGTCGAACACCAGCACCTCGTCGGATACAGTCAACAGAATATCCGGCGTACCAATCATATCTTTCGGCTCGCTGGCCTTTAGATGCGGCTCCACATAACGCACACAATCGTAAGCAAAATAACCCACCAGCCCGCCGGTAAAACGCGGCAGACCGGGCAGTTCCGGGGCGCGGTAACGTTGCTTGAACTCTTCGACAAATGCCAGTGCGTCGGCCTGGGTGGTTTCTTCCACCACTACGCCATCACGCTCAACACGGATCTGCTCACCAAACGCTTTTAATACGGTGCGGGCCGGCAAACCAATCATCGAATAACGGCCCCATTTTTCGCCACCCTGGACTGATTCAAACAGGTAGGAATAGGCCCCGCGGGCCAGTTTCAGATAGGAAGATAAAGGGGTATCAAGATCAGCCAGCACTTCGCGCGTTACCGGAATACGGTTATAGCCCTGCGCGGCCAGCTCAGCAAATTGTTCAGGAGTCATGGATTTACCTTTCAGGTTCGCCAGCAAGATTCCGGCGAATTACGCTATTTTTTTATCGGGTAATTCATCTGCGCCTGACGCGGCTTGGAAGGTCGGACAACAGATGAGGAAGACAACCCGGCTGCTGACAGACTGCGAGGCTAGATATGAGTGCTAGCTAGACAGACCGCGCGCGGGCAGAAATAGACTAGCGACGCCATCGGGCGACGAGGGCGGCACGCTCTTGCAGATGTAAGCCTGAAAGTTTCACAGGGCTTCTCCTTATGGACTGGCGGCCAGTTTACTCAAATAAAACCGGACTGCCTATCCCCAATACTTCACAAATAAACCGGTTACTTTAACGCAACCGGCATCAAACGCGGGTCGCCAGCGCCAATTCAGCGCGCATGGCGGCAATAGTCGCTGCATAATCGTCGGTGTTAAATATTGCTGATCCGGACACAAAAGTATCCGCACCGGCGGCGGCTAACTCACGGATATTCTCGGTGGAGACGCCACCGTCAACTTCCAGCCGGATGTTATAGCCGCTGGCATCGATCAGCGCCCGCGCCTCGCGTATTTTATCTTGCACATAAGGAATAAATTTCTGGCCACCAAAGCCGGGGTTGACGGACATTAACAGCAGCATGTCCATCTTTTCCATCACGTATTTGATCTCATCCAGAGAGCTGGCAGGGTTGAGTACCAGCCCGGCAAAACAGCCACGATCCTTGATCAACTGCAACGAGCGATCAACATGACGGGACGCTTCCGGGTGAAAGGTAATGTAAGTGGCACCGGCATCAGCGAACTGCACGATCAGGTCATCCACCGGCTCCACCATCAGGTGAACATCGATAGGAGCTGTAACGCCATACTTGCGCAGTGCCTTACATACCATTGGGCCAATGGTAAGGTTGGGGACGTAATGATTGTCCATCACATCAAAGTGAACCATGTCAGCGCCGGCCGCCAGTACCGCATCCACCTCTTCCCCCAGACGGGCGAAATCGGCCGATAGAATAGAGGGCGCGATTCGGAAGTCGGCTTGTGAAGAGTCTTTAAAGTTCTGCATAAATCACCCGATGACTATAGGACAACGACTAAAATGTCCGCATTGTACTGAAAAAATCCTACTGGCAGCAGGTTGCTGCCGTAATGAATCGCTATCCACGGGAAACACCAGGACTATGAACCGCCTGTCGACTCACCGCTTCTGTCCGGATTCACCTCGGCTGCGCCGGCGCCTGTGGATGTTTATCGCATGGCTGCTGTTACTGGTCAGTTCGGCGCTGCACGCTCAAACAACTGAGCCGGCAGAAGAGCCTTCTGAAGTTCCTGATGCGGAAGCTCAGTTGCCGGAGCCGGAACCGGTCGCCTCATGGGAGGCGCGCTACAACCGACTCCTGGCAGAGGCTTCGCCGGAGGAGGCGCACTGGCTCGGCGGGCCGGATGACAAGATTCTCGCCCTGGTTCGTCCCACCGAGGCCCGCATCACTAAAGGAGCTGTCTTGATGCTGCACGCAGCAGAAGACCACCCCGTCTGGCCGCCATCTTTGGAAAACCTGCGTCGCTACCTGCCCCGCCATGGGTGGGCCACCGTGGCGGTTGCTCTACCGCCACGGGAGTCGCCGGCAGTTCCCCAACGGGAACTCCCCTCGCCTGCCGCAGACACAGAAGAACCCGGCAACGATGGGGCGGGATCAACCGAATCGGTTCCCGCAGCATCGTCCGATGCCGCGTCCGAACCCGAACCCGCGGAAGAACCAACCGAACCCCTGCCCGCTGTCGCACCACCCCCATCAAGGGCCACCATCGTCACCCAGCGCGTCGCGGCAGCAGCAGCTTTTCTAGGTGAGCAGGGACATCAGTCGATAGTGCTGCTGACCGATAACAGCAGCGTGATCGACAGCCTGTCAGCCCTGCCGCCCGCCGTCGAGCTGGCGGGGCTCGTGTTGATCAACCTCCACCCTCATGAACCTCTGACGACCCCACAATTGGAAAGCCTGTGGAGTAACGCCCAGCTGCCTATTCTCGATATTTTTATTGAATCCCGTGATCGCCAACAGGCGGATATTCGTCAACGCCATCGCGCCGCGGCGCTGCGTAATAAAGCCGAGGATTACTACCAAGCACGGCTGTTGCCGCTGCGACCTGTGGACCTCGATAATCCGCGCAGTTTCTGGTTGGAGCGAACACGCGGTTTTATGGAACAGCACATAAAAAAGCAGGAAACACCGGCCGACCAGAAGTAAAACCGGTAAATCGTTAAAGCCGTCGCATTTTCCAACACTTCTCACTGTTCTGCCGAATGCCTTTAAGCGGCGATCGTGGTACCATTTTTCAACTTTTTTGTATCAGTTTTAACGGAATTACATAATCAACATCTGGAGCAACGAGGATACCCTGCGTGTCTGACAAGAAAGATTCAGCCAACACGCCCGACCCGGCGAACGATAAAACCCGCCTTGCTCGCCCGCCTGAAAAGCCCGCCGAACAAGCGACTGTTATTGCTAAAAAGTCACGCCCCAAAACGGATGACGCCACGGTGCTTGCCCGAAAGCCTCGTCCAAAAGCGGATGATGCGACCGTCCTTGCCCGCAAGCCGCGTCCCAAGGCCGACGATGCCACCGTGCTTGCCAAAAAAGCCAAGCCCAAAGCCGACGATGCCACTGTACTTGCAAAAAAAGCCAAGCCCGAAACTGAGGAAGCTACGGTCTTTGCTCCGGACAAAAAAAATAACCCGGCAGCTCATGCGGATGAGAAAAAAGCCGCTTCTGGGTCAGCGGAAAAAAATCCTGCAGCCTCAAGCTCAACGCCGGCCGAGGCAGCAACGCAGTACACTCAATATCGTGCTAACACCACCAATAACTCTGCAGGTTTTGCCAAAGCCAGTGCACTGGCTGAACAGGCACTGAGTGGTTCAGGAACGCTGCTGAAAAAACGTTTTCTGCTGGAAGACGCATTAGGTCAGGGCGGCATGGGCACGGTATATAAAACCCGTGACCTGCGCAAAGTTGAAGCGGAAGATCCTAATCCCTACATCGCTACGAAGGTATTAAATCAGGATTTTCAGAATCACCCCGACGCTTTTGTCACGTTGCAGCAGGAAGCCGCGAAATCACAAACACTCGCGCACCCGAATATTGTCACCGTGCATGATTTTGATCGCGATGGCGATATTCTATTTATGACCATGGAGTTACTGCATGGTGATCCGCTGGACAAATTGCTCAAAGAACATCGCGATACCGGCTTGCCCGTGGCCACTGCATTGCGACTGGCGAAGGATTTATGTGCGGCGCTAATGTACGCCCACAAGCGCCACTTGATCCACGCTGACTTTAAACCCGGTAACGTGTTCGTGATGCGCGACGGCTCGGCTAAGGTATTGGATTTCGGCATCGCCCGTGCCGCATCGAAAGAAACACAGCGCCATCAATTTGATGCGGGGCAGCTGGGAGCATTGACACCGGCTTACGCCACCATTGAGATGATCAACGACGAGCCCATTAGTTTTACCGATGACGTATATGCGCTGGCCTGCGTCGTGTATGAGATGCTCGCGGGACGCCATCCTTACAACAGTCTTTCTGCTCTGGACGCACAACAGCAAAAGCTCAAACCCAAACGCATCGAAAAATTAACCGCGGCGCAATGGAAAGCCTTAAGCCGCGGCCTCGCTCTGGAGAAAGCACAGCGCACCCCCACCATCGAACAATTTCATGCCGAACTGTTTCCGCGCCGCAAACCGCTGATGTTAAAGGTCGCTGCGGTGCTGTTACCTGTTTCGCTGATCGGGCTTGGCTGGTTTGCTTACAATCATTATCAGGCGGAGGTGCAGATCCAGAACACCATCAATGAGCGAATTGCGCTGGCACAACGCTGTTTTGCCCAAAGTGAGTTTGAGTGCGCGATTGAACAAAGTCTGGTGGTGACCAATCTTTCCCCAGGCAACCAGGTCGCACGTGATTTATTAGTCAATGCACAGCTGGCTCAGCAACAAAAAGAAAATGCGAGTGTGGTCGCTCGACTATTACAGGAAGCAGAAACCTGTTTTGCGCAACAGGATTTTGCATGTGCCCAAATTAAAACCCGAGAGCTGCTTAAACTCGACGAATCCAATTTGGCAGCGCAGCGCCTGTCGAACAGCGCCACCGAATCCATGGAGCTGATACAACTTGCCCAGCGCGCGGACAATTGTCTGCAAAACGGCGATCTGGAATGCGCAGAACGTTTAGTGAATCAAGCTATAGAGATCAACGCACAGCATCAGACAACACAGCGGCTGCACCAACAGTTAGTGGCAGCCCAAACCGGTGCACAGGAACAACAGGCTGCTATTGAAAGTGAATTAAATAAAGCGCAGCAATGCCTGAGCCAGAAGCAATACGATTGCGCGATACGCCATGCCGACACCGTAACGGCGAGTCATCCGGGCAATCAACAAGCGCTGGAAATTAAACAAGCCGCGACCCTCGCCCGACAGGCAGAGCAGCGAGTGCAAAGCATCCTGGCCCAAGCCCGAACCTGTCTCGATCAACAGAAAAATTACAGTTGTGCTATCGCCAAAGCGGAAGCAGCCCTGGATCTGGTGCCTGACCATGCCGAGGCTGTCGCCATCAAGCGACGGGCGCAAGATACCCAGCAAAAACTCAAGACCACTGGTTTTACCATCCAATAAGCCAAGGAGGCTTACCATGAAAAATACGTTATTGGTTGTTCTGCTCTCTTCCCTGATCGCTGCGCCGTCTTACGGCTTCGGCCTGAATGATTTGAAAAATAATATTGATCGCTCGCACAAGTGCAAAAGCGGTGATCAAAGCTGTAAAAACCGTGAGCACCTGAAAGCTGCTGCACGAGTAGCAGCAGTCTCTATCGCCGTGAAATTAATTTCGGACATGGTGGTGGACTATCGTTCCAGCCGCGTAGCCGATGAAGAACAGGTCGCCGCCGAATACCGCAACAAAAATAAAACCTTGCAGCCCAATCCGATCGCGGAGCGCTATGCAACTGAAACGCTGCCCGGCAAGGTAGTGGAACCCGGCAAGAAAGTGACCGTGAAATCCGACATCGTTGTGGTGCCGGGAAGTCTGCGTCAGGAAGCCTTGATTGAAGAACGCATCACCATTTTTGATAACGAAGACAACACTAAAGAGCTGCGTCAATTGACCAAAGCGGTTAACGGTGAAACTCGTCGCGGCGGGCATTATCAAAATGAATTTTCATTCACGCCACCGGAAGGACTGCCCCAGGGCGTATATCCGATCAAAACCGAGTTGATCCTCAACGGCGTGACCACCGAAACATCCAGCAATGATATTCAGTTGGTACTGCAGGTTGATCACCTGGGTGCGATGCAACTGCTCGCGTTGGCGGATTAGGTTTATTAAAGCTCAGCGCCTGCAGTAATGCCGGCGCTGAGTGGTTAGCGGTTCACGAATCTGTGCCACATCAGGCGTGAAACTTACACAGCGCCACTACGCTTTAAATCGTCATCCAGCTGTTTCAGCCGTTCCGGCGTACCCACGTCGCTCCACTTCCCGTTGTACACGTCCGCCGTCAATCGACCCTGCGCAATTTCATGCCGCAATACCTCGCCCAAGGGAAATTTTTCGCGGCGCTGCGGATAATCAGCAATCATCTGCGGCCGCAACATACTGATGCCGGCAAAAGTGTAGCGAGGCTGATTTACATCATTGACCAGCAGTCCGCCGGGCGCCAACGCAAAATCACCCGCAGGGTGAAACTCGGGATTGGGAACCAGCAGCAAGTGGCCATTATGGCTCGCTTTCAACGCGTGGCGAGTCAAGTTGATCAACGGATAATCGCTCCAGACATCCCCATTGATCAGCAGAAATGGAGCATCGCCCAAGCGCGGTAACGCTCGCGATAATGCGCCAGCGGTTTCCAGCGGCTCTGGCTCTGCGGAATATTCCACGCGCAAACCGAAGCTGCTCCCATCTCCCACAAAATCGCGAATTTTTTCGCCCAGGTACGCGAGGTTGATGATGACTTCATCAACACCTGCCCCACGCAGATTTTCCAGATGGTATTGCAGCAGCGGTTTACCGCCGACCGACAGGAGTGGCTTGGGTAAATGATTAGTCAACGGACGCATCCGCTGGCCGAGACCAGCGGCGAGAATCATAGCCTTCACGTAAGCGAATCTCCCGCGCTGCGATAATCGGTATACCAACTCTGCTGTTGTGCCAGCGGCAACAGGTGCTGCTCAAACCAATTGGCGAAGCCACTCAATTGCGGATAGTCGCGGGCAACTTCCAGGGTATACCGGATAACCAGAGGCAGATCCGCCAGATAATGATGCTTGTCGTCGCGCAGATGCAGCCGCGCAAAAATCCCCAGCACTTTGATATGGCGCTGCAGGCCCACCCAGTCAAACCACCGCAGGTAAGTGGCTTCATCCACCACGGGCACTACGCCGATTTCCATCGCCATGTTGCCGTAGCTGAGCGCCCAGCGGGCGACGTCCTCCCGAGGCCAGCGGATATAACAATCGCGCAGCAGGGACACCAGATCGTAAGCAAAAGGACCCACGACCGCGCCCTGAAAATCAATAACGCCGACCTGCCCCGACTCACACATCAAAAGATTACGCGAGTGATAATCACGATGAACCAGCAGCTGCGGCTGCTCCAGCGCTGCAGCTTCAAGCAGTGAAAATACCTGATGCAGATTTTCCCGCTCGGATGGACTCATGGAATAACCGAGCAACTTTTCCACAAACCATTCACTGAAGATCTCCAGCTCGCGGCGCAGCATGGCCTGATCGTAACGGGGCAACTCTGGGGGAACATCCCTCGCCTGCTGCAAGCGCAACAGAACCATCAGAGCTTCACCATAAAGCGTATTGGCAGTATCCGGATTCAATTCGTTGCGTAGCAATCGATCTCCAAAATCCTCAATCAGTAAAAATCCCTGGTCCGGGTCCGCCACCATCACCCGGGGTGCGTTTATGCCCTGGCTGCGCAAGTAGCGGGCGAGGGACACAAATAGCGCTGTGTCTTCTGTCTCGGGCGGGGCATCTACCGCGAGAAACGGAGGCTGACCAGGCGGCGGGGGCACGGTGCGGTAGTAACGGCGAAAGCCGGCATCGGAACCCAGCGGATGCAATGTCAAAGGCTCGACCGGGGGACAGAGAATGCGTAATTGCTCGCTTGTCCAGAAAGTAAGCGCTTGCTTACGCTCATCGATGGTTGATGCATTAAGGTCCTGGGAATGATTCATCCTGGCTCCGCATAAAGGATTTATTGGATAGCGGACCAGCAGTTACGCCGTCCTCCCACTTAATGGGCATCTGACACCGCTGGTAAAAACGGTTCCCATAAAACCCCAATTCCCCGGAGCTGACAAGGCCTGTCCCGTTGTGGGTTACGCGCTAGGAGCAATGTCATGGACGGATTCATTCCAAGCACCGGCGTATTCAAGTAGAATCGCGACTATTTCATCCACGGAAGCCGCCAAGATTCCCGGCCGGATCCATTGATATAGCGATAACAGCCATCAATGAACATATCTTTTCCAGCCACATCGATATTTTTGCGCGCTTCCGCAGCAGGCACTTACTGCCGCCCAACCCCTATGTCGAGATGCTGTTGATGGCTGTAGCTACGCGCACTTCCACGTTATTCCGTCCTTCTTTATTAGCTGCCGCGCTGACTGATCTGCGGCAGCCGTTACGCCCCGCCAGCGCCATGGTCCTGGTGTTGAGCCTGCTGAGCAGCCCCGGGTTTGCCGACGAAAAATCCCACAAACGAACCGAATCCGGTCGCAACCTCGATTGGGTGCCTGTGGAGCAATTAACCGAAGCTCAAAAAGCGGCCATGCCCAAGGGGTGCTGCGGCGCTTATGTCAGCCCAGAGCGCACCGATCCCGACGCCAACGCTGAACCAGCCACTGCTTCGGTCCGCGCCACCGCCGACTCCTCGGAAACTCAAAGTCAGACCACCGTCATCATGAGCGGCGATGTACAACTGACCCAGGGCTATCGCTCGCTGAATGCCGACCGGGCCGTGTTCAATCAAGCCACACGGGAAGCGGAAATCACGGGCGATATCCAGATTCGCGAACCGGGCCTGCTGCTGCATGCCGAGCAGGCGCAAATGCATATCGATAGCGGTGACGCAATCTTGGAAAATGCAGAGTTCGTGCTTTACGAATCGCGCATCCGCGGCACGGCCAAAAGCCTGAAAAAGTTTGGCAACAATATCATCGTGCTCGACAGCAGCCGTTTTACCAGCTGTGAACCGGACAGTAACCTCTGGTCTGTAGCCGGTGCGGAAGTGAAGATTAATCAGGAAAAGCGCTACGGCACCGCCCGCCACATGCGGATCAATATCAAGGATATTCCGGTGCTCTACTCCCCCTACCTGCGCTTTCCGGTAGGCAAGGATCGATTGACCGGCTTCCTGTTTCCATCCATGAGCTTTGACAGCGATACGATCATCGAAGATTTCGCGCTGCCGTTTTACTGGAACATGGCTCCCAACTACGACATGTTGATTACGCCCCGCTACCTCGACCGTCACGGTAGCGGCGTCGACGTTGAATTTCGTCATATGTCGGAACAGTTCGACACCATCATCGGCGGCGCCTTCCTTGGTGATGATGATGGCAATTACACCGCGCGGGATCTTGATCGTATCGAACAGGGTTTGCGCGAAGACTACACCGGTAAAGACCGCTGGACATACAGCCTTAATCAAACCGGTGGGCGCGGCCAGCGCTGGAGTACCGAGATTGACTACACCGAATTGAGCGATATTGATTACCTGCGCGATTTCAATCGCAGCGGCATTGATACTAACCGTGAACCTAACATCGCTAAAGTGGCCACCGCCAACTACCGCACCGATAACTGGCTGCTAAGCGCGAAAGCGCAGGAATATCGCGTACTGGTAGAAGAAAGCCAGATTCCCTACCGCGAGCTGCCACGCATTACTGCCGACGGCAGTTACCGTCTGGGCGACTGGCTTGTCGAATTGAATCATGAATACGTTAACTTCGATCTCAATAGTTTTTATGAACTCGACACCACCAACACGCTGCTGGGCGAGCGGCTGCGTACCGATTACGGCCTGACCTGGGACAAAGAGTTTGCCTGGGGCTTCTTCAAACCCGGCGTTGCGGTAAAAACGCTGAACTACCAGCTCGACAGTGGTGCATTGAATCAAACCGCCAACAACTCCCCCTCGTTGACAGTACCCCAGGGCAGCTTGGATATGGGTCTGTTTTTCGAGCGCGATACCAGTTTGTTCAGCAATAGTTTTATCCAGACACTGGAGCCGCGGGTTTTCTATTTTTACAGCGACTACGAAGACCACAGTGAGCTTTATAACCTCACTGCCAACAACCGGTTTATTAATTTCGATACATCGGAGCTGACGTTTTCTTATGCGCAGCTATTCCGGGAATCGCGTTTCTCCGGCGGAGATCGGATTGATGATGCCAATCAGGTTGCGGTAGGCCTGTCCAGTGCGTTGATCTCCAGCGACAGCGGCATCGAACGTTTGCGCATGAGTATCGGGCAGATCTATTACCAGAACGACCGCCGCGTAAATGTGAGTCCTAGCCCCGATGAAGAGGACAAATATTCACGGCGTGATTCGGAGCTGGCGGGCCAGATCAGCGGACAGATCGGCGATGCACTGCGCTTCAGCAGCGACGTAGCCTATGACCCTAAGCACTCGCACCTCACCAGTGCCAGTGCCACACTGAATTACATCGACGATGCCTACCGCATCTTCAACGTCTCTTATCGCTATACACGCAATCCGCAGACAGTCAGTCCATCCAACCCGGTCCCCGTCCTGGAGTCCACACTGGATCAACTGGATGCGTCGGTGATCTGGCCGGTGAGCGACCAATGGAGTTTGATTGCGCGCAGCAATTATGACTTCACCTACAACCTGGAACTCGATACCTTTGCTGGACTCGAATACAACGATTGTTGCTACCGCATTCGTCTGCTAGGACGCCGCTGGCTGAACTTCGATTACAACCCGAACTTTTTGAAGACCGCAACCCGGGATGATTTTGATCAGGGGTTCTTTGTCGACATTCAACTTAAAGGTCTCGGCAGCATCAGTGAACGGATCAGCCGTTTACTCGACAAAGCCATCATCGGTTATACCGCACGGGAAGAATCCATGCGCTAGTACAACGGCTGCGTCCGACAGGATAAAAATCCCGTCGGGCTTATACCAGTACCGGTTATTTATCGTTAAAAACAGTGATTATTTTATGAAGAAGAATTTATTTAAACGTTTTATCTCCACCAGTCTGATCGGCGGCCTGCTTCTGCTTAACGCCGGACTCAGTGCGGCACAGACGGTGATACTGGATCGTGTTGTCGCCATCGTGGATGAAGACCTGGTACTCGAAAGTGAACTCAACTACCGCACAGCTTCTGTGCTTGAACGTTTGCAGGCGCAGTACAGTCAGTTACCACCGAAAGAAGTTCTGGAGAAACAGATTCTTGAACAATTGATTCTTGAGCGCATTCAACTGCAACTGGCCAAGCGTTACGACATCGATCCCAGTGCAGAAGAAGTCAATCAGGCCATCGCACGCATTGCGCAGCGCAACCAGATGACGCTGGAGCAAATGGCGGCAGATCTGCAACAGCAGAATCTATCCCTTGATGAACTACGTCAGCAAATTAAAACAGAGCTGACCATTAATCAGCTGCAACAGGGCGTTGTTAACAGCCGTATTCGCGTTACTGAGCAGGAGATCGATAACTTCCTGCAATCCACCGACGGGAAATTCGCCACCTCGCCCGATTTCCGCCTGGGTCATATCCTGATTGCCGTGTCCGGCTCTGCCGACCCGACAATGGTTAGTGCCGCTGAAAAAGAAGCACAGGACATTTATGAGAAGTTGCAAAAAGGCGCGGATTTTGAACAACTCGCCATCAGCCATTCCAACGACCAGAGCGCATTACAAGGCGGTGATATCGGTTGGCGCAAGCTGGCGCAGCTTCCCGAATTATTTGCCAAACAGCTGGAGAACCTGAATACCGGTGAAGTAACCAAACCTTTCCGCAGCGGTGCAGGTTTTCACATCCTGAAGAATATTGAACAGCGCGGCGGCGGCGCCCAACTGGTTGAACAGACCAAGGCACGACATATTTTGGTAAAAACATCTGAAATCATGGATGACAATCAGGCGCGCGCAAAATTAGCGGCGCTGAAGACGCGCATCGAAAATGGTGAGGATTTCGCCAAGCTCGCGCGGGAGCACTCCGAAGATACCGGCTCCATGTTGAGCGGCGGTGACCTCGGCTGGTCTATGCCCGGCATGTTTGTCCAGAGCTTTGAAGAAACCCTGAAAAACACCGCTATCGGTGAAATCAGCGAGCCTTTTAAAAGCCAGTTTGGGTGGCACATTCTGCAGGTACAGGAGCGTCGCAAAGAAGACATGAGTGAGCAGATGAAGCGTAACCAGGCCTCCAACTTGATACGCTCGCGTCGCTTCGACGAAGAATTCCAATCCTGGCTGACCCAGATTCGTGAAGAGGCTTACGTCGAAATCAAGATTTAACATCCCCGCTCTGCGCGGCGCGGCTGCGCAGAGCTTTTCCTCCCGGCAAACCTTATGAACCCATCCTGTTTACGCATTGCACTCACTCCCGGCGAACCTGCCGGTATCGGACCTGACCTGGCTGTTATGCTGGCACAGGAAACGCAACCGCATGAAATCGTCGCCATTGCCGATCCGCAACTGTTGCAGGAACGTGCGCGATTAATGGGACTGCCTTTACGCCTGCGCACTATCAATCCGACGGATCAACCTGTCGCCTCGCAGGCGGGGGAGCTGGCGGTACTGCCGGTGTCGCTTGCTGAAGCTGTCGTGCCGGGCACACTGAACAGCCGCAATGCCGGCTACATTCTGCAAACGCTGGATGCCGCGATTGCAGGCTGTGTGGATGGAACCTTTGCCGCACTCGTGACCGGCCCGGTACACAAAAGCGTCATCAATGATGCGGGCATTCCTTTCAGCGGACACACCGAATATCTCGCGGAAAAAACCCACACCGCCAAGGTCGTCATGATGCTGGCGACGCACGGCTTACGCGTTGCGTTAGCAACGACGCATCTGCCGTTAAAAGATGTCGCCGCAGCAATCACCACCGAGGAACTCACGCAGGTTGTTCGTATTCTGCAGCACGACCTGCAGCACCAGTTCGGTATTGCCCAACCGCGTATCTATGTGTGTGGATTGAATCCTCATGCGGGTGAAGGCGGTCATCTGGGTCGCGAGGAAATTGAGATCATTGAACCGGTGTTAAATAAACTGCGCTCAGAAAATATCAATCTGATTGGCCCACTGCCCGCGGATACTTTGTTCACACCCAAGTATCTGGATAACGCCGATGCGGTACTGGCGATGTACCACGACCAGGGGCTGCCGGTGTTGAAATTTAAAGGCTTTGGCCAAGCCGTCAATATAACCCTTGGTCTGCCGATTATCCGCACCTCAGTGGACCATGGAACCGCACTGGACCTGGCGGCAACAGGCAAAGCCGATCCAGGCAGCCTGCACACCGCACTCAGCTATGCAATTAACATGGTTCAGGCGCGTGCGGCGCGCTGACATTTATCGCTATCTGCTAACCCAAACGGCCCAACGCCGACGAGTTAAAACACCCTATGGCAAAGTTCCACAATAACGAAGCACCGCACCGCGCGCGCAAACGCTTCGGACAAAACTTTTTAATCGACCACGGTGTGATCCGTGAAATTGTCCGGGCGATTCATCCGCGCCCGGAGGATCATGTGGTAGAAATTGGTCCGGGGAAAGGCGCAATTACCGAATTACTGGCGGACGCCTGCCATCACCTGCGCGTAATCGAATTGGACCGTGATCTGGTGCCCTGGTTAAAAGTTAAATTTGAAAAGCACCCCGATTTTCAGTTATTTCAAACCGATGCGCTGCAATTTGATTTCGCGCAGCTGATAGAAAACAATCAGCCATTGCGCATCGTGGGCAACCTGCCCTACAACATTTCCACGCCGCTGATTTTTCATTTATTGAGCTACAGCACGCAGGTTGCTGACATGCATTTTATGCTGCAGAAAGAAGTGGTTAAGCGAATGGCAGCCCAACCCGGCGATAGCGCCTATGGCCGCCTGGGCATCATGGTGCAATATTACTGCGCCGTAGAAAATTTATTTGAAGTCCCGCCCACGGCTTTTGATCCTGCACCGAAAGTGGATTCCGCTATTGTGCGCCTGGTACCGCATCAGGAGCTACCCCATGTTGCGCAGAATATTAAGACGCTGGAACGTTTAGTAAACACCGCGTTTCAACAACGCCGTAAGACACTGCGCAACGCGCTCAAGCAAATGGTACCGGCTGAACTATTAGACGAGCTGTCCATTGATGCTAATGCACGAGCCGAAAATCTGTCACTGGCTACCTTTGTTGAGCTGAGCAATCTGCTCGATGCACGCGGCTTACTCAATGACGATAATTCTCTGATCACATCATGACAATGCCAATAGATATCACGATCCGCACCAGTTATATCGCTGCCCAGTCGCGCCCTGAAATCAAGCGGTTTGTCTATTCCTATACGATCACCATCACCAATCACAGTGACAGCAATGCGCAATTGATCAGTCGTCACTGGCGCATTAAGGATGCAAACGAAAACCTTCAGGAAGTCAGAGGATTGGGCGTGGTCGGAGAGCAACCTCATCTTGCGGCCGGTGAAAGTTATACCTATACCAGCGGCGTGATACTGGAAACCGAAACCGGCATGATGGAAGGCAGCTATCAGATGCGGCGCGATGACGGCAGCACCTTTGATGCGCCTATTCCCATGTTTGCTTTGGTACCGCCTCACGCTATACATTAATTTCGCAAATTTTTCAGGCGAACGTTATGAGCACTTATGCCATTGGGGATATACAGGGCTGCATGAAACCACTGCAGTGTCTGCTGAAAGAAATTCAATTCAATCCAGATAATGATCGCCTGTGGATCGCAGGGGACCTGATCAATCGTGGCCCCGATTCCCTGGCCGTGATGCGTTACCTGTATAGCATCCGCGATAATATTTCGCTGGTGCTGGGCAATCACGACCTGCACTTTCTCGCGGTAGCATTTGGTCACCGCAAAGCCGGCAAATCAGACACCTTGACCGCGCTGCTGAACGCCGATGACTGCGCTGATTTTATTAACTGGTTGCGGGCTGGTAAGTTACTGCACCACGATGCACAGCAAGGTTTCACTATGGTTCACGCCGGCATTCCGCCCCAATGGCATCTTGCCCAGGCAATCACGCTAGCCGAAGAAGTTGAGCAAATCCTGCAGAGCGACAAGTTTGAACAATACCTTGCGAATATGTACGGTAATGAACCAATCATCTGGCGGGACGAATTACAAGGTGAAGCCCGTTGGCGACTGATTACAAATTATTTTACACGGATGCGTTTTTGTAGCGCGGAAGGTGAACTGGAACTGGAAACCAAATCCGAAGCTGCTGATGCACCACCCGGATTTCTTCCCTGGTTTGCACATAAGCACCGAAAAACCACCGACAATAAAATTATCTTCGGCCACTGGGCAGCATTGAATGGGCACACCCACACGCCAAAGATTTATGCACTTGACACAGCTTGTGTCTGGGGTGGTTCGTTAACCGCGATGCGCCTTGAAGATGAAAAAATGTTTAGCTGCAGCTGCAGCAGCCAGTAAAAATTTTTTTAAAAGCTGAACAGAAGCTGAATGAAAAATTTCCTTTGATTCAGCTTCTGTTCAGTCAATTGCATCTCTGTGTGATAACCCACCGATTTATTAAATCACTTTTTTGTAAAGTCGCGCTGTCTGCGCGATATGCCTCTCATTTTGTGCAATACAAGATGACACCTCATCGAATTACGGACTAAAATGGCTCGCCTGCAACATTGAGATGCAGGTTGATGTAATTACACAATGGAGAACTTCATGAAACTTAAAACTTTAGTAGCAACCATGGCGCTGACCTGCGCATCCAGTGTTGCACTGGCCCAGAATTACAATTTCGAAGTGGGTGTGAATTACAC